>NZ_JAHBCX010000011.1:0-464983 GCF_019955895.1 Pseudomonas sp. GL-B-12
GGCGGGTACTGGGAAGCAAGAACTTCTTCCCTCAAGTCGGTATTGAAGAAGACGTTTCTGAAGTCATGGCCGCGTTTCTCGGCCAGTACTTCATCAGCAGTCCTGAGCGCGACTTGCCAAGTGAACTGATCGTCAATGTGGTCCACGATGACTTTCCCACACTGATCGCCGCCATCGACGAGTTGCGCGGTCGTGAACTGACCATCAGCCATCGCGTGCGGGGTACGCGGGCGCGCTGGCAGCAATTGGCGGTGACCAATGCCGAGCAGGCACTGAGTGCGCGCCTGGCGAATCGTCAGCACATTACGGCACGCTTCGATGCGCTGGCCGAGGTGCTGAAGCTGGATGAGCCTCCTCAACGACTTGAGTGCTACGACATCAGTCATTCCAGTGGCGAGGCGACGGTGGCGTCCTGCGTGGTCTTCGGCCCCGAAGGCCCGATCAAGGCCGATTACCGCCGGTACAACATCGAGGGCGTTACGGCCGGTGATGACTACGCGGCGATGCACCAGGCGTTGACCCGACGTTTCAGCAAACTGAAGGACGGGGAGGGCAAACTGCCGGATATCCTGCTGGTGGACGGCGGTAAAGGTCAGTTGTCCATGGCCCGCAATGTGCTCGATGAATTGGCCGTGCCTGACCTGATTCTGCTTGGCGTGGCAAAAGGCGCGACGCGCAAGGCCGGTTTCGAAACCCTGTACCTGAACGACGCTGCACATGAGTTCACGTTGCGCGGCGACTCTCCCGCGCTGCACCTGATCCAGCAGATTCGCGACGAAGCCCACCGGTTTGCCATTACCGGGCACCGCGCCCGGCGTGGAAAAACCCGTCGGACGTCTACACTGGAAGGCGTCGCTGGCGTCGGACCCACACGTCGGCGGGATTTGCTGAAACATTTTGGTGGATTGCAGGAGCTGTCTCGTGCAAGCATCGAAGAAATTGCCAAAGCCCCCGGGATCAGTAAAAAGCTCGCAGAGTTGATTTATGCAAATCTGCACAGCGAGTAGAATGCCCCCTCACCTCGTAGCCAGTTGTGCCGATGAATATCCCTAATCTGATTACCGTTCTACGCGTTCTGCTCATACCAATCTTCATTTTGCTGTTCTACCTGCCTTACCAATGGAGTTACCTGGCCTCCGCCTCGGTCTTCGCATTCGCTGCCGCCACCGACTGGCTGGACGGGTACCTGGCCCGCCGTCTGGAACAAAGCACACCGTTCGGGGCTTTTCTCGATCCGGTTGCCGACAAGCTGATGGTTGCGGTTGCATTGGTGCTGTTGGTACAGGAACACGGAAACCTGTGGCTCACGCTGCCAGCTGCCGTGATCATCGGTCGCGAGATCGTCGTCTCGGCACTGCGCGAATGGATGGCCGAACTGGGCGCCCGCGCCCACGTTGCCGTGTCGAACCTTGGCAAATGGAAAACCGCCGCGCAAATGCTGGCGTTGGTGATCCTGCTGGCCAATCCCAAGGATTTCAGTTTCTGGGTCTTGCTGGGCTACACCTTGCTGATGGTGTCGGCTGGCCTGACTTTGTGGTCGATGGTCCAGTACCTGCGGGCTGCCTGGCCACATCTGAAGACCGACGTTGAAAAGAAATAAAACTTTTTTGAATCAAAGGGTTGACGGGGCTTCTGGATTCTATAGAATGCGCCACACCAAGACGCGGGAATAGCTCAGTTGGTAGAGCACGACCTTGCCAAGGTCGGGGTCGCGAGTTCGAGTCTCGTTTCCCGCTCCAAGTTTGTACGCATTTGATGTCGTGCTACTAGACACCAAATGTTTTGAGGCCGAGTAGCAAAATGGTTATGCAGCGGATTGCAAATCCGCCTACGCCGGTTCGATTCCGACCTCGGCCTCCACTAATAAACAAGCTCCGTAGATCAATGATTTACGGAGCTTTTTTATTTGCAGTAGCCTGCAAGATTTAGTCTTGAAAAGGGTATTTGCGAACTTGCTTCACCGGGGCGGGATGTATATATTTCCACCTCTGCTGCACAAGCGTCAGAACTGCCAGATCGTTATTTGGCAAAACCTGGACGCTTCACCGCGCTACCGCCCGAATGGCGAAACTGGTAGACGCATGGGACTTAAAATCCCCCGCTCGTAAGGGCGTGCCGGTTCGATTCCGGCTTCGGGCACCATCTTGCATTCCACTGAGCGCTTTTGAGTTCTTTGGAAGCCTTGAAAAACCTGCCTTCTGGCGGGTTTTTTCGTTTTAGCATTCCGTCGGATTCTCGTCCATTCTTCTGGAATCCAGTCATTTAGAGGGTAGAGTTAGGGGTAGTCTTTGGTTCGATTAAGGATGATACCCTTATGTCGCGCACAACTGCTCCGCTTACCGACGCTGCTTGCCGTTTAGCAAGGCCAACGGACCGTCCCTACAAGCTTTTCGACGGCGACGGTCTCTATCTCCTAATTCAACCCAATGGCCGTAAAGGCTGGCGTCTCAGGTATGTAAAGCCTGACGGCCGGGAGGGGTTGACCTCCCTCGGCAGCTATCCCGTGATTGGCCTGGCCGAAGCTCGCCAGAAGCGTTTAGATGCGAAGCGGATGCTCGCAGACGGCATTGATCCCGTCGAGAACAAGCGTAAAGCCAAAACGGAAGATGCTGTTAACGGCCGTACTTTTGAAAGCGTTGCGTTGGACTGGCACAAGAACATGTCGGCCAGATGGACACCCGACCATTCCAAAAATGTGTTCAACCGTCTGAATAACTATGTGTTCCCGTTTATCGGTGCTCGCGCGATTGCTGATCTCGATACTTATGATCTGATGCAACCTTTGGAGGCGATCAGAAAACGTGGAACGATTGACGTCGCCTTAAGGGTACAAAGATACCTGCAAAGTATTATGCGTGAGGCAAAACGCCTTCGTCTTATTCCGATAAACCCTGCGTACGATCTTCAGGGCTTGATCAAAGCGCCGCGAGTCTCCCATCGGCCTGCATTGCCCCTGTCACGCCTGCCTGAATTGCTGGCACGAATCTATGCCTACAAGGGCCGAGAGCTGACCCGGTTAACGCTCATGCTCTCGCTGCACGTGTTTGTTCGCTCGAGTGAGTTACGTTTCGCTCGTTGGTGTGAGTTCGACCTCAAGCGTTGCGTATGGGAGATCCCGGATACTCGGCCGGAGCTGGAGGACGTACGCCATTCAACACGGGGGACGAAAATGGCGGGCGATGTTCATCTTGTGCCTTTATCGCCGCAAGTTGTGGCCGTGCTTGAACAGATCCACACCCTCACTGGCACATTCGACCTGGTGTTTGCCGGTGATGCTAGGGCCTGGAAGCCGATGTCAGAAAACACCGTGAACAAAGCGTTGCGCACCATGGGATACGACACGAAGACAGACATTTGTGGTCACGGATTCCGCTCAATGGCCTGTAGCGCACTGATCGAGTCAGGTCTGTGGTCTGAGACGGCCATCGAAAGGCAAATGAGTCATAGAGAGCGCAACAGCGTTCGAGCTGCCTACATTCACAAGGCAGAGTTCATTGAGGAGCGTCGGTTGATCATGAACTGGTGGAGCCGGTACCTTACGGCGAATCTTCAGGAGCATGTCACGCCTCATGAGTTTGCGAATCTGGCCGGCGAGAATGTCACTCGATTGGCGACAAAAAGATCGTTCGCCAATTGATGCCCTCACTTCGGATAATTTCGACGTGACCAAGCGGATCGTGTGTAGTGCCCTGGGCTCAAACTGAGGCGTTAACTTCGAGCGGTGACGATGGATGTTACCGCTACACTTGAGTGCTTCTGATGGGAGTTCGTTATTTTTCGAGTTGCCGCTGGAGGGCAGGAGTTCTTTCGCCATATGAGGCACCGGAAGACACTCGAAAAATTACGGTCAACATCTGATTTCTACGGGCTAATGATCGCGATACGCTGCCCTTGAGTCGGATTTTTTAATGCGCAGGAGAACACCATTTGGCAAGACGTCTCAACTACGAAGGAAAAATGACGCGCTTGAGTTGAATGCGCCACCATCCAGCCCTGCCGCCGGTACTGCCGATTGTCTCTGTAAGTCCAGCTATGGCTCTTGCTCCACGTACAAAGCGCTGCGAGTCTAGAGTCTGTTATTTACAGTCAAACTCTTGCTCTCCGAAGAACATTTCAATAGGGCTCTACCTGGGGTTTACAGGCAGTAGAATCATAAATTTGCCCCCAGATATGCCCCCTGTCGCAAGTGATGGATGGGAAATCGCTATTAGGGAATTATCGCCATTTTGTCGGCCATCCACAGTCATCCAGCGCTCGGTATCGGGACGTTAACATTTTACCATGGCCGTCTGGTGAAAGGTTTTGATCTACTGGCGTCATCACACGTCCCGTCCTACTGACGATGGTGGTTGAGTCGGGATCGTGGCTCCATCGCGCGTTTCAGAATACGATATGGCCAGAGCCTTACAGGGAAGAGCGAATGGGCAGCACTATACAGCAGCATTTGGACGCTCCAGAGGTCTCACTCGATCAGCACGTGGATAGTCGTCGAGCCGAACTCGCACGAGGTTTAGAGTCACGCCAAGCTATTTACCTAGATATTAAGTTTTGGATTTTACTTAGGAACGTCGTAGCAGAGCAGGGCAGCACAGAGCGGCAGCGCGAGCTGTTGACGATTCTGAAGGAGCGGGTCGCTAGCGGTTTGGCGTTCTGTCCCATCAGCGAGAGCACGTTTGCCGAGCTACTCAAGCAAAGCGATCATCGCACAAGGGTGGCTACGGCAGAGTTGATTGACGAGCTGAGTCTAGGCGTTGCGCTGATCCCGTTTGACACGCGTTCATCTATGGAGCTTGAGCGCTTTATCTCATCGACAAGCATGACAGGGAGCTCTCCGCCCTTGGGAGGGATGGTATGGTCCAAGCTGAGCTATGTGCTGGGAATTGTTCATCCAGCAAACACCGGTTTCGATGCAAATACTGAGCTGGCGGTTCAAAAGGCATTCTTCGATCATATGTGGGATATTCCATTATCCCAAATGGTGGAAGTTCTTGGTGATGGCATGCCGCTTGGACCTGAATACCGAGATCTCGCTGACACCTTAAATGCAGCTAGTGCACACCATGCCCGGGACCTTCGTAGTTTTCAACAAACTTACCAGATTGAGCTGCGAGGAGCCCTTGACTTGTTCGCGCCAGTAGCCGCTGACGTAGCTCGAAAAATTGCTGAACGGGCCATGAGCCAGTCAATGCCGAGAGAGGGGTCTGAGTGGGATGGTCTTGTTCGACAGTGGTACGCGCTGCTGATCGCAGCCTTCAAGAAGGATGAAGTCAAAGACGCCCTTAGGACGATCCACATCAACACTTGCCTTCACGCGGCCGTGCGATGGAATAAAACGCAGCAGCTGGAAGCAAATGACTTCTACGATTTTCATCATGCGGCTGCGGCCCTTGGATATTGCGATGTGTTCCTCACTGAGCGAGGCCTGAAGTCGATGGTCACAGCCAAGCACATTGCTCTTGATACTCGATACGCTTGTAAGGTCGTAGCGAGTGTTGATGAGGCGATTACGATGCTTCGTAGTCAGGTTTGATTGTCGGGATCAAGCATATCGTCATTCCGCATCGTGCGCTCCTTGATGAAGGGATACTAAGTTACAAGGCGCTGATGCGCTTAAGTGGATCGGAGAGTAACCATGGCAGGAGCTGAGGCGCAGGCCGGCTTTTATTACCAGAATTTGGTCGCAGCACTGCAGCTGCTTGAGTTGATCGACATTGGCTCCAGGGTACGCAGTGTCACCTTAGAAAACCCCGCTCGCGCGAAACACATCGATGACCTCATCATCGACACAGATACGGGGGCACGATTCGTTCAGATTAAGTGGTCAGAAGATCAAAGTACCTCATTCACCTTGGCTAGCTTGGTCGCGGAAGATGAGGGTGGCTCACTTTGGGAAAAGCTGGCACGCGGATATCAGCAGATTCACTCTGAGCAAGGGGAAAAAGTCGTAGAGCTCTTATCTACGCGAAGGGCTGGTGTTAACAAACAGCCTGCGCAGGGCTTTGTTCAAAGCCTGCAACAGTTCATTACTGAGTTTCATGAGCCCTATATATCGAGTGCTCCGGGCATGTCGATGGAGTCTGTTCCAGCATATCAATATTACAAACAGACTATCGAAAAGCTCAAACTAGCGTCAGGCATCTCCGACGCTGAAATATTCGCAGCGTTCTTGAGATCTTTGCGATTCAAACTCTCGCAAGATGACCGCGATACAGTTTCGGCTCGTGTTAGGACTCGTTTGAGTCAACTCGGCATCGAGCAACAACAGTTCGGTGTTTTGCTAGATGAATGTGTCAAATGGTCTATTGGAAGCGCGAGGATAACGGCAGACCTTGTTCTGGAGAAGTTGGGCCTGTCGGATCGCTTTGCAGAGCGCTTGAGCCATCGGTTCCCTGTCGATGAGGGATTATGGGTGCCAACCCCAGAACTTTTCATGGCTCTGGACAGGGCGTTAGAAAGTCTCTCCTCTGGTTTCGTTGCCGTGGTTGGTGAACCAGGGGCTGGGAAGTCGACGGCGTTGACGAAGTTTCTCCGTGCAAATTCGAGCATAAAGTTTGGATACTATTGTTTTATCCCGGACGAGCGGGCCGTGGGAAATGAACGATTGCAGGAAGATGCCTTTGTTCGTTCTGTGTGCTCTGGTCTGAAGGATGCATATCCTGACTTTAAGTTTCCAAAAGCCTATGCGCCAGCATCGGTCGAACTGTTGAACGAGTGGTTGCAGGAGCTTTCTAAAAGCAACGAGCGAGTTGTGTTCCTGATTGATGGGGTTGACCATGTCGATCGAAAAACTCGCCAGTCACTACTATCCAAGCCCTTAACAAGTGTTTTGGATGGGCATCTTCCAGATAACGTATTGATCATAGTTACAACAAGATACGAGCAGGCGCTACCTTCTGCCATTGTTAGTCATCTCAGGCGGGAGCCCGTTAGACGAATAGTTGTCAAGCGGTTTGATCGTCTGCAAGTGTCTGAATTTATGCTGCATAGAGGTGTCACGCATGATAGTGAGTTGCTAGAGCAAATCTTTGTTGTTTCGGCTGGCGTGCCAATCTACTTGGAATATTTGGCAAAAATACTATTCGATATGGATGTCGCGGAGCGTCGGAAGTATCTGCGACAAGCGCCCACGCTGCGGAACGACAGGATTGATCACTTTCATGATCACATGTGGCAAGAGTGGTCTGCGGACTTAGACACGGTTTATTTGATTGCCATATTGGTCGTTCGGCAAGAATACACCACACCAGAAACGCTAAGAAAATTGCTCGGAAGCGTTAATCATCCACTTTCTCTCGCGGTGGTAAAACAGAAGTTACAGGCAATCAGCTACGTATTGAAGGTGTCAGAAGCAAAAGGGTTTGCCATCAATCACGCTAGCCTTGCCGAGTACGTAAGCGAGCGTACTGCCGATTATAGATCTGAGATCACACGTGCAATTCTGGATTGGTATGAAGCGGAGCCTACAACTGATGAATCTTGGCGTCATAGATTTCGGCATTTATTAGATGAGGGGCTTCACGAAGAGGCGCTTAATGCCTGCGATGACGATTGGGTGAATCGGGCTTGGAGTTGTTACAGACCAATGAGTGAAATCCAGCGGAATCTGGATCTTATTTGGCGAGCAAGTATTCAAGCTAACGATCTCGTTTCCTTCATACGCATCGGTTTCTTAAGGCAACAGGCAGGGTTGATCGAGCAGAATGTGGAACTCAAGCCTGTCGAAATGGCGATGACTCTCATGGACATCGGGCTGTCGGATGGCGCCTTGAGTGCGGTTTGGGACGGCGAGTTTTGCATGGTCTCCCCCGCCGATTTTGCGCTATTTGCTGAGCATTATGCATGCCGGATCGGCCGTACGCTCCCTACAGCTATCGTTCGCGAGTCACTTGCCACCCGCGGCAATTCTGGTTACCCAGGAACCGCTGCTATTTATCGTGTGGCTAGTTTAGTTATGGAGCCTGCGGCGCTGTTAGGAGAGATCGCTCAATTGCGTTGGCAGTCAAAGCGCCAAGGAAGTCACGCAATTGCGGCTGCGGAGGCTATAGAGAATGGCAAACTCAATCTTGAGTTGCAATTAAAGGTACTGCAGAGCCTTGTTGATCGCGTCTCAATCGACAAGCTAATTGCAATCTCTAGCCAGAAGCTGCCAGATTGTATCCTAGGCGCTGCATGCCAAGCAGCATTGGCGGTGGCATATTCAAAGTCTGGCTCTATCCCCGACGCCATCGTTGTTGCGGAGGGCGTAAAACTAGAGTGCCTACCCCATGAGTTTCTAACGTGGGTGCAAGTTCAGTTTGCGCGTTACCATATTCCTTTTGTCGGTGTAGAAAGCATTTCCATCCCCACAGTGCCGAACACACTGGCTAAGAATCACCATTTCAATCCAGACCTGATTGGGATGTTCGAAGCGTTCCGAAGCTTCATGCTCAATCGAGTCGATGGTGCAGCCGCACTTCGTGCGAGTTGCGTCCACTTGAGGGCGCCTATTGGTGACATCGTTACTTCGCTGATTTCATTGGCTGAGTTTTGGGTGAAATCAGCCTCAGGGAAAGCAGTGGGTGATGGCCTTGTATCACTTAAGGCAATTTGCGATCGGCTTGCGATTCATCCGGAAACTTTCCGGCGTGATTCAGACACCCACTACCATGGTCACTTATATGCTGGTTCTGCCCACGAGCTGTATCAGCATGTATGGGATTGTGCCGCCGAGTTCTTAGGCAAAGAAGACCAAACTGCTCTGGGTTGTTACTGGCTTGAGGTTAATGGTGGTGAACGATGCAGGCGTTTTCCATCCGCTACCCGTAAATTGGCCGAGTCCCTGATTGGTAACCGTGCAGCAGTCGCTGCCCAGATCCAGCGCATGCTCTTGGATAGTGTTGAAGCAGCAGCACGTGCAGAAGAGGAGACGATGACGCTCGTGCCAGCTCTTCTTGACGTTGCGCGTACTTGGGGTGCCTGCGGATTTAGGGAGGAAGCCGTCCGTCTTTGGAGCGACGTCGCGACCGTTGCATGCGGTGTTCACAACCGCAAGGACTATCAGTTCAGTGAAATACTCATCCCCCTGAAGCTTGCTCACGATAAAGACCCTGAAGGCAGCCGACAACGTCTAGCGGAACAGCTCGAACTTGCCCACCATTTAGAGGACACGGGGGCCGGGAAACAGGTGGCGATTGCTATCGAAGGTCTGTTGGGCCTTGTTGCGCAATGGTGGCCAGCTGAAGTCTTTCGGGGGTTGGTAGCCGAGGAGCGACAAATATTTCGTGAGCGTGCACTAGGTGGTGTGTTGTCGGAACTTAACGCCGTGTCGACATTCGATAAACGGATATTGCTGGCAGTCCTGAAAACGATGTCTCGCTGGCAGAACTATGGGCACTTCGATGACGAGACGCTTCCCGCAATGCGGGGTTTCTTTGCGTCATTACTCAAACAACGCAGTTATGACGTAGCAGATGAGACCTATGAGTTCGCACGTCAAATGTTTTTGGTCGAGAAAAATCGGCCTCGGCTGTTAGGCGAATGGGCCGTGATGCGAAACGCTATTGAACCTGCCAACGAGGATGCGCAGCGTGACGAGGTGATGTATTGGGAGCCTGAGGAACCGTCGGAGGAGCACTCAGAAACAAACTATTCCGACGATTTCAGAACGCAAGTTAAAGCAACATTGAAGAGACTTGACCCGGGTGACACCGCAGCATTCCGAGTGAAACTGGAGGAATTTGCTGATCAAGAGCTGAGGGAGAGGACAGCGACCAGGTTGTCTCAGGAGCGTAATGATTGGCGCCGAGCGCTGCTCGCCACGTCTTCGCTGAAATCAGTTCCCCCCGACCTTGATCAGGAATTTGAGGTATTCCTCGAATCATTCGAACAGCAGGTTCTTGGTCTATATGGAAGGGACGATGCACATTTGCGCGAGGCTGCCGAAGAAGTCGTTCGTGAGACTGTTGACGGGTTTTCGCTATTCGTTGGAGTGCCACAACTAAGTTTCGCGCGATTTAAGGAGGCTTTCGATCTTGATGCCTGGCTTGACAAATTGCTTCGCCCAGTCGGCATTGGCTACCGTGTTGAAGGCGAGCTTCGTGCGTTGCTGCCAGACAGAATTCAGGGGGCTTCGTTTACTCAACTGCCCAGTTGGTTGGCGCTCGCTCGAGAAAAATTGACATCTGACGCACGTGCGCTGGCCTTGGTTGAGGTCGCGAAACGCTATCGTCTGGCGAAACCGGAGGAAGCATTTGAGTTACTTGAAGAGGCACGGGACTCCATCGCGGATTTCTTTTTCGAGCACTTGGATCTGTGCCGTGAAATATGTGAGTTGTCACTTGAAATTGATGCAAGTAGGGGCTGCCGCTTCATGCTCGACAGCTTCAGACATCAGTACAACAAGTACCCCACGTCACTGGTGTACAGGCTTGGAGGGCTCATTGATAGCTTGAATTCGGCAATGGCCTTGGACGGTGTTGCACTGTATGACACTTGGGCTCTTCACAATCGGCGCCTCACGGCCGGCCTGATATCAAAGCCTATAGAACATCACTGGATATCTGCCGAGGACGGGCTCGGTTTCGAGGGAGAGGCTGTCGGCTATTTGTTGGCGCTTCTAAAGTACCCTGAGATTGATGTTCGGCTACTGGCCGTGGAAGCCTTGGTGGAGCTGTGTGGCAAGAGACCCGATCTGATTGAGTTCATGCGTAGTTACTGGCGAATCCTGACCGACGGGCAGCGAGAGTACGTGATTTCGATGCTCGACTCGTTGGGTCGGTTGCACCCAGAGCTGGTGGAGCAATGGGCGTCGTGGTTATATGACGCAGCTTCTGGCGAGCCGCATTACAACATCCGCGCTTCGCTGGCTTTGGCGCTTAGTGGCGATAAGCGTCAGACAAGCCCAGCTCACCCCTTGGCTGAAAAGGCGCATGCGTTGCTTTTGCACCCTAGTATTTCAGAGGTGCTGAGTCCGCAACTTGTTGGTGGCGCCCTTTTTCCAGTTCCTTGGACCCAATACCAAGGTTGGGTGATCAATGCTCTTTCGAAAGGCTTCGCCCACCCGAAGTTGATGCGCTCGGAGGCGTTGCGAATTCTCCATGAGACGTATCCCGACGCCCACGTAGGGTTGGAGCAGGAATCTGCGGTACATCGAGCGCATAACATCAATACCAACTTTGATGAGTTGGAGATTGCGGCGACGTTTGACGAGGCATGCCGATCATCCGTAAATCGCGCTGTTTCTCGCCTCATGGATGCGCGTGAGATCAATCCTACTTACCTCTCAGAAGCAGCAGAGGTATTGAGGTTGCGGGACCCTACCGATAGCTTGGTCAAGCCTGTCTCCCGTCCCGAGAAAGTAGACTGGCTGAGTGTCGCGGCATGTGATGCAGATTTCATGGAATTCGCTGACCTTGATGCTTGCGTAGAGGCCGCCCTTAGCGTTGAGGACGGCTTCGCCCGGTTGTTTGAGTACACTGAGCAACGCAGCGGTGGCGAGATAGGCAGTCAATGCCAAAGGGCATGTGTTGTCCGAGTCGAAATGTTCGGTTCTCTCGCGACTGGGATGGAGCTTCCTAGCGCCACATTGTCTGCGTTATACGCGGACTCACGGGTTCGCAATCGCAACTTGTACCGATTTGAATTGCCTTGGCGTGAAGGGGGCGTTACGGAGCCGATCGTGCCGCTAGTGTCCTCTTCGTTGCGCGCTTTTCGAGGTAGGCACACTCGTGAGCTTGCGGCACTTTCTGGTGTCTGGAGGACGTGTTTCCCAGATGTTGAAGAGTGTGCCGACTATCTTGGTACGCGACTAGGGGGAGCCATGTTTAGCCGTGGAGTCGAGTGGCAGGAGGCCTTTGATCAAGGACGCCGATTGCACGAGCCTAAATCATCGGGTTTTCTTCTCGAAGTTGATGCTGATGCTCTGAAGAAGCTTGCGTTGGCAATGAATCTTCGGTTGTTTGCTCGGGTAGAGGTTGAGAGAACAACAGACAAGTACAAGCGAGAGGCAGAGATGCAGTGGGAACGCCGTGTTGGCGTGGTTGGCTTGGTCTAGGCGGTGTCCCAGGACTTTTATGCATCAGGGAAGGGCTGCACTTCGCGCTATTTACTGGGTAACTGACACGGTTGATAGATCGCAAATTGACTTCGCTGCTCAGCTCCTGTGCTCATAAGTAAGCGTCAAACAGGTGTGTGCGTACTGCCATCATGCAGAGAATGTCCGCCTCAGCCCGTGAGTGGGTGAGGCAGGAGAATCTGCTCGACTATTACAGGAAAGGACTCGAATGTATCTCCGCATCTTGGAAATTGATGGTTTTAAATGTTTCAATACAGGCTTCACCATTGAGTTGCATGATGGCCTCAACGTCCTGGTAGGGGAGAATGGGGCAGGTAAAACGGGGATCATCAGTGCAATTCGGCAGTTGTTCAATGACTCCGAGTCGGGAAAGCGAAACATCCATGAGCGAGACTTCTACCGCGGCTTCGAGCCAGGGGCATTAGCTACCGAGGCCATTCGTATTGAGGCCACGTTCAGCGGGCTGGACCAAGATGAGAGCACAGCCTTTATCGATTGGTGCGGCCAGGAGCCTGAGGCCAAACTTACCTTCACTGCAACGAACCGGGAGTCGCGCGGCCGATATCGGTACTCCATCTGGGGGGGGCATCAGCGGATCAAGCCTGTAGAGGTCGAAATCCTCGATCTGATCCACTGCGTCTATCTCCCGCCGTTGCGTGACGCCGAAGTCAAACTTCGCGAAGGTCGCCAGTCACGGCTTGCCCGGTTGATGAAGGCGCTTTGCCGCAAGGAGATCGACGAATGCCGCAAGGCAGGAGTGGCTCATCCGCTCGAGCAGCGGGTTGGAGAATTCAATCAAGAGTTGGCCGAGAGCGATGACTACGCCATCAAGCAGGCCAACCAGCGGATTGGAGACAACCTCAAGGAAGCCTTGGGCATGAATCTCTCTCAGGGCACGCTCATCCAGTTTTCGGAGGTCAATTTCTCGAAAATTGTTGAGGGTCTCAGACTGCTGTATTACCCAGACCTTAATGGCGCCGATGCTACTCAATTCAGGTCACTCGAAGAGAACAGCCTCGGGTACAACAACTTGCTGTACATCGCATCGATTCTGGCGGAACTGATCCTGGAGGTAGATGAGGACCGAGGTGAAGAGACGTTCCTGCGCCTACTACTGATCGAAGAGCCAGAGGCGCATTTACATCCTCAGTTGCAAATCCGTTTGCTGAGGCACTTGCGAACAGTCGCGGCAGCGAAGGGAATCCAGGTAATTGTTACCACTCACTCGACCGTCATCTCGTCAGCGGTGTCCGTCAACAACATTATTCATCTGTCCCGCAAAGACCAGCCGATCGCAGTCCCTCTGCGTAAGTGCGGGCTTTCCGATCCAAGCCGTCGATTCATTGATCGCTGGTTGGACGTTACCAAATCGAACCTACTGTTTTCGAAAGGCGTTATCTTGGTTGAGGGTATCGCCGAAGCGATCGTTGTTCCGGAGTTGGCTCGTATCGTGCTGCGAGCATATGGGAAAGGCCGAGACTCCCTAGACGACTACGGTGTATCGATCATCAACTTGAATGGCATCTACTTCAATCATTTCATGCAGCTGTTCTGTGACGCGGATGAGAAAGTCCAAGCCAGCAATGTGCCGGTTCGATGTGCAGGGCTCACCGACAATGATCCTCCCAAGTCGGTCGAAACCATTGAGGACGATGAGGGTAAAAAGACAATTGTTCCTTACTTACCTCACCAAGAGAGCTTTATGGCAGGCAGTAACCATGCCCTCAAGCTTATTCCGATCATTGCAAAATCCGAGTACGGAAGACTTTACGCCGGTAAGTACAAGACCTTCGAGTATGACATCGCCCTCGAGAGCAACAACCTGAGCAGGATGTTTGCAGTCGCCGCGAATCATTGGCCCACGCAAGGCCCTGTAAAAAAGGGACTGGACGAGGCATCGGAATTGAATTTTGGCGACATGCCGAACGCTCAAAAGGCAGAGTACGCTGGGCAACTGCTGGATCGCATCGACTCTGATGACATGGGTAAAGGCCTCTACGCTCAGGTCCTGGCAGATGCCTTAGCGGAAAACTTGGGGGATTTCGTGGTGCCCGAATACATTCGTGCCGCCATCCTCTGGGCTTGTGAGGCACAGCCAGAGGGCGCCGAATGACGTTCCCCACCGATGAGCAGCGGGCTTACATAGGCGCTTCGCTGGAAGAGAATATCTACCTAAAGGCTTGTCCGGGAAGCGGCAAAACTGAAGTCCTTGCTGCCATGGTGTGCAAGTCGATTCAGAACTGGCGGCGGTTTCCATCCGGAATCGCTGTGTTGACCTTTTCCAATAGCGCGACTGATGAGTTGAAACTTCGGCTCACCGAACATTTGGGAGAGCCACTGGCACATCCCCATTGCGTCTCTACGTTCGACAGCTTCCTTCTCACCCATATCGTGGCAAAAATAGCGAGTCAGATAACAGGTTATCCGGGGAGGGTTGGTGACTATCGCATCCGGCTCATCGATAAGACAGCCAACATTTTTCGCACGAAGACCAAGATATGTGGGAGGACGATTTCAGCGTGCAAATATGACTACGACCTGGACAGTAAGCGCTTCGTGTTCGCTACAGGAGAGCTGACGGATGTTCAGCTCAATGCTGCGGAGCTGAGTGCTGAGACCAAGCAGGATCTGGTCGATACCAAAAAGCGGTTTTGGAAGGGCGGGTTCGCAACCTACCGGGACATCGACATGATTGCCCTCATGGCTTTGAGAGGCACTCAGTTCGAAGAATATCTCGCCAAAGTCGTTCGCCGATTCCCTATTACGGTCGTTGACGAGTGCCAGGACCTGTCCGCGGAGCAGTTGGAGATCGTCAGGCAATTAGCTAGGCGGGGAATGAAGTTTCATTTTGTGGGCGACTTGAATCAGTCTATATACGGGTTCAGAAAATCAGATCCAGCGCGCGTACGCAAACTGCTGGATGATCTGCAATTTACTGAGTACGAACTGACTGCCAATTGGCGAAGCGGCCAGGCGATTGTCGATCTTTGCAGTGATCTGCTGAATGTCGCAAGAAGTGCTGGCAACCCAAACATCGAGCCATTGAAGCCGAAGCTGATTCAGTATCAGCAGTGCCCATCGGAGCTAACTCCCCTGATCATCGCCCTTGCTCAAGGCTATCAAAATGTGGTGATCGTTGCTCGGGGGCACAGCACACTCCAACGTTTCTCACGCGGTGGAAAGTTCAGTGTGTTGGAAGACTTGGCTTTGTCCTGTGTCTCGATCGAGAGCCAAAACCTAGAGGAGGTGAGGCGCGCACTGAAGTCTTTCGCAGGATGGTTGGCTTTCAAGCTGAATCTCGAAGTCACTCCCGCGAGCCTCTATTGTCCGATTGAGATAGAGTCCAAGCTTGCGTGGCGCCGATTTGTTTTCAATTGCCTCAAATACCTGAGTGTTTGTGGGGCATCAGATATTGGTCTGACTTGGAAGCAATGGGCAGTAGTCGCGAAACTTGCGATTCGGCAGATCCCTGACCAGCCTTTCGTGTTGGAAGTTATCGCTGCAAAGCTTACAGGCCTTAGGGAGGTAAGCTTAGCCGCACCAGCGGGTTTGGGGTCCCAAGCGCTATCCGCTCGACTATCCATGGCGCATCAGCAACCAGCATCGACACGCCGCTACGCCACGATCCATCAGGTGAAGGGTGAGACACATGATGTGACTGTTGTTGTCTCCTCGCTCAAATCGGGTTCCCAATCGCATTGGAAGGATTGGCTTAAAGATCCACTTTCAGAGGCTGCACGTTTTGCCTACGTCGCTAGTTCCAGGCCTCGTCACCTGTTGATTTGGGGCGTGAAGGCGCTGAAACCCAACGAGAAACTGCGAATGGTTGAGCTCGGGTTTGATATCTGTTGAAAGGTATCTGTTTTCGAGTGATAACTAGAAAGTGGAGTGTGCACGAAGCCGGAAATGGCCGAATTCTCAGATGGTCATACTGTTGTCGGTGAGTGACTTCATCGTAAAAATTACGGGCGCGCCTATGTTTCCAGCGCAATGGATGGCATAGAGTAAAGGCGGGGGCGAGGTTCCTCCGCCGAAATATTTTTAATGGTCGTTAATCCATTTCATAATTTCATTAAAATCTGCAAGTGTCATGTCCCAACTGCTGGAAATTTCATTGTCAACAAAATCTCTAGCGTCTTTCGTAAAGAAGGAGGTTGTTGCTATGACTGTTTTATTTGGCCCTTCTTTCATGTTTTTCACGCCATGTAGCGCTCTCACAACTTCTACACCGACTTTATTGTCTTCCGCATAGCGTTTGCATTCAATAAAGTATTTGTTTTTGATTCCAAGTTGGTCGGTGGATATCGCAATAATGTCTTTTCCGCCATCTCGAGTTCTTTTAGTGAGCTCAACTTCAAAACCTTTTTTTCGAAATATTTCCGCGATCAGTTCTTCGAATTCACGAGGTGATATTTCTCTTATTAGCTTTGGATTGCTTTTAAGTGCCGTGATCAGTTCGGGGATCGATTGCCAAAGCAAGTCGAGGTCATCGGCTTGGTAGAACTCTTGTAAGTACTCAATTCTTGGTTCGTTTGAAGTGTTCGCGCCAGTTGAGTTGTCAATGATGAAATTTAGGATTTCTGACGGGTATTCTGATGCTTCAAAGTTTAATGAGATGTTGTTTCCACATTTGGTACAGGATAGTTCGCAGATAATCTCGTAGATGCTTTCGGCCCCCATTGATCTTTCGGAGCCGCCTGTGCACTCAATGCTGAAGTCATCAATAGGCATGGTGTTTTTGATTTTGCACTTATGACATTCGTACTCAATATCACCGCAAAAATTCCACATTTTTAAATCTCTCCTTGGGTAGCTCTAATGGTACGTTTTTTTTCAAAATGCTCAAAGTGAGCGTACACGACATTAACTGGGATGGAAAAATACAGCGTTAATCGGATTTGCCATGTCGTAAATTGACGCGGCGATCGAGCGCATTGGTAGGCTTGAGTCGATCCAGTTGATTAGTATGTTCAAACGTACCGGGAGACGGTGCGGCCTGTTTGTTTACAGGGTTCGGCACTGATACTTGGGTTGGTGTAAGCGGGGGTGCTGAATTAGACGCTGTTGATGCTTGAACGAAAAGCACGTTTCCTATGACGAAACCGGCGATCAGAAGTAAGACGATGAGCAACCACACCCTGACATAATGTGTCGACTGACTCCTCAAGTAATCCCGGTTGCTGATCCGAACCGGGTTCAAAGCATTGTCAACCTCGGCCAGTTGAAGTACTCCATGGTAGTTTCGTTTTAGCAACTCTTCGATTGAGTCGAACGCCCTGTCAAACTGGCTGAGCGAACTGGATCGCGCACTAAAAACCCAAATGCTCATTAATAGGCACAAGATAACCACGACCCAAATGTAGGTCGAGGAGAATATCGCGCTGGTACTGGTGTCTTTAAGACCGTTGACTACCACGACGGTTAGCACAAATGTTAATAATACAAATATACCATTTTTAAGCGAGTCGATAAACGAATCAACGAGGTCATGGGTTTTTTTTACTGCATCGACGAGGATGTCGGTGATCTTACCCTTTACTTCAAGGTAGCTTTCTACGTTTTCTTTTAAATAAATTTGATAGTTTGAGTGGATCGCGTGAATTATTTCTGGATGATTGGATAGGTTTTTTAATTCGGTTATATACAGCGACAAGACATTGCGGGCGAGTCCGATTTTGTCGGCGTTTCCACCATCTCCGTAAGCCCAAGTAACCAATTTATAGAGTATGTCGGATCCTTCGGCCAAGTCATCGAGTGGTCCCGTTCCCGCTATTGTCTTGTATCCACAAATACGATATTCGAGGTGGTCCTTATCATCTAATTCTGCGGAGCTGGCAATAAATATCACTGAGACTAGAGTGCGGGCTTTTTTAAAGAAATTATCAATGCCTGTCACACCGGTTGCTGTCGTAAGATTGAAGTCCTGCGGCACAAAAATGCCCGGCAAGGTTCTGCTAAAACAATTGTCTTGGAAAATTTCGAAGACAGACTTCCGGTTGATCTCCTGCTGTTGGTCACCGGTATTGGCTGCCGTATCCGCAGAACATTGAAACGAGATGCTTGAACTGGTAGCCGCCGCGATTGGAGCAAAGCATTCAAAAATCAGTGCACCCTCCATGCGTCCAGCCAAAACTTTTAACACCTGGAGAGTAGGGGTGTTTTCTAAGTAAGCGCCGAGCAAGGCCGGTGCGTATAAGGACAGTCGTTGATGTTGCACCGTTTTATGTACGATGAGCTCCACTGACATGCGGCATGTGTCATCTTCGTCATTCAGTTCGAAGAGCTCGTTCACGCGCGCGCAGCTTGCTTCGGAGAAGTCCGTTACACACCTTGAGTCCTCGTCGTATCCGATGGTCAGGGAGAGCCTGTCACGGGACGAAATCTGCAGTCGCCAGTACTTAAACGCATCATCTACTATGCCTCGAGCTTTAGAGATAGTGCAGAGCTCACCAGCGTTAAGTCTGTATTGGTCGAGCCGTTCCTCTGCTGATGAAATAGTTAGGCGAGAGGTGAAAAGGCTGCTGAGCATTTATTTCAGGTCCCAGGGCTTTTCGGTGAAGATTCCTGCAACATTAGGTGCGTCCAGCACCAAGACTGATTGGCCCGCCGGAGTTTTCGAATACCAGATCTTGTCGGGAAGATCAGGAATATCCTCGTCGTACGCCACACTGATTTGATCGGAGACTTTGATAGTTTGACGGCGAAAGGGTACTGCCGATGGGACTAGAGTGAACTGCCCATCAAATTTTCGTTTTTCCGGAAGCGAGCGTAAAGTGGTCACGAGGTTTGGCAGCTCCTCGGCAAGTGTGGTGCTCAGTGGAGCATAGCTGGCAAACGTTTTGGTCACGAAATCATCGAAGTTCAACGTTTCGGTCTGCTTAAATGCCGCGATGGTGGCGTTGCGGAGGATCGTGTAATCGACCGGCGATACACTCTTGACCTTGCCAAGTGTCTTCACCACCCACTTGACAGCGGTTTCGGTATTGAGCGCATCACTGCGTAGCTGTTGTAGCTCCAGCACCTCCTTCCACCAGTAGGTTGACGGTCGGGAGTGCGTGTCAAATACGAAGACTTGTTCCAATTTTCCTTGGGCATCCATGCTTACTTTGCAAGCCTTGTAAATTTTATTGGATTCACCAAGGCCAATTTTTTGTTTTAGATCGGTTTCATCAATAAATCGCTGATGCTCGATCTTCACCCCTAAGTAAGATAGCGAGCCTCCATCTACATAAAGGAATTGGAGAAAACTCCCTTTATTGAGAAGCCCCTTACCGGACCTATCCAGGTGCCCATAACGCTCTTCAGTATTTACTTCGATGCGCAGCAAACGTTCGGCTAGTGTCTGGGTCTCAGGCGCGGTTACCAGGTCTTTGCTGCCGAAAAATGCATTCAGGGAAGTTGCGAATTCGGTTGTTGGACTGGCCAATGTGTACAGGCGGTTCTGCGGACGCCCATGAATTTCTAATAGCAAGGCGCTCAAATAGGCTTCGAGATCTGCTTTATCAACGGGAATGGCAACGGAATTACATGTCTCAGTCTCGATATCGAGGTGATGTAGGCTTGTGCTGAGAATTTTGGCCTCGAGCACCGAAGCGATTCCATTCATGATTTTTCCTTCTGAAAACAAAGTGCGCCAATGTAACGTATGATCCTAGCGCTTTTGCCAGCGGTCAGCGATTACATTTTGATATCACTTGGAAATCATCCCTGATTGATCCGGGGTCACGGTGGCGTAAGGAGGAGCGCAAGCGTCATCTTTATGAACTCTTCGTTGCGGTCAATCGCGGCCAAGGCGCCGCGAACGTTGTCGGCTACCTCGGACGAGCCGCGTTGCCGCTCCACCCAATTGGAAAGTTCCAGAATCGCCGCTTCAAGGGCGAGCTGATTTTCGTTAATTTTGACGAGCAGTGAAGGGAGCAGGTCTGAATTTGGCATCGCGAATCCTCCGTGAAGAACTCAGCGTAGCAGTCGAACGTTGAGAGGGTGATTTACTGCCGCCCCTTCCTATACAAGGGTCGATTCCCCAAGACGACAAACAAAGAACCGGTGGTGCTCGTGACAGGCCTGTGCGAAAGCCTGCTTAAAAATTGCTACAAGGTGAAGAGATAAAGCAGGGCAGGCTAGGCGAGCCGGGGCTGCGGTGGATTGCCACATCCAATCCATCAAGGACGCGATGCACCACCTGCGATGGGTAATAAAGCGGTGTAACAGCGAGTCACTCCAGAGTCAGCTCTGCGTTTCGATCCCCACTAGTGGGACACTCTGGAAATTTAATCTTTTTCGATTTTAAGAAAGGGATTATCGGGTGGTATCAATTCAAAAAATAGCTTCGGATCCTCAATCAAATACCCCTTCAATGTGGTTTTTTTCCTAGGGCCTTGTACTTGGCAAATCCAGATATTTAGACCGTTGCCTCGCTTCCTGTGGACCTTCAGTTTCTCGAACTGCTTCTGCACCCAGCGCCATTCTTCACCTTCGTGCTCGGCACCCTGTGAGATACCAGGAAACTCCTGAACATAGCGTTGGAAAAGGCCAGGCGTCACGAGGAACACAGTGCCGTCCACCGTGTGAACCTTGGCCTTGCTGTCGTTGATGATCAGCTTATGACTTTGAATGCCTTCCCTGACCCAATTCAGGAAAACCTGATCAGGGTTATTCGCAGGAGGGTTTGAGATTTCGAGAGCAATTGCGGACGGTGCATCGCAGGCCTCAGGCTTCTCTAACTCGAACATATCCAGCAACGATCCTAAGTAGTCCGCATCTTCCATAGTCATTGGATCGGGCTGCGATTGGCTTTGAGTTGACCTTGTACTGACTGCCTTCGGCGGTGGTGATACCGGAGCGTCAGTTGTATGGTCATCGACTGCCACGCTCACCGTTCCGCTGAAGGCCTCAGGCCGAATTTCGCTCCCCCAAATCAACGCCGGTTGAAGGCGCAGAAAGGTAAATCTCTGCTGCCAGTTTCCCTGTGCCACGAGCGCAGTCCAGATAGCTTTGCCTTCTGGAGTCGACTCGACCAGCCCATGCGACTGCAGTTCGTCGAACACAGCAATGTTGGATGAGGGAATGCCCTCAATCGATTGCGACAGCAGATAGGCTCGCAGCTTGTCCGTGACCGTCTTGCTGACCAGCCAGAGTGCGTCTTGAGTCAACCAACCCGCGGCACCTGGCTGGTTGAGTTTCAGCTCGTGCTGAACCAGATGACGCAGTCCGCTGATCAAATGATGTTGCAGCGAATGAATCGGTGCTTGCAACGCCTTGCTCGGGTTACCGCCAATGTTCTGCGCGGTGGAGACGCGGTCGGCCTGCATCACCAACTCACCGAGCACGCCAGCACGTTCGTACTGACCTGCCAGGACGTACAGCAGACTGGCCCACAGTGGCGGAAATCCACTGAGCCAATCGAGGATTGGGCGGTCGAGAATTTGGGAGTAGAGCAAGCCTGCGGCGGCGCCGTGCAGGTGGTAGTCACGACCCTTGATATAACGAAAACGGTAGGGCTGATCCAGGGAGCCCTGCCAAGGATGCCAAAGACGGCCATCCTGGCGTTCGACCAGCAGGTCCACGGCGATCTTGCCGATGTCATGCAGCAGGGCGCCATAGGCGATACCAGCCGACCAGGCATCGGTCTGGGCGGCTTGGTCTTCGGGCGCGGCGCCAGTGGGCAGCAGATACGACTGACGCAGTTTCAAACTGCAAGCGACCAGCTCCAGGCCATGGTCGAGCATGCCGCCGAGATACGCATGGTGGTGCGTATCGCTGGCCGGGAGTTGCTGGACCTGTTCGGCGTAGCGATGGATCGGATTTAAGTAGAGCTGGGTGAATTGGGCGTGGGAGAGGGCGGTGTATTCCCAGATGCGATCGAGCAACTGACGGCGGTGTTCCGCGGCTAACAAGCTGTGGGCCGACTCGATGGGCAGGTAGCCTTCGGCGACGCTCACGGTCGGTGGTGGAGGGGGCTTCTGCCTTTTGTGGCGAAACAGACTGAGCATCGTTACCTCCGGGAGGTGGCTGGGTCAGTGGCCTTTTAGCCTTTTCGGATAGCGCTCTTACCCTTAAGTCCCCATTCCCTTCCAACCCTTACCCGTCCTTTTTGGCTCGTGTCCCTTTGTGCGGCAATCGGGATATTGATTTTGCTAGACATCGTTTTTGTTGGGGGCTAGTACGGAAAAGACAAGAGTCGGTACACTGCGGTGCATATTTTTTGGGTCTTGCCATGAACCTCACTGACGCCACGCTGGTGCTGCTCCTTGCGGCACGTATCCATGGGACAGACGAAGCCGTCAGGGCCTCGGCGAAGAGCGTGGTCAAGAAGTTGCCGCGTAGTAAGCGCGATCTGATCTACAAGGTGATCGACAGCCGGAGACCGCTCGAGCTGGTGGATTTTCTGGCGCAGAACCTGGATGCGGAATGACAGGCTGCTGGTGTGCGCGCCTCTCTTGTTCTTTGCGTCAGAGTCCCGCGGCATGGAGCTTTTCTTCTGAGCATAAAAAAGGGCCCAACTCGTGTCAGGCCCTTTGAAGCGTTTGCAACGGTGAGGTATCGATTAAGCTCCATCGTTCATGCAAGGCGAGTCATCCATGACCGCTTGCTTCAGTTGCTGCTCCAAGCTGAGTACATACACCGAGGCGCTTCGGGCGTGACCACTGGCACGAAAGATCGCGCGCTTGTCTGCCTTGAGCAGACCGAGCCAGGAGTCGATATAGCCCTCGTGCCGAAGCTCTCCCTGTATACCGGAGTAGGCACATAAAAACGCAGCGCCCATTTCGGCGATCAACTCCTCAAACGCGTAGCCTGGCGAGCCAAACGGACATACTGACGTCACGCCTTCGCGCTGCAACCGAGTGCGATGCCCGGTCCAGTGCGTCAGTTCGTGCAGTGCGGTGGCGTAGTACCCACCTTCATCGTGAAATTGCGCTTTTGTCGGCAGTTGGATGAGATCCCTGATCGGGTGGTAAAAGGCTTCATCTGCAGATCGATGAACGATGTGTGCCCCCGAACTTAACAGCAGGTTTTCCGCAGCGCTGTTGGGCTGGAAGGGATCACTCTGTTCCGTCTCGAGCAGGGTTTCATTGAGCATTTCGAGCCCCTCCGTTTGCTCGATGTTGAACAGAAAATGCGTCCTGAGAATGCCAAAGTGAGCGACCTTGGGCTGACCGTGTTCATCAAGTGCGGGTTGGCCTGACTCGGTCTGTTCCTCGCGCTCCATCGGCTTGTAGAGCACCGCCAGGGTGCTGTGCTCACCCTTACGGATGTGCCCACCGGCCTTTCTGGCTTGGTTGAAGGTCAGCCAACGATCTTGAGTGAATCCCTGCAACCTGGCTTCGGCCCAGAGCAGTGGCAAGTTGATACCCGAATAGGGACGACGCGTGATGGCGTTGATGGGGTAGGGTTGATGATTGCCGACGTAAGCTGAGCCACTTGAGGACCAGGGTTTGATCCAGGGAGCAACGCCTTGGTCTAACGCGGTAACGATTTTGTCAGTCACGTCTTGGTAGATATCGCGCATGGCATTTTCCTCGAGAGAAAACGGAGGAACGCCTTGCCCGTCGGGGAGGGTTCCCCGGTGGGTGATGGTTGGATTGATGCGGGTCTTGCATGCTGTCTGAGTGTGGATCGGGGTGCCGAGTACGGTTATCTGCGTTTAGCGTTGGCCTCTCCTGCAAGCGCTATCAGCAAGGCGCCAGGCTGACCCGGTTCTTGGAGTAGGCTGAGACTCAATTGCAGCAACGGGTCGTGGTCTAAGTGATCTGTTGGTTCAATGTGGATTACCTCGAACAGCACAAAGGGCTCGTGTGGAGAGGCCAGGTGAGCCTCGAAGGCTGCGCGCAATACGTGGCTCAGCCGATCGACCTGCAGCTTCACAGCGTGATCGGAGCGCTCGAGCAGTACTGCGTGTTGCCACGCGCCAGGAGTGAACACAATGGGCAACCGAAGGGTGTTCAGTGCTTCCGGTGTAAGTGAATCGGACATGGTGTGCCTCCGTTGAAAGCGCGAAGAAACCTGTCCCGTGGGGGAAAGAACTTCCCCGCGGTGGGTTGCAGAAAAACAAGAAGGTTCGCCTGGCGAGCAGCGCTCGAAAGGCGCTCAGGAGAGCAGTAGGCGTTCATCACCATAGAAACGGTGACCGTGCGAGCTACCGAACGCTAATCGCACTTGGGGAGAACCATCACCGAAGTGACGTAGTCTTGAAGGCTCTGGCTACCTGGGCAGGTGCTGTCGATAACAGCGATCCGTACCTTGTATTTAGCCGGACGATTTATCTGGGTCAATCACTGGAGAGAAGCTGGTTCACGGGGCTTGTCTTCTGTCTTCCAGTGAAGATTTTTCGGCTGGGCAAACTGATAAACGGTCAGACACGGACAGTTTTCAGTAGTAGGCTGTTACTCCTGTCTCAACCATGAAAACGCTCAGAAGAGGGCGAGACCATGCCGACGCAGAACCCTGTTCAGAATTCACGTGCCCACCGCTGGGCGTATACCTGTGGCATGTCGATAAAGCGTGGGTATCGCATACTGAAAGCATTCGAGACCCGTTTAGCTGAGCGCGCGATTGTGGCAGGTGTGCCTGCGGGTAATTTACTCGTTCGCGGAAGCTTTCTGATCGCCAAGTTCACTATGGTGGGAGCGTTGCTTTTTGTAAGTTTTTGGCTGTTCCTGTCGTTGATGACTCTAATGGGTTTGTATTGGGTAATCGTCCATCGCCGCCCCAACGCCTCAAAGGACTTTTACGGGGCTCAGGCATTCGGCGATCCTTATGGAGAGTACGAACTCAATCGTGCACCGGGACAGCCTGACCTGGACGAGCATTAGTGGGTTGTCGTTAGCTTTTTCTGATTGAAGTACCTGCAGAGATCAGAGCATCAGTACCTTTCGAACCCGCATTTTGTGCACTGAGTGTCCCTTTTCCTAACATGCCTTCTGCTATGGAACCTACGCTATATCCGGCCCAACTCATTGCGGCTAGAAAGACCATTGGCAGCACGATGAACATCGCCCCCATCACATACTCAATTACCTGCGCCGTGACCGTCCCATCCATAAGCCCGGATGTGGGCAGCGATAACAGCACTTGATTGGACGCCGACACTTGGTTGTACAAGGTGTCGAGCATGCTGGAGTCGACCCAGCGCGCCAGTTCCCACCAGAAGGTCAGGATGTGCAAGGTGAACAGCGCGAACGTCACCGTCATGACGGTCTTCAACTGGTAGGTACTGACCAACAGAATCAGCGGCAGGCTGATGATGACGCCCATGATGAGGAAGGCCTGCACCATTGGCAGAGCGGCACGTAGCGCATTCATCGCCGGGAAGTTGCTGAAGGAGCCAAGGGCTAGCCCGGTATTGGTGGCGAGATTATTGAGCCCCTGATTGATCGACCCGCCGCGAGCACTGGAGCCATAGTCCTGGTACACCTGTCCGGGCGACATGGACATCGATTGCTGGCGCGGGCTTACCAGCTCACGCAGGGTGGCATCCTCGATCTCGTTGCTCGAACGACCAGTCAACCAACCTTTCAGCTGAGTCAGCAGCGAAGGATCGACCTGCTCGATCAAGCGCCCGCGCAAGCCAACACCGCTGTCGCTCCACCACTGCTTGCAGGTGGGGTAGCCCGCGCCATTCTCCAGCCGCGGTAAGGAAACATCGCGGCTTTCGTCATACGGCCAGCTGACTCGCGGTGTGCGTGAGCGATCGGTGTCGTAGTAGCCGGGCGTGTCGAGAAAATAGCTTGAGCCGATCCAGGACGCGTCGTGACTTTGTGCCTTGTCCAACTGCGGGCGGTTGGTGAACAGCCGAGAACGCGAATAGCCATAGCAGTCGCGGGTGAAGTCGGCGACTTCCTGCAGCAGTACCTGGCTGTCGATGCGCGAGCTGTCGATTTCCATGCGCATTTGCCGGATATCCGGTGCGCAGGGAATGGTAGCCGTGGCTGCGGCGGTGATGCCTTTGCTCAAGGCATGCACCAGAAACCACCAGATCGGTACGTTGGCGGAGCGTTCGCCGATAGTATTGAAGGTCCTCCCCCAGGCGGTTTCCGTCGGTTTGGCCACACTCACGCCGCAGCGCTGACTCGCCGCATCATCGAACGTCATTGACGAGAGGTTCAACGGAAAGACCGGCGCGCAACCGAACAACACGACGATGTAGGCCAGCCACAACCGGTTCTCGATCCGCGGAACCGAGAGCAGTCCCTTGTTGCCTTCATCCGCGCCTTGCTGACGGGCCGACAACCATTCTTGCAAAATGATTGCGCCAAAGGGCGCGGCGAACAGTCCGGTGTCGGACAGGACGCTCCAGAGGCCGTTGTTGATGATCAAGGCCAGCAGGGAGAGGTAAAACTCCAGGTAGCTGTTGGTGCTCATGAGCATGGTGGTGATCTCACAGTCGGGTGAGTTCGACGCAGGTAAAGAGCACGAGCCCTAATGTCCCGATGCGTTTCACGCGCAGTCGATCCTGTGGTCGATGTCGGTTGCGCCGAAGCAGACCCCACCAGAGCGCAAAGAGGGCGCCGTAGAGCAGGGCACGCCACCACCGCAGATAGGGCCGTACGGATTCGAATGCCTGCTGCCAGGCCTCGAAACTACCCAGTGCAGTGCGGCCGATCCAGGCGACCAGTGCGGCGCTCAGGATCATCACTGCGGCAATCCCCAGACCTGAAAGCAGAGTGAACAGCCGTGAGCGTTTCATGGCTCACTTGCGCCTGGCGTCTGCGTCATTGAGTCGGCCGGGCTCGGGATCACCTTGTTCGACGGTGCGCGAAGCATCGGCACCACCCGCATGCCGATCGAGCACCAGGCTGGCGGTATTGGTGGCCAGCATCTGCCGGACCTGCAGTTCGGTCTGCAGCAGGCGTATTTCGCGCTCCAGAGCGTCGATGTTTTTCGTTAAGGCGGTTTGGGCTGGCTCGGCGGAGGCGATGTTCGGTTCGTGACTGCCCGCTAGCAGCGTGCGCAGTAGCAGCAACGCTCTGTCGAGCACACTGGACAAGGCTGTCTCACTGGCCAGACGTCGCGCCAGGAGGTCCTGGTCAGGATCATCGCGCAGGGCTTCGACCACTCCACGGGTCACGGGCAGCATCGGGCTGGAGGCTTTGGCCAGATTGTCAGGGGTAGGCGGCAGTGAGCCCGACAGCAACCCTTGCAGGGCCTTGAGGCGTTCGCTGTAGGCCTCTTGAATCAGCGGCGTCAATCCACTGCCAGCGGTCGCCCGCAGGGTTTCGCAGCTGTCGCAGGTCGCGACTTCGCTCTCGCCCAACACCCGAACGGCCCACTCGGATTCCTCCTGGGGCGAGGCCCAGGTTTGGCAAATAGCCCCGCCTAAGCAGTCGCTGCTACTGATCGAGGTGCGGTCATCCACCGTACGGTTATGCAGCAGGTTATAGCCCGCGCGCACCACGTCGGAAGTCACCCGAATGGGCGTCTGCCCGTTACCTCCGGCCTTTGAGCCGCCGACCCAGGGCACCCCATTGTTGCCGTTATGGGTCTCGGTATTTTTCACCGCAGCCACCGCATCACCGCCGGTTTGCTCCAAATTGCCCTGCATTTCTTGGTTCTTGGCCAGCGCGCCCCAGTCGGCTTGACCGACCTTGTCCGCCATCTTCTCGGCCATGGCTTGGCAGGTCAGTTTGGAGCGATCGAAGTCGATGCGACCCTGCATCACCCCGTTGCTCAACAACTCATAGAGGCCGGGGTTGGCGCGTTGTATGATCAACGCTGGCAGCGACATCACCGCTTGGGTCGCGTTCTGCACGATGCTGCCCATGATCTGCTGGAAGCCTTCGGTGGCGCCGTTCAGCTGGTTTTGCAGGGTGTTGGTGAGACTCATGTTTCCACACATCATGTTCGCTCGCCAGGACCCGCCGACACCCAGACCGCTGGGTCGGTAGAGCGAGCTCGGTGAGCCCACTGCCGAACCGCCACCGATGGTGTACATCACCCGATCATCGAGTACCTCGCCTTGAGTGCCCAGACGGTAATCGCCTTCGGCGGCCTGGGCATGCGTGGCAATGGCGAGCAGTCCGTAGAGCAACAGACTCATCGTGCCCAACCAGGGGCGCACGAGAAGCCGTCTCATGACGGACCGCCTTCGAAATCGATGTTGAACAGAAAGGTCTGCCCCTCACGTTTGCAACAGCTGTAGGGCCGCCACAACGACCAGATATAACCGCCATCCGCGCTCTGTACCGGATCGCTGGGGAAGATGGCGCACGTCGGCTGAATCTGAGGGGAGAGCAATTGCCATTTGTGGGTCGAAGCGTCGTTCTCAACGATCGGGCCAGGCGGCCAGTAGCCGTCGCGTTTGGCGGGCGTGAGCGGTACATACACATGCGGCTGCCCGTTACGGGTAATCACATCGCCGGCCCGTTGCGCCATGACTGCGGCGGCTTTGAAGTCGTCGGGCTGCACCAGAAAGCCCTGCCGGGGATAGACGTTGCCCCACATGTTCTCTGAGGCCTGACTACCGATTTCACGGATCCCTGGCATGAGCGACTCGGGGTAAAGACTTTCCGGTATGCCATGGCGCCAGGCCAGTGAGTCCAGGGTGCTCAGGTAGTAGGGCATGAACGCGGTTGCGCCGCTGGCGCAGGCATAGCCGGATTGAGAGGCCAGTTGTGTGGCGGCCCAGCCACCTGGATGACCAATGCCATCGACGTTCTTGAAACGGGACAGGTTGTCGCGCTGGGTGTTCGGGGTGATCAGGTTACCGCCACCTTCCGCACCGCTGATGGGAGAGGAGAGGGTGGCCATCTCGGTCCATGGGTTATTGCCCGTGGTGGCGTAGCTCGAGACCACGAGTTCAGGAATGAAATGACGCACCTTGGTCGAGGTTTTGACTGTGCAGCCGAAGGGTGTGCAGAGCAGCCAGAAACAAATGCCAACGACCCTGTAGGCGAGACAACTTGGCGAAAGTACGGAGGACGTGATGCTGCCGGTATCCAGCGCCACGCTTGGCCCGCACGCCAGCAGGATGCTCAGCGCCAAAGGTCGTAGCTTCTGGGGCGCAATTGACGGGCATACGACAGACATGATCCAGGCTCTTTGGGCTAATGGCCTGGACACGTTCAATGATTGAACCTACACCGTCAGTGATAAAGCTGAAGCTGACGTTGTCGGTTTACAAGGATTTTCAGGGCGACGAGGTGGCTATTCGATGTCCAGCACACGGCGAAGGGCGTCTGGCTCGGTGAGTAGCTGATCCGTCGTAACCTCAAGGATATTGGCGAGCTTGCACAGGACCATCAGCGACGGATTGCCCGTGCATCGTTCGATTTGACTGACGTAGGTACGATCGACCTCGGCCATGAGCGCCAACTGCTCTTGGGTAAGGTTCTTTATACGTCGCATCAAGCGGATGTTTTCCGCCAGTTGCAGACGCAGCTGTTCGTAGTCTTGAGTCATGCGCGCAAATTGCGCCTTGAGGGACTCTCAATCCACGGGATATAGTCTACATTGGTATTGATCTAGGCCATTTGATGCTGATGTCTGTTATCGAGCGTTCATTTGGTTTCGTTATGATTTCCAGGCTGGGTCCAGCGTCTAACAATAAAATCAGACATCTAGGGTGTGTATGGACGAAAACTACATTTCAATTCCTGCGGCGGATGGTTGCCCAAGTCTTCTGACACCCTGGGGCAACGAATTTGCCCCAATGATCGAACGTGGCGTGCAATGCGCTCAGGCTTGGCTTGATACGCCCGGCGAGATTCCACTGTGGTGGGAGCTGGCGCAAACACGCAAGACTCTTCCGGTCGGTGACTGCCAAGATGCTTTTGAAGCCGGATTTCTGTTGAGAATTCAGCAGCGGCTGCGAGGCGCATCGCAATAACCTATCCCTCGCTTTAGAGCGCGATACTCGAATAGATTTCGGGCTCTATTCCTCGCGCTCTATCGATCCGGTCAGCTACCCGGTAAGCCGCTTCCAACTCTGAGCAGCCATTCTCTTGCATCAGTGTCCAGCGCTCGGCTTTTTCCTCGGGCTCTGTCATGGCCAGGGCGAGATAGAGGCTGGGCGGCACGGCTCGAAACAGCGTTTCGAGCTTCTTCGATAGCACGACCCCTTCGGTGTATTTGCCTAGCTCCTTGCTGGCGGAGAGCAGCAAAGCTTTCTGTGCCGGCGTGAGTTTCTTGAACCGTGCGATTTCTTCGATTTCCGCCGGTGGCATGTTCAAACAAATCCACCATTCGATCATGTTGAGCATGGTCTGCGCAGCCGTGGGAAAGTCGGCAAGGTTCTGCGTGGCCAACCAGAACCAGGCGCCAAGCTTGCGCCACATCTTCGTCCCCTTGACCACGAACGGTGCCAGCAACGGGTTCTTGGTGATGATATGGCCCTCGTCGGTGACCATGATGATCGGCCGACCCAGATACTGATCACGCTCGGCGAGATTGTTCACGGTGTTCATCAGGCTGATGTAGCTGATGGACATCTGGGCTTCGTAGCCTTCACGAGCATAGGTGGCCAGGTCGACAATGGTCACATCGCTCTCGGGCCAAGGCGTGCCCTCGCGATCGAACAGTTCACCCTCGAAACCCTGGCAAAACAGGTCGATGGACTCGCCCATCTCCTGGGCACGTTCGCGACGTTTTTCCGGCAAGTGCGGGTCGACGGCGACGCGCAGCAAAGCGTTGCGCACGTCGCGGGTCAGCACCTGGCGGCTCGCTGCGACACAGGTCTGCGCCGCATCGAGAATGCACTCGCGAATCAAGCTGCGATCGGCTCGACTCAGACGGGCCTCTTCCTTGGCCTCGCCGCCGGTGATCATCAGCCGAGCGGTGATTTCCAGTTCGCCAAGAACATCGCGCTGGTCTTCGCGACTGGTTACCACCTCATCATCCAGCTCATCGATCGACAGACTCGAGACCTGATCCGGCTGCTCGACCAGGCGCCAAGCATCGGCGAACGGGGCGAGACTAACCGAGGCGCCAGGTTTCAATTGGACCTTGTTGATCGACAGGCCCTGTGTAGCGAAGTAGTCGCCCTGCAAGCCGAATGAGTTGCCGGCCTCGACGATAAACAGGCGAGGGCGGTACACGGCCATGACCTGCATCAGCAGGGTGACTAGGGTGGCCGACTTGCCGGCGCCGGTGGGGCCGAACAACAGCAGATGACCATTCATGGCCCGGTCCAGGCGTGACAACGGATCAAAGCTTAACGGTGAGCCGCCACGGTTGAACAGGGTGATGCCCGGGTGGCCGGTACCTGTGCTGCGGCCCCAGACTGGAACGAGGTTCGCCAGATGCTGGGCGAACATCAGGCGCGTGTACCAGTTGCGCGTGTCTCGGGCCGGGTTGTAAGCCATCGGTAACCAACGCAGGTAGCTGTTGCAGGCGGCGACTTCATCGCCTTCACGTACCGGTTGCAGCCCCGCACCCAGCAGCGCGTTGGCCAGGCTGACCGAGTGCTGGTGCAGTTGCTGCTCATCGTGACCGCGCACGTAGAACGCCAGCGTGCCGCGATACAGCTTGTGCTGGCGGCCGATGATCGCACGAGCCTCTTCAACGTCTTGGCGGGTCTGGGTCGAGGCCAGGTTTTCACCGATGGCTTTGCGGGCCAGGCGGTTCAACTGCTCCTCGAGCACATCCTGCGGTTTGACCACCAGGGTTAGGCTCATCACCGTACCTTCGGGTAACTGGTCGAACAGCGCATTCACCGCGTCGCCCTTGCGGGTTTCACCAGTGAGTTGGCCAATCAAGGGGGGCCGCCGCAGCTTGTCCACCACCATCACCCGGTGGGGCTGATCGTCGAAAAACCAGAGTCCGCGTTGGACATCCGAGCGCGGTTCGTTGAAGAACAGTCGCTCGGCGAAGTCATGATCGAAGGGCAGTTCCAGCGACTCGCCATCACCCGGCTCCGGAGAGGCCACGCGGCGGTAGAAATCCTCGGGCGCTTCAACGGTGAGCCTGGGTGCTGGATTGAACCAGGGCAACAACCAGGCATACAAACCTCGGCCATCGACTCGCGTCGATTGCACCCCGCACGCCTGCAAAGAAGCAGCGATACGTTCGCAAGCCTGTTGCAGGGATTGCACCGGGGTGAGTCCCGTCTCCTCGCCGTCAGACTCAAGCCAGCGATAGACCACCAGGCGCACCCGGCGGTTGTTTCCGCGCCAGGGCAGGCGCGTGACTGCCTTGTCCCCGAACAGACCGCCGGGCTTGGCGATGGCCGTCAGATGTCGGCGAGTAAGTTCCAGGTACGCTTCGGTGAACACCGTGCCTCGCGCGCTGTCCTGAATATAATCGGTGAGCCGGGTCAGGTAGGGGGTGAAGTCGTTGTCGTCCTGGCAGAAAAACTGCGCCACCCAAGGCGCTTGATCCAGCTCATCGAAACTGTCCTGCAGGGCATCTTCGAGGGCATCGCGGGCGGCCATCAGCCAATCAGGTTCGCGCCCTTCGGTGCCGATGGGCAGTAATTCGAAAACCGCACCCACCGAGCGATTGTCATCCAGTAGAAAACACTGTTCGGTGTCGAGGTATTCCACCCAAGGCAGGTGATCGGTGAAGCTGGGGTTGTGCGCATACAGTGCAGCTTCATCTGCCAAGGTGGCGCGAGGGCGCAATGGGTTGCGCCAGGCTTTCCACGCAGACGTGCGGTTGCCCGAATCGCCGGTACGCACTACAAGTCTTCCTGACGTTCACCCGGCAATGCGTACTGCACCCGTTGGTAGAACGGAAAGACGGTCGAGTAACCGGGGACCGGTGCCTGCTCGGTACCGCTCAGGTGCGGATACACGTACAGCACCAGATCGGGATTGGGCAGACGCGGGAACAGGCTGCGGATCTCGTTCGCCGCGGTGCGCGTGTACGGTTCTTGGAGAAAGGCGGAGAAATCTGCCTGGGTCAGCGGACGACGTAGCTGCTGCCGAGCATCCAGCAGTTGCTGCTGAGTGCCTTGCGAACCAGCACCGTTCCAGATGTCCAACATGGTTTGCTCACCATGGGGCAGAAGCGTCTCCTTGTCGGTGGAGCACCCCGCCAGGACCCAGCAGAACACGCTAATCCAGATCAGGCAGGGAGACAGGGTCTTTTTCATGGCGAACGCTCCGGCCCTTGGGCTCGTAGTCGATGGTGATTTCATGGTCGAGGTGCAATGCGACTTGGGCCGCCGGTGGCACATACACGGCCGCAAAGGCCTCGCCATACAGCTTGTTCACCCACTCACGGATGTCGCTGACACCACCACTGAGAATTGAATTCAGCGCACTGTTGCCCGTGCTGTTGGTGATCCCGAAGGTACTGCCGCCAGAACTGATCACGCTGCTGTTGTTCTGCTCATCCCCAAGCAAGGCGGCGACGCCCGCACCGGCCGCAGTGATCAGACTCTGGCTGCCGAGGTATTGCTGGGCGTTCGAGCGGCGCTCGCCGGCAATGCACGGGATGCCATACGGATCGGACAGGTAGCCGAGTCCGCCACGGATCTTGTCGGTGTTCGAGCTCTGGGTGGTGGAGGCATTGCGGCTGGCTACCGTTTTCGGCTGAGGCACCGTGCGGATGGTGCCATCGGTAAACACAAAGGTGATCGACTCGACCTGTCCACGTACGCACGACAGGGTCCAGTCACCGGACGCCGTGCCGCTCATCACGGCACCCGCAACGTCCGGCAGGTCGATGCCGTTCGCCGTCAGGTTCTCGGGGCCGACCAGCACCTTGAAGGGGTAGGGATCATTCACGGTGCTGTCTACTGGGACTCGGCCGATCAGCGCGGTCATAGCGACCGAGCCCATCAATGTCGCGTTTTCGGGAATGGTGTAGACCGGTTTCGCGCCTTCGGTTCGGTCAACGGATCGTGTCAGGTCACGCTCACCCTGGGTGACCGCGCGCAACTGTTTCTGGCTGCGATCAATAGCGTTATCGTTCAAACCTTCCAGTGAGTTGAAGGCAGTAGGCAGACTCAGTGTGGAGGCGGTATTGGTTTTGCCTCGGGCGTCGGTGGGCGGAGCATCCGCGGGTTCAATCCACTGCAGCGCATCATTGTCAGAATCCTGCCCTTCGAACTGAGCACCGTCGCCCGGCTCAAGCCCCAATCCGATCGGCATGTCCTTCCCCTTGCCGGTCAGCCCCGACAGCTGTTCCTGCAATTGCGTCAACAGACCACGGGCCTGGCGGCTGTCTTGTTCCGCTTTGAGCCGGGCCTCGCTGGTTTGTCGACGGCCTTCGTCGACCTGTTGGGTCACACTGCTTAGCGCCATCTGGATGCGCGAGTCGACACTGTTTTCCCGCTCACGCAGGCGGTTGTTCTCCGTCAGCAATGAGTCGTTGTGTTTCTTCAGGCCGAGCATGTCGCTGCGCATGGCCTTCACTTGACCGACCAGGGTGGCGACCGTGTCGCGTGGAGTGTCGCCCGCAATGCCGAGCGACTTGGCTTGCTCGGCGGATAACTGAAGGTTGCCCTGATCCACTGGGTTTTCTGAGGAGCGCGTGATGCCACCCGCGACCCATGTTTTCAGGATGATCAACACCACGGCTAGTAGGGCAGCCGGTACTAGCCATTTGAGCAGGACATTAGCTTTCATCGTCGGCACCTCGCGCAACGGGCGGGAGCAGCACGGCGTGTTCGAGGCCGGCACCGCGGGTGACGAGGTAGGCGATCGTGGTGTCTTCAGCACTGCCGACCGGTCCGAGGAATGAATGCTGGAAGGCCGCGGCGAACAGCTTGGCCTGAAGCCGACGTGGATCGAGTTGCACCGTTTCTGAGCCACGGTTGCGCAACTTCACCGCCGTCACCCAGTAATCACCGAGTCGCCAGGCGGCGATGGGCGTGCTGGACACGTTTTCGGTCGGCAGCAGGGTTGGCAGTTCGGTGCGCAGCTTGAGCGGGACGCGGCGTATACCGGGCAGAGACTCTACGGTGCGTAGCGGCGCGTACAGGCTTTGCGCGGCGTAGCGCGTCAACGCGACCGGGATCGGCGTACGTTGTGGAACAGGGACGGTGCTCGATTCAGCCTCGGTAGACTGCACCTGAGCATTCTTGAGAATGCGCACGGGCTCCAGCGGTTGATCGCCAGGCGTGGCCGCAATATCCAGGAGGATGATCTCGCCTGTCGCGACCGATTGCAGTTGTAATCGTGTCGGGGCAATGACTTCCGACGCTCGCAGGTACAGCGTGCCGCCAGTTGATTGCACGCGCAGCTTGCCCGTCAGGGTTGAGGGCACGCCGACTCGAATAGCCTCATCGACAAAGACCACCCGCTCTTGATTGATCACCAGTGGGACCGCGAGCGGTAGGCGTTCCCAGTGCATCAGCTCGACGGCCTGCGCTGCAGCTCCCCATAGCATCAGTGCGACGGTGAGTCCCAGGGTAGACATCCGCTTCATGGCTCACCTCCAGGCAGGGCGATTTTTTGCGGCGTGCCCTGATAACAATCCAGTGCCAGCCCCCACTTGTTACGCTCGGGATCCAGATCAAAACGCACCACGCGTAATGGATAACGCACGACCACCCGTTTCACCGGTTCGGCGGCGTAATACTCATCGGCGTTGAGGTCGAGCTTGACCAGCCAGCTGTCGCGGTCGAGTTGCTTAACCCGGAGTTCCGGATCTTCGCTGTAGCCTCGGCCCAGAATTTCATAGACGCCACGCACCCGCTGACGCAGTTCGCCGGCGGCCTTGCGGTACTCATAGTCGCCATTAAGGAAGGCCTTGCAGGCGGGTGTCAGGTAGGACTGCAAGCCATAGATGGCGCGGCGATAGTCCTGCTCTCCATCCGAGGGCCAGCGGTTGAGCTGACCAAAGATGTACAGGGCAAAGGCATAGACATTCTCTGAGGGGATATCCCACCACTTGCGCGTGCTGCCCGAGCGCAGATCCGGGGGAACATGCACGGTCAGATCGGTCGGTGCCGAGCGCCAGCCATACCAGAGTCCGGCACAGACCAGGGCGAGGATCACTACCGCCAGGCGTAGGCTGAAGATATGGGCCTGTTGGGCATCGACCTTGTTTCGAAATCGGCTCATGGCTGCCACCGGGACAGGGCAGGGCGCAGTCGACGCGAACGGCGAACCGTCCAGGCGCCGGAGTGGAGAATCAAACTGCCGCGCCCCAGGCGCCAACGGCTGGCGAGTATCCATTCGAGCTTGCGGTACAACCAGGTCTCGGGGCGAGCCCGTTTGGCCCGGCGCAGTAGCGTGCCACCGACAAACAACACCACCGCCATGCTGGCGATCATGCTGGTCGGCGCCGCGGCAATGGAGGCGGTGGCGATCGCCAGAGGAACACCCAGCACCAGGCCGACGAGTGCGCCGAGACCGAGTGCTACCCACATCTCATCATTGGTCAACCCTCGCAATACGGCGGGATCACGATTGAGTCGCTCCGGCAAAAAGACCAAGGTGCCGTCGGCAAGGCGTTCGATAGTGTCGTTCATGGCAACCTCAGAGAATTGCGGCAGCCTTGGTCAGGAACCAGATGATGATCACCACCAACAAGGCGCCGATGCCGACCACGGCGCCGAGGTCCTTCCAGGTCTTGCGCTGATTCTGTACGTCGGCATAGACGGTCAGCGAGTGCCAAGCCACGCCGAGAAAAGCGAGCAGGGCGATCAGCAGGCCGAGCAGGATGCCGCCGTCGTAGGCGTAGTTTTTGATCGTCTCGATCAACCCGGATCCTTCGCCGCGCGAAGGGGCTTCCATGGTCGGTAGTTCGGCAAAAGCCAGGCTTGGACCGAGTACCAGCAGTAGCCCGATCAAGCGTTGGCTCGCACGATCACGCAGGTTGTTTTTCAGAGGAGTAAAGTACTTGAACATGACGACAATCTCCGGTGTCAGGACAGGGTGAAGAACATTAGGACGAGTAGGGCGAGCAAGACGCGCGCGGCACTGCCGCCGAAGACGCCGAAGCGCACGCTGCCGGCTGCCCAAGCCCGGTAAGCCGTCCACATCACCCAGGCACACCAGAGCAAAGCCAGGACGAGAACCAGGGACAGCCACAGTGTCGAACTGCTCTGTACCGAGAAGCCTGAGGCGTTTTGGAACGCTGAGGTCTGCGCGTCAGTCATGCTCATGGAGAGGGCTCCGTTGGCGGAGTATCGAGGCGGTAATCGCCGACCAATTCATCGGGCGCGCGGGGCTGAGCACGAGAGGGGGACAGATAGTCCTGCACACCTTGACGGATACGTTGGATGTCTTGAATTAGGCGGGGATAGTCGAAGCGATAGCGATCGTCGGGTTCAGCCGTGCTGGCTACCTCAGCTCGCATTGCAAGGCGTTCGATGGTGTCGAGTTGCCGCTGGATAAGGCTGAGTTGATCCTGCTCATGAGCCGAGGCGGCATAGCTACTGCCGTGAACGATAGCCAGCGAGAGCAGTAACAAGTAGCGGAAGGTGGTAGCTGGCATGATGCTGGCCCATATGGATCTGGGAGCAGAATCAAGCCAGAGGGTGAATTTTTCCGTAAGAAACCTGAGGTCTGATGAATCGCTTTTTCTGGGAAACGACTGGGGATGTTTACATTACCGCTAATGTGGTCCTTCGATCTTTGGTGGAGAGAGTGGTTGAGGCTCTAGGGAAATCCCACTCTTGGTGAGCTTCGTTGATAACGATATCGTCACAACCCATTTCCCTGATCATGTGGTCGGTCACGTAGGTGGCTTTACGCTGACTCGTGTCGATGGAACCGTTTTGACCTGGTTGAACAACCAACGTAAATAGGCCGTAAAAGCCGCTCCACGGCATGCCCGCCAATGCGCGGGCTAAGCCCGTAAGAGAGGACCACTTTCGCGTCAACGTTTACAAGGGGATCAGCATTATGAGCACTGCTACCTGCCGCATCTGCGGGCTTCTTTATGTGTCGTCTTTGGCAGAGGATCGATCAACTGACCCTGCTATTGGATGCGGACATCACGTCGTTCTTTGATGAGATCGACCATGAATGGATGCTGATGTTTCTGGGACACCGGATTGCAGACCGACGCCTGCTCGGGCTAATTTGAGCCTCAAAGAGGGATGTGGGTTGTCGACAAGACCTGGCGCAACCCCATGAACGAGCGTATCTGGCGAACCCCGGGCAGGTAAAGCAATTGCTCCGCGTGGAGCCGGTTGAAACTGTTGCTGTCCTTGGTTCGTATCAACATGAAGTAGTCGAACTCCCCCGTCACCACATGGCATTCCATGCAGCCGGACACCTTTTGCGCCGCGGCTTCGAAGGCTGCGAAGGATTCCGGCGTCGAGCGGTCCAGCACCACGCCGATCAACACCACCATCCCTGCATCGAGCGCTTGATTGTCCAGCAACGCGACAATGCCCTTGATCAGGCCCGCCTGCTTGAGGCGTTCGACTCGTCGCAGGCAGGCCGGCGCGCTCAGTTTCACCTTCTCGGCGAGCGCCACATTGGAGATAGAGGCGTCTCGCTGCAGGGTCTTGAGAATGGCGCGGTCGGTCCGGTCCAGCGGGTGCGGCTCCGCACCTGAAGTGCCGGGCTTCTTGGGATTATTTGTTGCGCTCATATTGGTTTCTACACAATAAAAATATGTTTTAGGTATTAATTGATGACTTATGTTTCTTTAATGAATTGAAACTTGCAACACATATTTTCAGCTTTGTTCTTAATATTGAACTCATCGAAGCCCCTCTGAAAAAACCTGGAACGCAGCCTTTTTGCCTTTCGGTCTGGCGCTTGGATATCCAATAAACAAGGAGCAGAGTCATGAACCTGAATCGTTTTAAACGTTATCCGCTGACCTTCGGTCCTTCTCCCATCACGCCCTTGAAACGCCTCAGCGAACACCTGGGCGGCAAGGTCGAGTTGTATGCCAAACGTGAAGACTGCAACAGTGGCCTGGCCTTTGGCGGCAACAAGACGCGCAAGCTCGAATACCTGATTCCCGAGGCACTCGAACAGGGCTGCGACACCCTGGTCTCCATCGGCGGGATCCAGTCGAACCAGACCCGGCAGGTCGCCGCCGTTGCTGCCCACCTCGGCATGAAGTGTGTGCTGGTGCAGGAAAATTGGGTGAACTACTCCGACGCCGTGTATGACCGGGTCGGCAATATCGAGATGTCCCGCATCATGGGTGCGGACGTACGACTGGACGCTGCAGGGTTCGACATCGGTATTCGGCCCAGCTGGGAGAAGGCCATGAACGACGTGGTGGAACGGGGTGGCAAGCCGTTCCCGATACCGGCGGGTTGTTCCGAACATCCCTACGGCGGGCTCGGGTTCGTCGGCTTTGCCGAGGAAGTGCGGGAGCAGGAAAAACAACTGGGGTTCAAGTTCGATTACATCGTGGTCTGCTCCGTCACCGGCAGTACCCAGGCCGGCATGGTCGTCGGTTTCGCCGCGGACGGCCGTTCGAAGAACGTTATCGGCATTGATGCCTCGGCCAAGCCCGAGAAAACCAAGGCACAGATACTGCGTATCGCCCGGCACACCGCTGAGCTGGTGGAACTGGGTCGTGAGATCACCGAAGACGACGTGGTGCTCGATACACGCTTCGCCTACCCGGAATATGGTTTGCCCAACGAAGGTACGCTGGAAGCCATTCGTCTGTGCGGCAGCCTTGAAGGTGTGTTGACCGACCCAGTGTATGAAGGCAAATCCATGCACGGGATGATCGAAATGGTCCGCCGTGGCGAGTTCCGCGAAGGCTCGAAAGTGCTTTACGCACACCTGGGCGGGGCACCTGCGCTGAACGCCTACAGTTTCCTGTTCCGCAACGGCTGATTAACGCCAATAACCTGTAGGCGCGAGCTTGCTCACGAAGCGGTGGGTTAGTCGGCATCAATGTTGAATGTCACGGCCACATCGTCGGATCACCGCCCGGAGCAAGCTGCTCCTACCAAACCGCCGGGAGTACCGCCATGCATGCGATATCGCAATCCGCAGTCTGGATCAAGGAACCTTCGGCGGATGCCGGAGTGGTCATCGTGACCAGCGCCGCGTTGCCCAAATACATGATCGACAAGCTGCACGTGGCGATAGATGACTGGGACCAGGTGGCTTATCTAGCCGTCAAGCAATCCGAGGAGTTGATGGTTGACTGGTTGCGGGTCGGGTCTAGCCCGGAGCAATCTGCTGGGGGCGACGCGTGTTATGCCAGCCACCTGTTGCGCTCCGTCTCCCACGGCAGTTTTTTACTGGATGTCGAAGTCGGCACGGTTCCCGGCTTGACCTGGCTGGGGTCCGTGCGCGGTCACCCGTTGCGCGTCGTCGAACTGGGAGCGATAGCCTCATCCACCGCAGCGATGGATCAACAGGTAGAACAAGTGCTTTCGGCGACCCGCCGTCTGGCGAAAAGCGTGCTGCAGGCGCGCGGCGTCATTTAGCCAGTGTCCTCGCCAATTCGCCTGTTGAATCAACCACCCCAAACAACAAAGGCAACGCCTATGAGCCAAGCTGCCGACTGTCGTACCAACGCCCTGAAGTGGATGCGCGAGCCTTCAAATTGCACACGTATCGTGGTCATCGCGTGCGGGCTTGATAGCGATCATATTGACTTGATCCATCAGGGTTTCAGCTGTTTTGACAATGTGGCACTGATCCATGTCGATGCTGTGAACACGATGCCTGGCCAGCTCGCTGAAGTGCGAGTGGCCAAGGGTGACTACTGTTTTGTCGTGCTCGGTGAACTGGATGAGCGTTTATTGCACGACCTTTCCATTGGTCAGCCCTGCATCTACCCGATTGCTTCAGACGGGGCGGCCGAACGTTCGGTCATTGCGGCAGTAGAACAGGTGAAAAGCCTCGCCCGAGTGAACCGTTCGCACCACCTTGAAGTGTTATCCGACACCTGCAGGAGTTGCTCATGAGCCCGTCCGATACCCAGACCCAATTGCGGGGCCAGACAGCTGTAGATGTACAGGAAATGGCCGAGTGGCGGGAGGCGTTGCTGTCCGTCATCGCCCACGGCGGCACGGTCCGGGCAAAACAGATCCTCGACATGCTGGTGGCCGTGGCCAGCACTTCCGAGATCGGTTGGCGGCCCAGCCACGGCACGCCCTATATCAATACGATCAGCGTCGAGCAGCAGCCGGTGTTTCCGGGCGACCTGGCGCTGGAAGAGCGACTGGCTTCGATCATGCGCTGGAACGCGCTGGTCATGGTTGCCAGAGCCAACCAGGCCTATGGGGAACTGGGTGGCCACATCGCCAGTTACGCCAGCGCCGCCGATTTGTTTGAAGTGGGCTTCAACCATTTTTTCAAGGCGCGCACCGACACTCGCGGCGGTGATCTGGTGTTTTACCAGCCGCACTCGGCACCGGGCGTTTATGCGCGGGCCTTTCTGGAAGGGCGCCTCGAGGAGCAGGATCTGCAACATTATCGGCAAGAGATCGGCGCGCGCGCCAATGGCGCCCGGGGATTGTCGAGTTACCCGCACCCGTGGTTGATGCCGGACTTCTGGCAGTTCCCGACGGGCTCGATGGGCATCGGTCCGATCAGCTCGATCTACCAGGCGCGTTTCATGCGTTACCTGGAGCACCGCGGCCTGCAAAATACCTCGGGGCGGACCGTCTGGGGGGTGTTTGGCGACGGTGAAATGGATGAGCCGGAAAGCATGTCGGCGCTGACCCTGGCGGCGCGTGAAGGGCTGGATAATCTGGTGTGGGTGGTCAACTGCAACCTTCAGCGCCTGGACGGTCCGGTGCGTGGCAACGGTCGCATCATCGATGAGCTGGAGGCGCTGTTCGGCGGGGCCGGCTGGAACGTCATCAAACTGGTCTGGGGCTCCGACTGGGACGGATTGTTTGCCCGGGATAAAGACGGCGCGCTGGTCCGGGCATTGTCGGCAACGGTCGATGGCCAGTTCCAGACGTTCGCGGCCAAGGATGGGCGTTTCAACCGCGAGCATTTCTTCGGCCAGGACGAAGCCCTGGCGCATTTGGCTCAAGGCTTGACGGATGAACAGATCGATCGCCTCAAACGTGGTGGTCATGACTTGGTGAAAATCTTTGCCGCGTATCAAAGCGCAATGCGCGAGGGCAAGAAGCCTACGGTGATTCTGGCGCAAACCAAGAAAGGCTTCGGCATGGGCGACGCCGGGCAGGGCAAGATGACCGTGCACCAGCAGAAGAAACTCGACAAGGACGCCTTGATCGCCTTCCGCAACCGCTTCAATTTGCCGCTGACCGATGAACAGGCGACCTCGCTGAGCTTCTTCAAACCTGCCACCGACAGCGCGGAAATGCGTTACCTGCACGAACGTCGCCGGGCGTTGGGCGGGTACATGCCGTCGCGGCCCACCACTTCGGCGTCGTTGGTTGTGCCTGACGTCAACAGCTACGCCGGGTTTGCCATCACCGCCGAAGGCAAGGAAATGTCCACCACCATGGCCTTCGTGCGGATGCTCAGCGGTTTGCTGCGGGACAAGCAACTGGGGCCGCGAATCGTACCGATCGTGGCGGATGAAGCGCGTACCTTTGGCATGGCCAGCCTGTTCAAGCAGATCGGCATCTACTCCAGTGTGGGGCAGCGTTATGAGCCGGAGGACATTGGTTCGATCCTGAGTTATCGAGAAGCCCTGGACGGGCAGATTCTCGAAGAGGGCATCAGCGAGGCCGGCGCCATCAGTTCCTGGGTGGCTGCCGCGACCAGCTACTCGGTGCATGGCCTGCCGATGTTGCCGTTCTACATCTATTACTCGATGTTCGGCTTCCAGCGCATCGGCGACCTGATCTGGGCAGCGGCGGATCAGCGCGCTCGCGGGTTCCTGCTCGGCGCCACCGCGGGGCGCACAACCCTGGGCGGCGAAGGTTTGCAACACCAGGACGGCAACAGCCATTTGATGGCGTCGATGGTGCCCAATTGCCGTGCCTACGACCCGGCGTTCGCCAGTGAGTTTGCGGTGATTCTGGACCACGGCATGCGCCAGATGCTTGAGCGTCAGGTCGACGAGTTTTACTACGTCACGTTGATGAACGAGAACTACCCGCAGCCGAATCTTCCCGAAGGTGTCGAGCAGGCGATTATCAAAGGCATGTACTTGTTCGCTCGGCATGAAGTCGAAGACGCGCGCGGCAGCGTTCAGCTGTTGGGCTCCGGCACGATCCTGCTTGAGGTGATCGCGGCGGCCGAGTTGTTGACCCGCGACTGGAACATCGACAGCGAAGTCTGGAGCGTCACCAGCTTCACCGAGCTGGCCCGAGATGCACGGGAAGTGGAACGCTGGAACCGCCTGCATCCCGGACAAACCGAGCGGCGCAGCCATGTTCAGGAGTCGCTCAACGACACGGCGCCGATCATTGCCTGCACCGATTACGTGCGCGCCTTGCCTCAGCTGATCGCCAGTTATCTCGATGCCCATTACACCGTGCTCGGCACCGACGGCTTTGGTCGCAGTGATACACGCAACCAGCTGCGCAGGTTCTTCGAAGTGGACCGCCATCAGGTCGTCTTGAGCGCACTGACTGCACTGGTGCATGAGGGGCATCTGGACGCCAGTGTCTGTGCCGAGGCGATTGAGCGCTACGCCATTGACGTTGACGCAGTAGTCCCTTGGGACGCTTGAAACCGGCTTCAGACAGAATCGAATTTTCAGGAAACGGTTATGAAGAATGTGCATGAAGTTCGAATGCCCGACATCGGCGATGCCAAGGATGTCGGTGTCATTGAAATCCTGGTCAAGGCGGGCAATGCGGTAGTCGAAGGGCAGCCCCTGATCATCGTCGAGACCGACAAGGCGTCCATGGAGATTCCTTCGCCGCAAGCGGGCGTGTTGCAATCATTGGCGGTCAAGCTGGATGACAAGGTCAGCGAAGGATCGTCGATTGCCTTTATCGAGATTGATCGGCCATTGTCAGTGCTTCCACAACCGGATATCGCACCTGTAGCCGAAGCTGTTGCAACCTGCGCCGAACCCGAGCGGGTCGTTGCGACACCATCGCCAACTGAAACCAATGGTTCACTAACGGACTTGCCGCTGGCATCGCCCTCGGTGCGTAAGTTCTCTCGGGAACTGGGTGTTTCACTCAAGGCCATTCAGGGCACGGGAGCGCGTCATCGCATCACTAAGGATGATGTCCTTGCCCATGTAAAAGGGGCTCTGACCGGCCAGGCGCCGGCGGCCAATGCTCAGCCGTTGGGTGGTTTATTACCTTGGCCGGTGGTTGATTTCGCCAAATATGGGCCGGTGGAAAGCAAGGCGCTGTCCCGGATCAAGACAATCAGCGGCGCTAACTTGCACCGCAATTGGGTGATGATTCCTCACGTTACCAATCATGACGATGCGGATATCACATTGCTGGAACAGTTCCGTGTGCAGATGAACCAGGAAAAAGCACAAGGCGGAATAAAGATCACGTTGCTGGCCTTGTTGATGAAAGCCTGTGCGGCGGCGCTGAAAAAGTTTCCGGAGTTCAATGCCAGCCTCAATGGCGACGAACTGGTGTTTAAGCGTTACTTCCATATCGGGTTTGCCGCCGATACGCCGCAGGGGTTGGTCGTTCCTGTGATCAAGGATGTAGACCAGAAAGGCGTGCTGGCGATTGCGCGGGAAATGTCAGCGCTTGCTGAGAAGGCTCGTGCAGGTAAGTTGAGCGTTAGCGATATGAGTGGCGGCTGCTTTTCCATCTCATCGTTGGGCGGGATTGGCGGGACCTATTTCACGCCGATCATCAATGCGCCCGAGGTCGCCATATTGGGGGTGGGTAAAAGCAGGGAAAGACTGGCGATGGAAGATGGGCAAGTGGTCACGCGGAAGATTCTGCCATTGAGCCTGAGTTGGGATCATCGCGTTATCGATGGCGCCGCCGCCGGGCGTTTCAATGCCTATCTGGGCAGTGTGCTGACGGATTACCGCAGGCTTGTCTTGTAGTCTGAAAGTGACGGTCTGGTCGAGCCGTTTATAGATTTTTCGTTTGTCATCGCGTTGATCTACAAGGCGCTGTAAATCACCCCCTGTTGCGATGCTCATCATCTGGAAGGTACGGATAAATTGGTGGGTGTTTTCCCGCGACTGCAAATCAGAATGTGGCGGATCATCTTCATGTCACCGCCAATTGGGATGACGTTACCGTTGCGCTTTGGTCGCGCCCCGGTGTGGTGTGGACGTGGGTAAACTCATCGGCATGGCGGTGGCGACGGAACTTTCCCCGGCAAGTCGAGGGTGTGCAGGCATTCTTGAAGGATACCGTGACGAACGCCGTGTTCTGGCCTCGGGCGAAAAACAGTGCCGTCAGTGCATTGGCCACACGGTATTCGGCGCGGTGTCTCCCGTTGGGTCAGTAGGCTGTTGCACGCATCCAGGACGCGTTGCATACGCAGGAACATGGTGCGCAAGGTCCCGATGGATTCTTATGCTGGCGATACGTTACGCCTCCAGGCTTGAGCGCTTGTCGCTATCTAGGGCGTTGAAGGAGTAGTCCACCAATTCCGGACAGTAGCGTTGGACCCTTGGAATTGTCATGACCATGCTCTCTCACAGTCGGATGCTCGAATGTCATCTCGTCGGTGGTATGCCATCAGGTGATGACGTCAACCTTCAACGCCGGGGCGTGACTGCGTGAACACCCTATCCCCGGCGATTCTTAGATACTCATTACCTCAACTGCTCTCGCCGACAGCCAGAATGGTCGCCACCAAGGCCAGCGCGCGAGGCACAAGCGTGTCCAGTTCCAGATATTCACGATCGGTGTGGACCTTGCCACCAACCGGCCCGAGGCCACACAGGGTTGGAATGCCCAGGCTGGCGGTGAATCCGGAGTCGGCGCAACCGCCGGTGAATTCACCTTCGACGCTGAAACCCAGCGCCAGCGCTTTTTGTTGGTAGATGTGCAGCAGCCGTTCGCTGTGATGGGCTTCCATCGGTAGAAAGGTCGTCGCTTCCTTGAGGATGGCGCTGGTGCCGATCAGTTCCTCTTCTGCAACGATGGCCTGGATTGCGGTAAAGATCTGATCCCAGTGCTTGAGTTCGATGAAGCGCACGTCCAGCCGGGCGGAGGCGCTAGGCGCGACGGTGTTGCTGGACGTGCCACCGGATATCAGGCCAACGTTAGTGGTGATGCCTGCCTGGTAATCGGTCAAGGCATGGAGCTTGACGATCTTGCGTGCCAGGGCTTCGATGGCGCTGGCTCCGTCGGCATGGTTGACCCCGGCATGCGCCGCGCGGCCGCTGACTTCGATGATCAGCGTGGCACCGCCTTTGCGTGCGCTGACCACGTTACCGCTGGCCCGGCCGGGTTCGGTATTGAGCACGGCGCGGGCGGCACGGGCTGCGTTTTCGATATGGGTTCTGGCGCTACCGGAGCCGATTTCTTCGTCACCGGTGTACAGAACCTGCACCGGATAGGGCAACTGACCGGCGCGCTTGAGTGCCATGAGGGCGAAGCAATTGAGCACCAGGCCGCCTTTCATGTCGGCGACGCCGGGGCCATAGGCGAGGTTGGCGTCGCGGCTGTAGCCGCGAGTCGTGGTGGTGCCTTTGGGGAACACTGTGTCGCGATGGCCCAGCAACAGCACCGGCTTTCCAGATGCGCCTGGCACTTCGGCGAGTATCACGTCGCCAAAACCATCGACGGGCATGCGCTTGAGCAGGATGCCGTCAGCTTCCAGTTCAGCCTCGAGCAGCGTGCCCACAGCGTCGACGCCCGCCTTGTCATAGCTGTTGGAGTCGGTGTCGACGATACGCTGTAGCAGCGCTTCCATGGCTTGGCGCTGGTCAGCAAGCCAGTCCAGCGCCTGTTGTGGCGTCGCGTTCATTGCGCCTGCTCCCGTAACTGATGTTCCTGAGTCAGGCGTGCCGCGTCGTTGCCCAGGTCCCAGAATAGCCCGGCCATGATTTGCAGGCTTTCCTTGACCACCGGTGCTAGCAAGTGCTCGTTCGGCGCATGTTGTGAGCATGCCGGGTACGAGTGCGGCACCCACAATGTTGGCAGGCCGAGCACGTCCGCGAACACGTCGTTGGGCAGCGAGCCACCGAGGTTTGGCAGAAGCGCAGGTTTTTTGCCGGTGGTCTGTGCCAAGGAGCTGAGCGCCCAATTGACCCATGGGCTTTGCGGATCTAGCCGAGTGGCATGCATCACATCGATGCGGCTTTGCTTGACCTCGACATTGCTGAAACCATGAGCATCCAGGTGGGTGCGCACAGCCGGGATAAAGGTCGTGTAGTCGCTGTTCACCACGAAGCGGATATGGCAGTGGGCGTTGGCCTTACCGGGGATCGCATGCACGGGGGCGTCCGGGTTGCCGGTCTTGAAGGCGATGACGTCGAGGGTGTTCCAGCCGAACACCTTTTCGCTCAGCGAAAGCTCCGGATTACCCCAGTTGGCGTCGATTTCCGGATCGCCCGGCCCGCCACCGACGTCAATATCGGTCAGTGCCTGCCGAACCGGCTCCGGCAGTGTCTCGGGCATCAGACCCGCAACTTTCACCCGACCGTGTTCATCGACCATGCTTGCGATGGCATTGGCCAGAATGATGCCAGGGTTAGCCAGCAACCCGCCCCAGTTGCCAGAGTGATGAGCGCCTTCGCGCAAATTGACCACCAGTTCGAAGTTGAACACCCCACGTGAGCCAAGAAAAATCGTCGGTCGTGATGCCGCCAGGCGCGGGCCGTCCGAGGCGATGAAAATATCCGCCGCGAGCTCTTTACGGTGCGCGGCACAGAATGCATTCAAGCCCGGCGAGCCTTCTTCTTCGCCCATTTCCAACAGCAGTTTGACGTTGAAACCCAGCTTGCCGTCGCGAGCCTTGAGCGTTTGCTCCAGCGCGGTCAGGTTGATCAGGTGCTGGCCTTTGTTATCCGCCGTGCCGCGGCCGTACCAGCGATCGCCTTCGACAGTGACTTGCCACGGCGACAGGCCTTCACGCCATTGCGCTTCATAGCCCCGCACCACATCACCGTGGCCGTAGCTGAGCACGGTCGGCAGTTCTGGATGTTCAATGCGTGTGGCGATCATGAAGGGGCCGCGCTCTGCCACCGGGTTGTCATAGATCTTGACGCTGAAGCCCATCGCCTCGACATGCGGGGTGATGAAGTCATTGAGGTAGCGATGCAACTCGGGCTGGCTGTCCGTTGCCTGGCTTTCGGTGTGCAAGGCGACGCTACGCTCGAGCAGACTGAAAAATGCGCCGTTGTCAAATTGCTCTGTGGTGTTGCTGATGGCCAGTGAACGACTCATGAGTGGACAAGCTCCAGTGTTTGGGCAGGAATGTCGTGAAGGTGGCAACGCACGTTGCCGCCGATAAGCGGACCATTGGCCGGGTAGGCCGTTTTGCAGGGGGCGAAGCAGCTCGGGCAGCGCGGATGGAAGGCGCAACCGGACGGCGGTGACATCGGATTGGGGAAGGTGCCGTGCAGGCCGATTTCGGGAATGCCCAGGCGCGGATCGGGCGTGAGCACCGAGTCCAGCAAGGCGCGGGTATAAGGGTGGCCGGGTTTAGCGAACAACGATTCGCGAGTGCGTTCTTCGACGATGCGCCCCAGATACATCACCGCGACCCGGTCGGCGAGGTGTTCGATGACCGCCAGGTTATGGCTGATCAGTAGATAGGTCAGGCCGAATTCGCGCTTGAGGTCTTGCAGCAGGTTGAGAATCTGCGCCTGTACCGAAACGTCCAGCGCCGAAGTGGGTTCGTCGCAGATCAACACGTCAGGGCGCATGATCAACGCCCGGGCAATGGCCACCCGTTGCCGCTGGCCGCCGGACAGTTGGCTCGGGTAGCTGTCGATGACCCGTTTGGGCAGGCCGACCACATCGAGCATCTCTTCGGTCTTCTTGCGCCGCTCGGCGGTGCTGCCGATGTCATGGACGATCAGCGGCAGGGTAACGATTTCGCGCAGCGTCTTGCGTGGGTTCAGCGAGGAATACGGGTCCTGGAATATCGGCTGAATGTGCCGGGACATTTCCTTACGATCAGTCGCCGCCAGATGTCTGCCATTGACCAGCACATCGCCGCTGGTAGGCGGCAACAGACCGAGCAGCATCTTTGCCAGGGTACTTTTTCCGCAGCCGGACTCGCCTACCAGACCGAGGGTCTCGCCACGCATCAGGCGCAGGGAAACGCCATCTACGGCCTTCAGGGTGGCGGCGGGTTTGAAAAAGCCCTTGTTGATCCGAAACTCGCGACGGATGTCACACAGCTCCAAAGTGATGTCTTTTTTCATGACCATGCACTCTCCTGAAGGCGAATCGGCGCTGGGTCCGGTGCGGCGAACAGGCAGCGTGCCATGTGTCCGTCCTGTTCTACTTCGGGGATGTTTTGCGCGCAGGCCGGTATCGCCTGACCGCAACGATTGCGGAACGCACAACCTTGCTGTTCGCCTACCAGACTTGGCACCAGGCCTGGAATCGAACCCAGCGCCTCACCCGGTTTGGTCCGGCCAGGGATTGGAATACTGGCCAGCAGACCACGGGTGTACGGATGCTGCGGGTTCTCGAACAGTTGCAGGGCAGGGGCGGTTTCGACGATTTCCCCGGCATACATCACTGCGACCCGATCGGCGATCCGTGCCACCAGCCCAAGGTCGTGGGTGATGAAGATCACCGCCAGGCCGAGTTCTTTCTGAATGTCGCGGATCAAGCGCAGGATCTGCGCTTGAATGGTCACGTCCAGTGCCGTGGTTGGCTCATCAGCGATGATCAGGTCCGGTTCGCACATCAACGCCATGGCGATGATCACACGCTGGCGCAAACCGCCAGAAAGTTGATGCGGATACTGACGCAAGCGCTCGGTAGCATTGCTGATACCGACTTTCTCCAGCATCTGCGCGGCGCGAGCCAGGGCATCCTTGCGTGACACCTTGCGATGCTGAGTCAGCACTTCGCTGAGCTGATCGCCAATGCTGTAGGCCGGGTTCAGCGAGGTCATCGGTTCCTGGAAGATCATCGCCAGACGATTGCCGCGCAGGTCGCACATGCGCCGCTCGCTCTGGCCCAACATGTCGATACCGTCCAGAGTCAGCCGGGACGCGGTGCGTTTAGCCTTGCGTGGCAACAGGTCCATCAGCGCCAGCGAGGTCAGGGATTTACCGCAGCCGGATTCGCCGACGATGCACAGCATTTCACCGCGCTCGACTTCAAAATCCAGACCGCGCACGGCATGCAGCATGTCATCCGGCGTCGGGCTGTTGCCCATGGGGATGTCCACGCGCAGGTTTTCCACATGGAGTAGTGCCATGTTCGGTACTCCTCTATCAGTTGCGGCCGTCGGGCAGGATCAGATCGCGCAGGCCATCGCCGACCAGGTTGATGCCCAGCACCAGAATCATCAGGGCGACGCCGGGAATGGCGATGACCCATGGGGAAAAGAACATGTAGGGTTTGCCTTCAGCGATCATCAAACCCCAGGACGGCGTCGGCGGCTGTACGCCAACCCCGAGGAACGACAGTGCCGACTCCAGCAGGATCGCGTGGGCCATTTCCAGAGTCGCGACGACGATCAGTGCGCCGACCAGATTGGGCAGAATTTCACTGACCAGAATGCGCAGGGTCGAGCAACCAAGAGCCTGGGCCGACGCCACATATTCAGCATCGCGAATCTGTTGCACCGAAGCCCTGACCACCACCGCGAAGCGATCCCATAACAGGCAACCGAGTAGCACGATTACCACTTTCAGTGAGCCGCCCATCAGCGAGGCCGAGGCCAGCGCGACCATCACGACCGGCATCGCCAGCCGGGTGGTGATCAGGTAGCTGATAAACGCATCGACCTTGCCGCCGTAGTAACCAGCCAACAGCCCCATGACGGTGCCGATAAAGCCGGAAATCAGCGCCGCCGCAATGCCGATGAACAGCGAAATACGTGCGCCGTAGAGCAGTCGCGACAGGTAGTCACGGCCCAGCTTGTCGGTGCCGAGGACGTATTCCCAGGTGCCGTGGGCCATCCATACCGGCGGTTTCATGCGCAGCATCACGTCTTGCGCATATGGGTCGTAAGGTGCCAGCCACGGCGCGAACAGTGCACCAGCGAAGATGATCAGCAACAACACCGCGCCGATGGCGAAACCACGATGACGAAAGCTCTTGCCAAGTACTCGGCTCAGGCTGCTCGGTGGTGGCAGGTAGTCATTGATCGCAAGGGTAGTGGGGGTGCTCATGTAAGCCTCCTAGCGCACGCGAATGCGCGGGTCGAGCAGTGCGTTGAGCACATCGGCCAGCAAGGTGAGGATGATGTAGATCACCGCAATCAGCAGGACCACGGCCTGTACCACCGGAAAGTCGTCACGGGCGATGGCGTCCCAGGCGAGTTGTCCGATGCCTTGCAGGGAGAACACGGTTTCGATCACCACCGAACCGCCGAGCATGAAGCCGAACTCCACCGCCGCCAGCGCGACTACCGGAATCAAGGCGTTGCGCAGTGCGTGCTTGAACAACACGCGGGCAGGGCGCAGGCCCTTGGCGCGGGCGGTGCGGATGTAATCGGAGCTGAGTACATCAAGCATGCCTGCACGGGTCAGACGCATGATTGCCGGAGTCGCGTAGTAGCCTAAGGCAATGGCCGGCATGACGAAGTGCAGCAGGGTCGAGTTGCCGGACACCGGTAGCCACTTGAGCGTCACCGCGAACACCACGATCAACATCAGCGCAAACCAGAAACTTGGCATTGCCTGACCCAGCACCGCAATGCTCAAGGCCAGTCGGTCAACCCAGGTGTCGCGTTTGACCGCCGCCAGCACGCCCAGTGGAATCGCCACCAGCAAGGCGATACCCAGCGCCATGGCACCTAACCCGAGGGTAATCGGCAAGCGGCTGGCGACGAGGTTGTAGACCGATTCCTGAAAGAAGAAAGAGTTGCCCAGGTCCAGCCGCAGCAAATCGCCCAGCCAGTTGAAGTACTGGGTCGGTAGCGGTTTGTTCAAACCGTACTGCACGCGGATCTGTTCGATCTGTTCGCTAGTGGCTTCCGGTCCGCCAATGGCAGTGGCCAGGTCGCCGGACAGATGCAAAAGAGAAAAGCTGATCACCGACACGGTAATGGCAACGCAAATAGCGATGCCCAGACGGCGCAGAAGGAATCCAAGCATGGCAAGTTTCCTCATATCCAATGGATAACATGTGTGAGGACGTGTCCGTGGTGCGGGTTAGTCCGCAAGCCACGGCACCTCTCGATCAATCCGCTCGGTTGCGGATTACTTCCAACTGGACTGAACGAAACGCGGCAGCTCATCCGGGTACGGCGTGAACGCGAGTTCGGAGGTGTAGGCGTAGTTCATCGAGTAGTTGAACAGCGGCGCCCAGTACGCCTGTTCGCTGATGCGCTGCAACGCCTTGCGGTAGTTGTCCTTGCGAAATTGCGGGTCGAGGGCGTTATCGGCGGCCTGCAACCAACCCTGGACTTGCGGGTCTTTGATGTTGTCGTCCGGATTGCCCTTGAACCAGGTACCGGCCGACGCCGAGGTGTCGAGGATCGAGAACGAGCCCCAGGCCTGAAAGGACATTGGCACCTTGCCGCCACGTTGCTGATCGCGCAGGGCGGCGTATTTCAAGTAGCGTAGCTTGGCGTTGATGCCCACAGCACGGAGGTTGCCGATGATGGCTTCGACGTAATCACGGTCGCGATAAGCGAAGATTTCTGTCTCGAAGCCATTTGGGTAACCGGCTTCGGCGAGCAGCGCCTTGGCCTTGGCCGGGTCATAGTTGTAGACCGTGGCCGCGGTGGTATCGCAACCGAACTGGCCTGGATAACAGGCAACCTGCAAGGGTTTAGCTTCGCCACCCACCAATTGCGTGGCCAGCGCATTGCGGTTGATCGCATGGTTGATGGCTTGACGCACCTTGAGGTTCTTCATCGGCGAGTTTTCCGTGGAGGTGCCCCGAGCATCAAGAATCAGGAAGCCGATGCGCATGGTTTCGCTGCTGGTCACGGTCAGGTTCGGCATGCCTTTGAGGTCGACTGCCTGATCTGAGGTCACACGCCAGGTCCAGTCGACACCATCGGTCATCAACTCGGCCAGGCGGGTTTCTGCATCCGGGATCACCCGGAACGTGAGGTGGCCGATATGTGGCTTGCCTTGTGGGCTGTCCGGAAAGTAGTCCTTGTTGATCTCCATGGTCACGCCTTCGCCAGCCACCACCGACACGGCTTTATACGGCCCGGTACCAATTGGCTTGCGACTGAATTCGGCCAGGCCGACCTTCTCGAAGTACTGCTTGGGGAACATCGGAACGGTGTTGGACAGATATTCCAGTGCCGGAGGGAAAGGCTTCTTCAAATACAGGCGGACGCTGTAGTCACCGGTTTTTTCGGCGCTCTTGATCCAGTCTACGTTTTGCACGGTAACGACTTTCGCTTCGGGCGACACCACGTAGTTGAGGGTGAACACCACGTCGTCGGCGGTGAAGGCGTCGCCGTTGTGAAATTTGACGCCTTTGCGCAGCTCAAAGTCGATGGTGGTGTCGTCGACCTGTTTCCAGCTGGTGGCCAGCATGGGTTTGTATTCGCCGCTGTTGGGATCGCGGTAGATCAGGTTGTCCCAGATCAGCCGGCCGAGAATCACACCTTCGCGTAAATCATTGTGATAGGGGCTGATGTTTTCAGGCTCGCTGTCGGAAGCGTAAACCAGGGTGTCGTTGGCTTTACCGGCATGAGCCGGAAAACTGCTGATGAGGCCCATCAGCGCAATACTGCAGGCGAAACCTTTGATGCCCATGCCGTCGTCTCCGTTGGCGAGAGTGGTTGAATCAAAGGGCAGCGAATCGCAAATGCGTAAAGGAGAATGAAAAGGTCAGGTAATGTTTTTTTTGGTCTGGACACGAATGTAGGGAAAGGCTATCAATGCCACAAGAATAATATTTCGATACTTCCGTTGCCGAAAAGGCAATCCTTGGGGGCGCCGATGCAGCTGTATGGTGTGCAGTCCACGGCACTGCGCTATTTTCTGGAAGTAGCGCGATGCGGATCGATCAGCGAAGCCTCGGTGCGATTGAATGTCGCGGCGTCAGCGGTGAGCCGACAAATTTCCAAGCTTGAGTTGGCCCTGGATGCCAGCCTGTTTGAGCGTCGTGCCCGGGGCATGGTGCTCAGCGAGGCGGGCGCGCGACTTGCGGCTTATGCGCGCAAGTCGCAGCTTGAGGCCGAGCAGGTGGTGCTGGAAATTACCGAGCTGCATGGCTTGCAACGGGGTCATGTGCATGTTGCCTGCTCGGAAGGATTTGCACTGGAATACATGCCCAGGAGCATTAGCGCGTTCAGGCGTGAGTATCAGGGTATTCATTTCACATTGGAGGTCTGTGCGCCTGCGGAAGCGACTGAGAAGGTTCGTTCTGGGGAAGCCGATCTGGCGATGACTTTCAGCCTGATGCCGCAAAAGGAAATCAAGGTCGAACATGTCCTGAGCGGGGCGATTTTTGCCGTGGTCTCCAATTCTCATCCCTTGGCCGGGCGTGAAGCGGTCAGCCTCGCTGAGTTGCAACCCTGGCCCATAGCGTTACCGAAGGCCGATACCACGATACGGCAACTGTTCGACATCTGTTGCGGTGTACAGGGGTTGTTGTTCGACCCGGTGTTGACCACTAATTACGTTGCCGCGCTCTATAGCTTCGTCCGCGAAGAGGGAGTGATTAGCCTGGCCAGCGAAATGACCTTGCACAAGCAGGTGGCCGACAAGGCACTCCAATGCTTGCCGATCCTGGATGAAGGCATGCAGGCACGGCGCATCGAACTGCAAAGCATGGCTGGACGCAATTTACCGGCGGCGGTTTCTGCGTTCAGGGATTTTCTGATCGCTGAGCTGGCGAAGGCGAAGCGTCGTTGAAAAGACGAGGTTACTTGACTCTACCGTCTTGTGGTCGCTCTAGCACTCAAATCGAATAGGGCTACCTTCGGTCATGTCTTCAAGACGGTGAAGCTTTTAGCTTAACGCCATTGGCCGCTCCCCTTTTGGTGCGAGCCTACTAGGCTGATTATTCCTATCACCCGCGCGGGAGCGACAACCATAAAGTAGGGTGTTCATTTATCAGTGGAGTGTTGACACTCGCCCTCTGACGAACGCACTCAGAGATATTTTTTGAACGTCGTCGCGGTGATCGCTACTGTTGCTCCAAGTATTACTGCGCAAGGCAAAAGAATAGCTATAGGGTTGAGTGAAAAGGGCAGGGATAGGTAAATGACCCAGGGCACGATCAGCAGTGGTATCACTGCTCGTTTAGCGCGGTGGTAGACAAAACTGCTTTCTCGTCCGGCTCCAAACTTACGCAGGTCGCGGCGCATCAAGCCATCGACAAAACCGGTGAACGAGGCCAACAAAAATAGTGGTGTGGCCAGGACCAGAATGGTCAGGCGCACCACGAAGGTAAAGGTCACATACACTGCAGCCAGCACGAAATCCTCAATGCTCACGTAGAGCTGATTGGTCCAACTCCAGAAGCCGTTGCCCTGGCTCGACACCCGCGCTTGCCGGGAAAAATCCGCAAAGCCTGTCTTGACTAGCAGCCACTGATTGAGGAAGTCCAGCCACTGGACAATCGTTGGCCCAGGTTGTTGGATGATGAGTGAAGCTTTGAAGTGCTCGCTGAGCCATCCCAATTCGCTATTCAACATGGCCTGGCTGTGTCGCCAACCCTGATCGCCCCAGAACAGTAGCAGGCCTGCGAACTCGATGAGGATCGAGAACAGCAACGAGGCGATCAGCAAGCCAATAATGCGCAGCACTAGGCTGATCGTTGAGACAATCAGTCCTGGGTGTTGGATCGGCTGTGGCCGTCGCGGCGTGTTCTGTACGGAAGTCGCCATCGTTTACTCCATTGCGCACCGTTGAGTTGATGCCGCCACGGCGCCTGCCGAATACGTGTTTGCTGAATCGAAACCTTTGGCGGGGCCGGGCTACCCCACCTGATCCAGATCGAAGTTTGTTGTTGGGCCGCCACCGCTCGCGCTCCACCATTGCCCTGCCTGCGCGTTGTAGGTGGCCCGCATTCGCTGGGTGAGCTCCTGCAGGTCCTTGGGTATGGCGTCGTTGTTGGAGGATTTTGGCAACGGCATACGGACTTTCCAGAGCTGACCACCGGCCTGGAAGGAAAACATTTGCCCCTTGGGCAAACTGACGATGTGCGCAGGCTCGATCAGCGGCACACTGGTGCTGCTGACACGGTCCTGTGAGGACGAGGTGAAGTCCGTGTTGGCTTCAGGATCGGAGGTGTCGGTGGCGCCCGACACCAGGGTTTTGGTCAGCACATTGACCTTGGGCAACTGCTGGGTGAGCAGCTCCGCGGTCGCGGTTTCACGCACCCGCAGCATCTGCAGGGTGTTGAAGTTGCCAATAACCTGGCCAGCTTTGGCGCGGTTGCCGATACGTGCTTCGATATCGCTGAGGGTCTGGGTGTAGGCGGTTACCTGGATACCGGCACCGCCACCCTTATTGATCAGCGGGATGAACTCATCGCCCATCAACTCGTTGAACTCATCAGCGTGCAGGTTAATCGGCAGCTTGTCACTGTTGCTGCCCGATGGGGGTAGGCCATGGTCAATGCCATGTTTGTAGATGTGCCCCGCGACCGAGACCAAGTCGGCGAACATGGAGTTGCCCACCGCGGCGGCCACCTCGGCGTCGGTCAGTGCATCCAGACCGACGTAGACGATGCCGCGTTTTCGGATGATCTGCATCCAGTCGAAGATTGGCCGCGGGTCATCTAAATCGGTGTAGTTGGGGGCCAGTAACTGGGCGGTCTTACCGGTGGTGAGTTTCTCCAGCAGCGGCAGTAGCGAAGCCACGATTTTGTCGAAGTAAGTACGGTCGTAGCGTACCGCCGAACGCAGTCCGTCCATTACCGGATCAAATACCCGCTTCACCGCCAGGTACTGCTCGATGGCCACCACACGCTTTTCGCGCCCCACCATATGCCGGGGAATGTTCTTCTCGGTGAGCTTGCCTTCAAGCTGGACGATCACTTCCCACGCTTTCGGATCGGTTTTGGCGAAAAACTGCTGGGCGTATTCGATGAACAGCGCGTCGATGTTGACCACATGTCGCTGGATCTGCAGGTAGTCTGGGCGCCGGCCCAACTCGATCAAAGCCCGGGCAATGATATTGACGAAGCGCCAGGCGAACTCACGGAAGGCCGCAGAGTTACCTTCACCACTGAGCTGCCCAGCAATGCGTGACGCCACTTCCGAAATGCGTCCGAAACGTCCCACCGCGTTGTAGCGCGCGGAGATCTCCGGCCAGCCCAGATGGAAAACATAGAATTCCTTTTCCCGACCGGCCCGTTTGGCTTCGACGTACATCCGCTTGAGCAAGTCAGCATCGCCCTTCGGATCGAAGACAATGACCACCTCATGTTCGATGCGATGAATGTCCTGGGTGATGTACACCTCGGCGAGTCGCGTCTTGCCGACACGGGTAGTGCCGAGCACCAGGGTGTGTCCTACCCGTTCGCCCAGCGGCAGACTGACTTCCGTTTCATCGGGCTCGACCCCATGCAATAGTGGCGACCCACCTACCGGGGGCAAAGGGCGCAACGGATTGAAGGCACTGTCCCAGGCCGTGACACGGGCCAGTATCGAGAGTCGAAACGGTGCATGCTCCAGGCGCCGCTCGAGTCCACGGGCCAGGCGGTAGCTGGTCGGTTGGTCGACATAGTGGGCGACCGCCGGATCCTGGGCCTCGACCAAGCGCTGGGTGTGCAGGCGGGTCCAGCGAAAGCCGCGACCCATGAACAAACGCTTACGGCTAACCGGAATCTGGCGACTGGTCAGTTCGTAGCGGGGCAGCCGGCGGATATTGCGCCGATAGCGCAACACTTCCCAGGCTTGTCGCAGGCGGATCAGGCCGAACAGAGCATAGGCCAGCGCCGCAACCTGCCCGATCTCGGGTGACAGGGCCACGGCCCAGGGTGAGTACACGCACAGCACTGCGGCCGCGATGCAGATCGCTACGGTGTACAGCTCCACCGCTGGCCGGAGCTTGGATTCCATCGAATGCTCGGCCATGGCCTGGACTCACTGTTCCAGTGAGGTGGCGGTGATCAGGACGGGGTAGTGCTCGATCTGGAGGCGGGTGGTGATGTCGTTGCCATTGACCGGCAGGATGGTGATGTCTGGAGCGGCTGCTCGAATCCGGGTCAAAGCTTCAGTATCGGCCACTTCGACGGCCAGACCGGCCGCACCCATTTCCTGCAGTTCAGCCGCGCGTTGACGCAGCCAAGTCAGCGACTGGGGATCGTCACCGACCAGGAAAAATGGCCGCAAGCCCGGCATGTTCAGGGCGCGGGACGTGATCTGGCCGGGGCTCAAGTGAGAGCTGCGAACGGGCAGTATCCAGGCTTCATCGGCAAAGGTGGACAGGTCCGCATGCATGGCCCGATCAGGCTGGGTCTTGTTGTTTATTGGCGGCCTGGAAACTTGAAAATGGGGCCGGGTGAAGTCGCTAGGCTGATCCCCAGCTACGGTCAGTCCCGGCTGGGCGAAAGGTGTCACGAGCAGGAAGAAATAACAGGTAAGGGATGTTCGCTTCATGGTGGTGTGCCCTGTTCGAAGGAGACCAGTAGTCGTTCGAGTTGCCGGGAAAAGTCTGCGCGGTAACGCGCGGCCGGCGCGCCTCCCGCCGGGCGGTGATAGCGTCCGGCAGCTGACAACCAATCACCGGTGGCGGCGTGATGCTCCTGCAACAGTGCTGCGGTCACGGCGAGATTTCGGTAGGGGTCGAGGGCTTCGCAGGGACTGGAAAAACGTTGCCCGTGGTAACCCAGGTTGGTTTGTCCAAGACCGACATCGACCCGCTTGGCGTCATGCAGGGCGAGCGCCTGAAGCAAGGCGTGACAGGCGGCCTGGCGAGTGGCGAAGCGGTAGGGTGTTCCGGCGATGTTCAGGGTCCAAGGCCAGGGCAGCAGTCGACCACGGACGCGGATACCGCTCTCCTGCAGGGCAATCGCGAACAGCACCGTAGAAGGGATGTCGGCGTCATGCGCCGCCAGTTGGTAGGCAGGAGGCGGAAGTTCGTCAGCCTGGACGGCGAGCACCGTCAGCATGAGCGCAATGCCACTCAGTCGAGGCGTTGCCATTGTCCATTCACCTGTTGAAATGTGGCAGGCAATGGCTCCGGGGCACCCAGGCTGAACCAGCGACCACGGTCATGGTTCAGGGTGATCTGCCGGCGTTGCACTTTGGCCGGATCGATGTCCGCTTGCCGAGCCCAGCTACGGACGCTTTCATCCTCGCCTTGGCTGCCCACCAGGTAGATATCGAATGCCGTGTCACTGCTTTGCAGACGCTGCGCTTCGGCGGTGCACGCCGGGCAGTGGTCCTCCACAAACAGGGCTTGGCGCGGCGCGACCGCTGAGCTGGTAGGGGACGGGGATGCCATGCCCTGGATCGGCAGCAGCCCGGGAAACAGCTTGGCCCAGGTCGCGGTGTAAGAGTTTTGGTAGGCCAGTTCGCGCTCGGCGCGTTTGGCTTCCAGCGCAACTTGTAATTCGGCATAGCGCTGGCGCTCTTGGTCGGTCTCGGCCTCGACTCCGAGTGCGGTCAACGGATCGAGGTTCGGGCTCCAGAAACCGCGCGGGCCGGCTTGGATCTGTTCGAAGCGCGTCCACTCCTGCTCCGTCAGACCCCAGCTCGCCGCCTGTTCAGAGTCAGAGCGCCCCAGGGGAGCGGACTGCGTGTCCTGGATCCGTGACTGTGTCGTCATGGGATTGCCCATCGCTGCTCCTGTGCTCAGTAGCGAAACGAGACAGACGACGGCGGGCAGTTGCGCTCTGTTCATGATTGCGTCTCAAGGGAGGTGCACGGTCTGGTCTGGCTGAGCCGCCACTGCGAAGATGGCTGAGTTCGGTTCCAGCACTTTCAGGTGCCAAGTTCCGAGCTGCTCGCCGCTATGCAGCAGCCGAACATCCATGAGCGAGTGACTATCATGAGGTGCGACCGCCAGAAAGCGCTCACCACCGCGGGACTCGACTCCCAACACTGAGAACGGTGGTGAGAGGGGGATGGGCTTGGGGCGAGCGGTCTGTTTCGGCTTGGTCGCGGAAGAGGTTGGTGGTGGGAGTGATGGCTGAGTCTTGAGGTCCACGAGCTGTTGCTCGATCTGCTCAAGGCGTGCGCGTAACGCTGTCATCTCTGCCTCGGTGGCACGGGCTGCTAGACCGTCGCGCAGTTCCTGTATTTCATGCGCCCATTGATCCAACATCGGATCGAGGGTATTGGCCTGTTGCTCACCGGAATCGACCATCTGCGTCAGGTCTTTCAGCGCGTACTGCAGCTTCTCCTGGGCGTCCTTGAGGGCGCTTGAATCATGTTGCAGGGTGTCCAGGGTTTGTCGGTATTGCGTGTTCGTGCTCTGCAGTTCGGCCACGCGTTGATACTGGTTATACAAACCACCGCTCAGGCCGGCGACTGCCAAGCAAAGCAGCCCAATGATGAGGGTTTGAAACGTCGAGGCTCTCATGGGCGCGCCTCCAACAGATGGGGCGAGACGGGTGTGATCAGCGCGACGTCGGCCTCCGTTTTCTGCTGTTCGAAGCAGACCGAACGGCTGACTTCGTCGGTCGTGAGTTGCCAGGCGGGGCCGGCGAGCACTTGCAGCGCGCGGCGCAAAGAGATCGGGCCGAGCCGGTAATGGGCCGCGGGCAGGGGCCGAGTAAACAGCATCTTCACCGACGCTGTAACGGGGCAGAGCGAATAGCCCGAGCGCTGCAAGACGTACTGCAATGCATCCTGCACCGAAGGGTTCAGGCTGGGCGGGATGCTCACGTCAATGATTTGCGCCAGAAGATCGCGTTGTTCCGTGGTGGGCTCGGTGCTGACCAGCGTGTAGCGGCCATAGCGGAGTTCTGCCGGATGATCCGTCGAGAACTGGGCCCGATTGGAGCCACTGTCGATCTCTGGATTGGTCGGCAAAGGGTTGGGGCTTTGCGCGGTGCAGGCGCTCAACAAACCTAGCAGGCAGACAGGCGTGAAAAAACGCTCCATGGAAGAAACCTCATGTCAGATTCAGTGCAGAACCTGACATGAGGTGAAGGAGCCATTCAGTGAGAAAGTTGATTCAAGGTGGGTCGTGTTAACGCTGAACGCGTTGCTATTCATCAAAAATGGCGAGCCCATCCAAGACGGCAGCGTCGGGGTCGAAGATCAACAATCGCACATCCGCCAATGCCGCCAAATACAGGACGTTGACCAAGGCCTCCGGTGTGCCGGCGTCGAGTTGTTCTTGTCTCAAGCTCGAATAACGATTGCCCTCAATGCTCAGCAAATTCTCGTCCGTCCATGGCGTGCCGATCAGTTTGCAACCGATACCGCAGCAATCTGGCAGCGTAAAAAGCTCGAACAAGAGGCCGGTTTGCCTCGGAGCCGAGTGACTGACCCACGCCTCAAGACACAGCAACGATTCTTCGGGAAGGTGCGCGCTACTGATTTCCCAGGCTCGACTGTAGTGTCCCGTTTCGAAGTTCAAGCAATGGATCATGGCTTGGGCTTCTTCCAGGGAGTACAGGTCGCCGACGTGATGCCGCTTGCTGAGCACTTCTCCCATCACGGCGTAGATCACTTGGCGCACCAGGCCGGTGGATTGGCAACGTTCATCCAACTCCTCCGGAATGAAATGGCCGTCGCTGATCAAGGCGAAATCGTCATTGAACAGGCAGGGGAACAGCTGCAGCTTATCGTCGGATAGATGGGCCTGTGAGTCGTGTACGGGTCGAAAGCAGGGAGGGCAGTCGTCTTCGTAGGTGATCAGTAGCAGTCGTTCGATATGCAGGTTGTCGTAGCCGCGAGCAAATGGGTTGGAGGCCGCCAGCAGAGCTGGGGCTCGGGGTGTGGGGTTCATGAGCGTTCTCCAGATGAAAATGAACAAGGCGCCCGAAGGCGCCTGTGAGGGTTAAAGCCAGCCATGTTCGGCAAGGGAGAGAGGATGACCTTCACCGACGATGAAGTGATCCAGTACGCGCACTTCGATCAAGGCCAAGGCCTCTTTCAACCGTGTGGTCAAGACGCGATCCGCCTGGCTGGGTTCCGTACAACCTGAGGGGTGGTTGTGAACAAAAATGGCGGCCGCAGCGTTATGCGCTAGGGAACGCTTAACGACTTGGCGGGGGTAAACGCTGGCGCCATCAATGCTGCCGTGAAAGAGGACTTCGAACGCCAGCACGCGGTGCTGGGCATCAAGAAAAATCACACCGAAGACTTCATGCTCTTGTTGCGCAAGATGCAGTTTTAGGTATGAGGCCACGACATCAGGTGACGTCAGGTTGGGGCCGCGGTTGAACAGCCGACGATCCAGAATGTGCAGCGCTTCGTCGATCACCTGGTTTTCTTGGACAATGCGATCAGCCTCGAAATCCGAGGTTTCAATCAACGTGAGTTGGGTGCTCATGGTGGTACCTCCGAAGGGAACAATCAGGGGTACACACCCGAGGGGAGTGGTGTCCCCGAGGTGGATATAGAGTTGTGGGCGTTAGCAGGTGACGCGCTGTTTACAGCCGAGTGAATCGGTGGCGTTGACCGTGTAGGGGCGAACCACAACCGTCGCAGGGCAAGGGGGAAAAGGCTTTTATTCCCCAGCCGGTTTCGGGATTGAAGTCGGCACTGATGGGCATTAACCGAACCAGTCCACGATGGATGTCGGCGATGCGTTTCTCGATTTCATTCGTCGTGTAGTAGAGCGACAACGTGCTGTAGTCCTCGTAAGCCGCAGCGAACAGGCACTCGTCGCAAAGCCAGAAGGATTCCATGTTGGTTCTCCTGTGCTGATTGAAGAAAAGGCGCTCGAGGGAGCGCCTTGATGTGGAGCATCGTGGACTGTTCAGGCGGACTGAACGGTACGGGTGGCATCACGGCGGGCCGTGCGGGGAGCAGGTGGAGATTCAGGTTCGACCCGAGCCTCTCTTGGGTTTTCGGTCTCCTCAGCTTCGACATCAGCCGACGTTGGGGATGGCTCACTGTTTGGCGCTGGCTCAACAGGTGCTGTTGCTTCCTGCCTGGCGGGCGCTTTGTACTCGAACGTGCCGTTGACCTTGATCCAGTCGATGAACAGCAAACGACCTTTCAGGCTGGCGCCCGGTTGGCCTTGTTTATCGCCTTTCTCGTAGAGAAACGGATCGATCCACAGGTCGCCGATACGGAACGACAGCAAGACCTTTTTCTCGGCGTTGACGGCGTCCATATAGAGACGAATCAAGCGTTCAGCTTCGCCCCCAGCGACTTTGCAATCGAAGCGGGTGTACTCCACTGCATCGCTGGCACCGTGCAGGGCGGCGATATCGCAGGCCATGAACGGCTGGCCGCGGCGAACTTGTACTTCACGAACACGGTTGAGATAGCCGATACCGACGGTGTGCAGGTTGAAGTATGTGGTCGCTTCTTGGGAATGGTTGGTGTGGGCCATGGTGGTTCTCCTGTTTCAAGGGAAAACGGCGACGCACAGTCCCTGACGGGGAAGTGAGCCCCCGTCAAGGTGGGTAAGGTGAAGGCGAGCAATGAACGACTCGGCACCGGCAAGCCGATGACGATCAGAACGATGCGTCTGGGGAATAGCAGTGCAGCAGAGGAGCGTCTGCGGTGGTGATCCGCAGGCATGGAGTAGTGGGCATTCATCACCGCTGAAGCGGCAACCGCGCGAGCTTCCGAACGCTGATCGCACTTGGGTAAACCACCACGAACGTGGCGTAGCCTTGAAGGTTCAAGCTACCTGGGCTGGGCTGTCAACGACAGCGAACCACGCCCTTTGTATAAACCTGTCACAGGGGAGCGTCAAGACGCTGCAACCCAATTTTTTATGGCTGGAATACAGTGGCAGTCACTGGACTGAAGAAAGTGAAGAGTGGGCCTGGCGGGGTGCCAGGCGAGGAAGAGAGAAGCCACCTTTGGCGGTCTTACGCAGTCGACAAGCTCCTCGCAAAACTTGGTTTAACTGCGCCATGATTCGCCAACCGACCCTTGTCGTGGCCTGGGTCGGAACATGCTGGCACGCATCCGCGCACAAAGGGTGCCCAGTGTTTCCCCGGCGGGCTCCGGGACTGAATACGATCGCTGAAGCGGATGACCGCTATTGCCTGGTAGAGGCAACAGTGGTCATCCGCCACCACGATCTGGTCGAGCACAAAACGGGAGCGAAATCCCACAGAAGAGAAGGCTCCGAACTCAATGAGTTCGACCGAACTGCCCGGAGCGAATCGGTCTTGGGTCGCCGTTGGCGATGATCCTGAGGCACTACAGCAGAGAGGGCGGGATGACGTCAAGCCAGAGGGCGATCCCTCATAGGACACTACATTGAGCGCGATGAAAGAGGTTACTTACTGCCGAGATGAGCAGCCAATTGTTCGACGGTAGCCAGGATAAAGGCACGGTCGCTTTCTTTCAGACCGTTCAGCAGACCCGCGATCATCTGGCCCTGGTCATTGGGACGATTACTCGACTCCGTCAGCAGTTCATCCATCCGGCAGTCGAAAATATCCGCTAACTGCATCAGCTTGACCACGGAAAGCTCCACCACACCCCGCTCCAGGCGCGATATGGCTTCACTGCCGATCCCCATGCGCTCAGCCACCTCTTCCTGGGTCAGATTACGCTCGGTCCGGTGCTTCGCGATCATGCGCCCGATTTGGGCTTGGGTTGGATGTTTATGTGCCAAGTGATGAGTTCTCCAGTTCAACCCGAATGGTTGAGCAAAGACCCGTTGACATGAACATCCTTAACGGTTGAGTATCGACTTATAAGGTTGTTATGTTGGCTGAAATCGCTGTGTAATGCGACGTGGCTTCTGTTCCTCCAGGAATCAGAGTCCGAGGTGGTCAGTGAGAATGAGCGGTCTGATAGGGCCAAGCTGAGGAACGGTTGAGCATGGAAGAGAAGAGCGAGAACGTCATGGATCAGATCTGGGATCGAACACTGGAGCTGTTCATCAAGATCCATGATTGCCCGGATAACCCCGAACACTTCGACAGCCTCGTTCATTGGCTCAACGAAAATCCTGATCACCTGAAAGCGTTCAACGAACTGGGGCAGATATGGATTTCGACAGGCATCGCCTTGGCCCGTGAAATCGGACAACCGCTAAGCGACTTGGAGAGGGATCAGCCGCCGCTGATGATGCACTGACCAGTACATCGCCCCCAACACTCATGTTGATCTTCAATGGCACGTCATGGGCGACGTGTATTTTTACTGACCGACACAGTGCCCTTGCAGTCGGGGTAGTGGGAACATGACCAGAACGGCCCTGATTTCCCCTCTCGCCTGAACATTGAGGCATTGCAAATGGGGCAGGCCGGGCCGGCTTCTACCGGTATCGACAAGGTGAGCGCTCCGCAGTGTGCGACCAACTGCGCAATCCAGTTCGCCTGCTTGTCGATGAATGCATCCAGGGACAGGCGTCCCGTTTCGATTTCTTCCAGAGCCTGTTCCCAGATCGCGGTCATGCCAGGGTCTGCGATTGCAGCGGGTACCGCCTCGATCAGGGTATGGGCCGCTGCGGAGGCCATCAAGGCGCGTTTTTTCTTCAGCAAATAACCGCGATCAATCAACCCCTTGATGATACCGGCTCGCGTGGCTTCGGTGCCGATACCGGTGGTGTCCCGAAGCTTCTGTTTCAGGCGTGGGTCGTTGACCAGCTTGGCCACATTTTTCATGGCCTTGATCAGATCGCCCTCAGTGAGTGGTTTGGGAGCGGCAGTGCGCATGGACTTGAGTTCGACCTCGTCCACTGCGCACTGAGTACCCTGTTGCAAGACGGGCAATACTTGGGACTTGTGACTGGGCTCATCCTCTTCGGTATTTTCGCAGAGCAAGCCTTTCCAGCCCTGGACCAGGATCTGTTTGCCAACAGCGGTCAATCGCTCTTCGCCACACTCCAGTTCAACCTGGGTCCGATCAAACTCATGATGCGGAAGAAATTGTGCGAGGTAGTGGCTACGGATCAGTTCGTAGACTTGGCGTTCTTGTTCGGACATCCGCGCGAGATTCGCCGGCTCGGTGGTGGGGATGATGGCGTGGTGGGCGGTGACCTTGGCATCGTTCCACACGCGGGAGTGCAGTGACCGATCGAGTCTTCCCAATGCGGGCAGCAGCGCGGGATCCGTTTTGAGTAGGGCATCGAATACCGCGGATACCTCGTTGAACATACTCTCAGGCAAATAGCGGCAATCGCTGCGCGGGTAGGTGGTGGCCTTGTGGGTTTCGTACAGAGCCTGGGCAATGTTCAGGACTTCCTGGACGCCGAGACCCAACTTGCGCGAGCAGACTTCTTGCAGTGTGCTCAGGTCGAAGGGCAGGGGTGGCGCTTCGCGGGAATGCTCAGTCTGCAGCGAGAGGACTGAGGCGGTTTTACTGCAAGAGATCGCTTGGACCGCGTGACGGGCAAGCGCCTGCTGTAGGCAACGACCGGCTTCATCGCGTCCTGAGCTGGGTGGTTGCCACAACGCGATGAATGGTTGCCCCATTGAGGACAGGTGCACATCTACTTCCCAGTAGGGCACCGAGACGAAGCTGGCAATCGCACGATCCCGATCGACCACCAGGCGTAAAGTGGGTGTCTGGACGCGTCCAACCGACAATACACCGTCGTAGCCCGCCCGCCGGCCGAGGAGGGTAAACAAACGACTGAGGTTCATGCCAATCAGCCAATCGGCGCGGCTACGGGCGAGGGCCGAGTGGTAGAGCGGGAAGGTCTCCTGCCCAGGCTTCAGCGACGACAGTGCCTTGCGAATCGACGCCTCGTTGAGAGCGGACAACCAGAGGCGCTGAACGGGGCCTCGATACCGGCAGAGTTCGAGTAACTCGCGGGCAATCATTTCACCTTCGCGGTCGGCGTCGGTCGCGATCACGACGTTGGAGGCTTCAATGAGCAGGCGCTTGATGACTTTGAACTGAGCCGCAGTCTTGGGTTTGACTTCAACCACCCACTGCGTGGGAAGGATCGGTAGATGATCCAGCGACCAACTCTTGAATTGCTTGCCATAGGCTTCAGGCGGTGCTGTCTCCAGCAGGTGGCCGATACACCAGGTGACGGTTGTCTCTGTGCCGATCAGGCAACCATCGCCACGCTGCGTGGCCCCGAGTACCTTGGCAATGTCCCGACCCTGGGAAGGTTTTTCGCAGAGGAAGAGGCGCATAAAACTGCTCCAGATTGAGTTCGGAGCAGCGTTGTTGGAAACAGCAATTGCGAGATATGAGAAACCTGACTTGCAGGTCCCTCATGTTAGTCGGTGAAGGCAGCCTTGAAGATCCGAGGCCGCTATCCCGTTTTAGCGTGGGCGACAGTGTGGATCCTCACGAGCAGCGCGTAGGAACACGGCAGCAACTTCGCGCAAAGGCGCAATTTTTATGCCTGAAGCCTGTCAGGTCGCAGTGGCTATCCTCTGCGCTTTTTGGGCTTCGACGCAGATGAGCTGGCCTGCTCTGTATTTCGCCCGGCGGGTGTCGCAGATGACGCCGGTTCACTGGAGCGTTCGCGCATGACCACACTGTGCATGCGGTGAGGCAGGATGCCGACTCGACGGGCCTCGATCTTGAAGGTGACTCGCGCATTGTCTTCGCTGTCCTCCCACTCATCGCGCACGGTGCGGCCTTCGACCAGCACACGCATGCCCTTCTGGTACAGCGTGCTCCAGTGTTCAGCCTCGCGGTGCCAGAGCTCAACCGGTGCCCAATAACCGCCTCGATCTTCATAGCTGCCCTCGCGTGGTACGGGGTTGTCGAAATACACATTCAGCCGTAGCAAACGCCGTGGCTCGTCATTGCCTGATGGAAACTCCTGGAACTCTGGCGCACTGCCGATATTGCCTTCGCCGACAAAAAAAGTACTCATCCTGATACCTCCACTGCGGTTGTGAGTTGGCGCAGTAACTGTTCGGCACTGGCCATTTTGATCGCACAGGTCGATGCCTGGCGGTAGAGCGAATGCACCACGCTCATCTGCAAGTTCAGTGCAATGCGATCGCATTCGAAACGGTGCAATCCCTGGCGTACGGCCTGCGGTAGGGTTTGGTTGCGGACCTGACGTTCCCAGACCGCAACCCCCATACGGGCAAAATCACGGGTGCGCCAACGCAAAAAGGTGCTGCCCGCGCTGGTGTTCTGCAGCATCAATCGAATATCCAGCAGTGAGTAAGGAGGTTGTCCGGCCTGCTGCACCACCGCCTCCATCAGGTGACATAACTGCGCCTCGATGTCCCTCGCCACCTGCGCCAGGTGCTCCAACTCCCCCTTACCCTTAAAAGGTTTTAAAAGGCCTTTTAGGGAGGCGGCGTGTTCGAGCTGTCGATAGGCATCCGGTGTCAATGCTTCGAGGGACATTGGTTGAGCCGAGGTCAGGGGATTCATGCGTCGTCCTCCGACTCATCCACTGTCGCAGATGGCTCTCCCGCTTCCGCTGACAACGCGTCAGCGTCATCCACTGCCACAGCGCCACGACGAATGATTGGCGGCGCGAACTGGGAGCGGCGATGACCCTCAAGGATGTCCATGGGGGGCAACCCAAATTTCTCAATGGCCGCCAGGGCGCGTGCATTGTTCGCCGCCATGTCGTCGCGGGTGACGCCAGCATGCCGATAGCGTTGCGCTTGGCCGAACAGGCTGCGCAGCAGATGGGCACCGTCGTCGATCCAGGCTTCCATGTCTCTGCGACCGATCAAGGCGGTGTGATGGGCCAATAGCGTACGACGCACCAGGGTGTCGTAATCGGTCAGCAGGTAGACCGCCAGAAAACCCAGCTGGCTGCCGATGTACAACGGCAAGGTGACGGGGTGGATGTTGAGGTTGTCGCTCATGTCGATCTGTGTCGGGAGGTCCTGTCTGATTCGATCCAGCTGTTGGGTCAGTTCCAGCATCCCGGCTTTGGCCTGCATCAGTTTTTCTTCGAGTTGCACGATGGCCCAGTCTGCATAGGGATCGTCTTGGGCCGCGGTTTGTTTGATCAGGTTGGTGACACTGATGTAGCCGGCCATGCCCATGATCGAATGAACGCCTTCGCGTGCGGTTCGACCTTGCCAGATACGGGCGGCGTGGTGAGTGTGCAGGGTCAGGGTGATGCTGCTGCGCAATGAACCCAGGTTGAGTTGATAGTGATCGGCCACGGTGTTGTCCTCGCATAAGCTTGGACGGGAACGTTGCGACAGATGAGGGTCAATGGCAGGCAAAAAGCTGAATGCGGTCTGTTCGGTTTGGTGTGAGAGAGTAAGTTCTAGAGACGTTCGCGCATGACTTTGGTGGCATCAATTCCATGGGGGGCGATGGCCGTACCGGTCGGACTGCGCAGATTTGGCCCTTTGATCTCACAGTAGAACTCAATAGATTTGATGCCACTGGCATCAAATCTATTGATGTCCAGGGCGTTTGCCGCGCAGTTGGCGCAGCTCATTCAGGCACGCTTGGGCGAGGGCGGAGGCGGATTCGCCCTGCTTTTTTGACGGACGTGAGGGTGCAGTTGGAGGCAGCTCTGCAACGGGTGGAGGTTCTGTCTGACTTGCCCAAGGATGAAAGTCGCCTTTCAACGCACGCTGGATCAGGCCCATCAGGTAGGCCGCTGGCTTGCGGATACCTCCAGCGATACAGCGTGCACCCGCTTCGTTGAGCACCGCCTGACGATCCGGTGGTTTGAGCTTGTTCAGCGCCACGGCAATGGCCTGACGCTCGCTTGGACTCAGGTGCAGCGGATCGGGCCAGTGCAGGTTATCCACCGCAGGGGTCGCGCGCGGTACAGTACAAGTACTTTCTTTTAATACAGTACAGGCGGCGTTCGGATTCCGAACGGTGCCGGAAACACTGGCGTTCAGGCCCGGTTCGGAGTCCGAACGAGGGCCTGCACGATTCCGAATGAGGTGATCGCCGCCCAGTTCGGAGTCGTGCATCGCGTCATCGGTTGCCTGATCCAATCCTTGCTGCGTCCAGTGTTCGCCCCAGCTGTCGAGCCGGGTGGGGAGCTGACCCAGATCGATATGGCTGTCCTGGCGAATTTCTTTCAGAATGTGCTGGGCGACGATGCGCACCGCCTTGGTGTTATGGCTTAGGCAATGTCCGACCAGCTCCAGGTAATCCTGATCCAGCTCCATGGCTTCGGCAGGGGTTAACGGTTCATCGTGCAGGACATATAGCGAACCTTGAAGACGCCCGCTGAGCTGATCGCGCCCGCGACTCACCAAGCTGAGCCAGCGAGTGAGCCTGAGCATCGTCAACGCGCGAGCAATGGTTTCACGGGAGGCTGACGCGCTATAGGGCACGCTCGACAGGTAAGGTTGCAAATCCTCATAGCGCGGCGTGACCACGCCCTGGCCTTGCAGCATGAGTCGAAACACCTGCCAGGCATTGCGTTCCAATGGCGTCAGCCGATTATCCAGCAGCAGTCGACGCGGCACGACTTCGTGTGATTGGCCACTGAACAGAAAGCCAGCCTGCAGAGCCTGGTTGGAGGGTTGTTCAGTGGTCGGGCGTGCGGGCCAGCGTTCACTCAACTGCTGGGTGCATTGCTGCAGGACACGTTGCCAGCGACCGGAAGGGGCAGTGTTCATGTTCCGTTGCTGTAATGGTCGATCTGCTGCCAAACGATGGTCAAGCTGATCTGTTGCTCCTCCGCCAGCATCATCATGGCGTCGAGCTGATCCTCGGTCCTGTCCTGAGCGCGTAGTTGGCACCAACGCTGCCAGAGCGCATGTTCCTGCGCTTCGCTCAAATGCTGAGGGCGGCCTTTACGGGTTTCTATCTTGAGTAGACGTCGGCGCAGGGCGGTTTCCGAATGCGCCAAACCGAAGCACTGATACATGATGGTGCTGCTAGCGCCGAGCTTGAGCGCGCGGTTGATCAAGCGCTCGTTCTGCTCGTCGCGTTCGGCTTGCTCGATCAAGCGATGCAGCACCGGCGAGTCAATCTTGACCTCAACCCAGGGGACGGTAGCATGGGCCAGACGCGACAACGTGGTGGGCGGTAAGGATTGCAACAGGTAGATGTCGTCCTCACCCAGTCCGAGTGCCTTACAGCGTTGCAGATTACCCAGGCGCAGCTCATGCAGCACCTGGGTCAGCATGGCCTGGTTGAGCACATTGAAGGACAGGTTCATGGCAACTCCTTCGATGAGTCGTCTTCAGGGGTAAACGTTAAGTCAATCAGACGCCGGGCCAGGCGGATCAGGCGATACAGTTTGATTAACAGGCTGTCGGGCAGTCGTTCCAGTCCCACATCCACGGCGGGACGATCTGTCAGCGGGAGTTGATAGACACCCAACAACAGCTGGCCGAACAGGGCTGAGGGTAGTTGCTTGCGATCCTCCCAGTTCACCTCGTCTTGAGCGCGCAACAGGGCCAGGAGCAGTAGGTGAACACCGGTCGCGCGAGGTGCTGCAAGATCAAGTTGCTCGATGTTCAGGGCGAAGCCCAAGCCATGCTTCTGATCGATGATGCTTTCGGAATGTCCGGCATAGGTCGCCATTTCCCGAGCCAGTCCGGCAATGGCTAAACGCAGTTGTTCGGGGCTATCCAGTGCTGGTGCAATGGACCAGATGTCGTCCATCGCGCAGGCCTCGAAGGTCGGTGCTGCTTCAGTGGAGGTCTCACGATCGATCTGTTCGCGAATCTGTTGGACACGTGACGGAGGGCTGACCGTTGATACGACATTCGTTTCGGGCGGTGTGAGCAGCTCCTCTCGCGCTGTTTCGGTCTGGGTCCTGACCTCAGTTGATTTGGGACGGGGCTTGGAGGAGGGAGGTCCGGCCGCGGCTTCATCAACGCTCGGCAGATGGTCGTTCTCCGAGGGCGTGGTGACGACAACGCCTGACGTCGAGATGACCCGTTGGGTATCGCTCAGTTCCAGGGCCAACATATGGTAGGACTGTCCGAGTAAGCGGCTCATGCGTTCGAGCAGTTCATCCTGGATTTGCTCAAGATCGAAGGACTCAGGGTCGGTATCGAAGTAACCCAGGGTATCGAGCCAAAACTCAGAGAACGCAACGGTGGCGGTTGGATAGCGGTTCCAGGTTCGTTCAGCCTGGCTACGCAGAGCGATCAGGCGTTCGATCTGGGGCTTACCCAATCCGGCATACAAGGTTTGTGGAATGGCAGGCAGTAAGTGTTCGAGGGTGTCGAGCATGCGGCTGATGTGCGATTGCGAAATCGGATAGCCTCCAGCGGCGAGGCGTCTGGCCAGTTCGCGCTGCGAGAGTGTCGTTTCATCTGATTCGAGCATGGCTTTGAGTTTGGCCACCGCCAATGCACGTTCGATGAAGGTGAGTTGGCCGTGCAGATCGCTTTCGGCTAGATGGCCGAGTAGGGCATTGAGTTCATTGGTCCAGGGTCGGAACAGGCAATGAATGCGGAAGAAGCGCTCGTCGCGAGTTTCCTGCCACAGCTCGCCGAGAATCGCCAAGCGCGTATTACCGCCATTGCGGATGATGAAATAGGTTTCTCCCGGGCGGCGAGTAATCGGCGGCGGTTGATCCAGCCCGCGTTCACGGATCGAGGCCTTGATGTCGTCATAAAGCGGATTGCGGATGAAGCGCGGGTTGTGTTCGTAGGGCCGCAACTGCTCCAGGGTGACCAGCATAGGCGTGTCGATGAGTGGATCGGACAGCCGCTCCAGTTCTGGAGCCCGAGGGAAGTGGTCCTGCAGCAACTGGTCGGTGATGTCCTCCTGACTGAGCTTCTTCATCGGAATCGCCTCAGTTAACGCCGGTTACGCAAATGGTCACCGATCTCGAACTTGACGATCTCGGCAGTACCCGAGCCGTCGAAGTGTCGGGACAGTTCTGTGAGGAACCACCCCATGGCCGAGCGTCCACCTTGCAGGCGAAAGACCACGGTGCAGTACTCCTCGCAAGGTGGGTGGTGTGGCCGAATAGATGGCGGAATGATGATGGGAAGTTGATCCAGCATCAAAAGACTCCTTGCCAAACACTGTTGGCATCAAGGTCGATAAAAAATGACTTGGCGAGAAGTGCCGGCTTGGTGATTCGTCTCATTGAGCCTCCGCGTATTTGCTCACCGTAGAAATCGCTTTGCGCCATTCCGGAAACAGTTCGATGGCCAGCGCTTGCATGGTTTCCAGCGCTGAAGGCGAGCGTCGTTCACGTGACCGGCGCGTTTCTATTCGGTGGACCGGCAGACCGAGGGAGGCGGCATTGAGATACGCCACTCGGTCTGGAACTACGGTGTCTAGGACCGAAATGTTGGTAGCCCCAGCGAAGGTCTCGCGCAGGCCGTGGATGATCATCCGGGTGTCCACCCGAATGGCATTCACCTGGTTCAGCAGCAATCGCAAGGGTGGCGGTGTAATGCCCAGGTGGCGGAACGGTTCAAGTTCACTGAGCAGCTTCAAGGTGCCGCGGCGCAGTTCGCGGGCGGCGAGCATTTCCGGCGTGATGGGTGAGAGCGCGAGATCGGAGGCGAGGATCGCCATCTCCAGCAGCACGCTACGTGCGCCCTGGGTGTCGATCAAAAGCAGGTCATAATTGAGGCGGAAATTGGTGAGCAAATTGTGCAGCCGTAATCGCCCGTCGGGGGCATGCAGCAGTAAGGTGCTGAGTCGACCTTGATCGTCGTTGGAGAGGATCAGGTCGAGCCGTGCAATCACTGTCTTGGAAATAATCTGGGTAGGAGTTGTTAGGTTGAGTGCGATGAACTCGTACGCACCTGCACCAGCCCTCTGGCTCAAGGCGTAATAGCTGGAGAGGGTGGGTTGGTTATCCAGATCGAGCAGCAGGACGCGCAGGCCAGCATCTGCCAGCAGACCACCGAGGTTGGCGGCTACTGTGGTTTTTCCTACGCCACCTTTGGTGGAAACCACCGAGACTACACGCATGACATCAGGCCTGCTGATCCAAGCGTTCAACGACCCAACGCTCGATCTCCAGCGAGTCCCAGCCCACCGCGCGCAGTCCAATGCGTTTGGCTTGTGGGAATTTGCCTTCCTTCATCAAGTTGTAGATGTGTGCCCGCTTGAAGCCAGTTTTTCGTTCCACTTCGTCACGACGCATGATGTGACGTTCGACCTGTGGCTGAGGTGCTTCAACGATAGATGAGGATTGGCTTGACATGCTGGTCACTCCTGGCACCGACTGGCGTTTTATGGGAAGTGACCTGAATTCAACACCAGGAAATGAGATTAGTCATTGCTATGCAATTGACAATATTGCACCGCAATCCTTACCGCCTAGCTTGGGTAAGGCTACGTCGACCGGCCGCAAATTTTTCATCCAGCGAACGCTTACTCAACCCTGGAACCTCGCCGTAGTGCGCGGTTATAGAATCGACAATGGATGCTTGACTGTCGAATATAGAATGACGTCTTCCTGCTTCAGAAGAACCGAGCATGATATTGACTAGCGCTCCGATGACGTTGAGGAAACTGGCCTTGCTTTGCTCGCTCATGTCCTTTTTATTTTCGGCAAGCTCGCGAAGACTTTCTCGCTCCAATCCAGCAGCTACCAATTCGTCCATCAGATCCTGAAGTCTCGCTTCGGTTGCTTTTAACCGTACCTGCAGGGCATCTCTGTCTGCTTGCAGGATCAGGTATGTGCCGTAGTGGATAGCTTCGTGGCCAACTGATATTGGGTTAAAGAGAAAAAACGGTCGTTGATCTGGATAACGGTTACACATCCACGACTTTAAGTCCGAATGTCGGATGGTCAGTAGTTTGAGGTCGACAGGTGTTCCTGGCGTAACGGTGGTGCCTAGAGCACCGTAACGCAGCTCCTGATTTCGTATGGCATCCAGGATTTTTTCTAGATTCTTGTACAGACATGGCCATTGCGGAAAAGCTGAGATGAGACGCTCAGGACTATCCCAAGCTAACTCGAGAATCTTGGTTTCGTAATCCATCAAGTCGCACCAGCGTATGACTGCTTCGATGGGTCTGTAAAAGAGCTTTTCATAAGGGTTAACGCTATTAGGTCCGTACATAGAGGTAGCCTCCTGTCAAAGGGCAGACCCGCTAGGTACTGTCTAAAGATCTAATAGGGTGACCTCGGCTTCCGTGCGGTTGCTGTCCTATATTTACCTGATTACTTGCAAGCTTTGTATGTCCTCGTTGTTGAACGTTCGGAGTTATTGGAGCATCGCGCAAACGTGGACTATGCGGATGTTGGGAAGAAGCAATGTCTTTGTATGTCTAGGCTCCCGTAGGGTTTAAATCCTGACAGTTCTTTGTTGTTCACCGCACTGACCAAGCTGCTTCGATGTGACCTCCACATCCGCAAATTCCGCGTCAAGCTGATGTGTTATTGACCCTTGGAGTCATGTCATGCCTTCATTCGAGCCCAGCCAAAAAAAACGACAGGTTAAGGCCGGATGGTCAGATATGTGACGATATTACAATTCGGTCACGTGTTGTCAACCGCCTTTGAGATGAGTAAGCTGTTCGCATGAACCAGCCATCAATATCCTCGCCCAGCTCCCGTGGCCCAGCCGAGCACGACATTCGTGACCAGATTGTCGCGGCGGCCAATGAGCATTTCAGTCAGTACGGTTACGGTAAAACCACGGTTTCCGACCTGGCCAAGGCCATCGGGTTTTCCAAGGCTTACATCTATAAGTTCTTCGATTCCAAGCAGGCGATCGGTGAAGCCATCTGCGCCAATTGCCTGGCGCAAATCGTTGCGGCAGTGGAGCAGGCCATCAAAGAAGAGGCCATTACACCGACGGAGCGCTTTCGACGCCTAGTCAAAACCCTGATCACCACAGGGGTGAGTCTGTTCTTTAATGACCGCAAACTCTATGACATTGCAGCGTTCGCAGCGTCGGAGCGCTGGCCCAGTTCGCAAGTTTATGACGCACAGATCAAACGCTTCGTGTTGCAAATCGTGCGCGAGGGGCGAGAGATCGGTGAATTTGAACGCAAGACGCCGTTGGACGAGACAGTAGACGCGATACATCTTGCTTTACGACCTTTCGTCAATCCCTTGCTGTTGCAGTACAACCTCGACTTCGTCGAGGAGGCACCGACGCTCACCACCAACCTCGTCTTGCGTAGCCTCATGCCTTGAGCTTTGACTGACGCTTGTACGCTGACGCATTAGTCATCCAGCTTCAAAAAACTACCCTCGCTTTGGTCGGAGGAAAAGCCTTTATTTATCTGTGTTGTGACTATTGACACAAATGGTCACATGAATAAACATGGCGCATCTGCTCTTGGGGCATCGCTATGATTCAGCACCGTCATATTCACCGCGTTTTTCTTCGGGTCAGGTCACCACTCATTCAGCACATGCCATCCGATGGCTTCGGCTTTAATAGAGGCAGCTCAAGTGGGCTGTTGCGCGGTGATCAACATCAGTCAGTTCTGGGAGCGTCGACATGATGAGCTTTGCTCAGGTGTTGGCGCAATTTGATCCGGACGCGCCTTTTGTTTCGCCACCTAACTGGCAGCAGGGCCGAACGATCTTTGGCGGCCTGTCCGCAGCGCTGTCGCTGCAAGCGGTTTTGCTTGAACGTCCTGTGGGCTTTCCCCCGTTCAAGTCCGCGCAGGTGTCATTTATAGGTCCGGTCACACAGGCGCAAACGTTCGATGTAAGCGTATTGCGTCAAGGGCGATCAGTCACTTCGGTATCGGTCGACTGTCTCTCGGGGGATGACCTTGCGTTGCGCACGACCCTGCTATTCGCCCAGCCGCGTGCGAGCAAGATTACCCATGATTCATGGGGTCCTCCGCTTGTAGATGGCCCATCCCATTACCCCAAAATGGAACTAGACAGCAAGGTTGCACCTGCTTGCGCCAATAACTTTGAGATGCGCCCTGCGGGCGGTTCGCTGCCGGTGTCTGGTGCTGAAAATCCCGAATTATTGATGTGGGTACGCCACTTGGATGCGCAGGGTGTGGACCCGGCAGTCGCCTTGATTGCACTCGCCGACAGTTTGCCGCCGGCAGCCATGACCTGCTTCACCGAACCAGCCGCCATCAGCTCAGCTTCCTGGATGATTGACCTGCCGCAGCCGGCCGTTGTTGGCGAATGGTTCCTTATCCATTCTTTTAGCCAGCAGGCTCTGGACGGTTACTCGTTACAGGATATGGAAATATGGGACGAAAGCGGTCGGCGAGTGCTATGGGCGCGCCAGACCGTGGCGATTTTCACGTAAGACAAAACGAACTGAATCCATTACCACAGCTACTTCGACTACTTCGACTACTTCCTCTCAGTGATAACCATAGAGTTCTAATAATGAAAAAAATATTGCTCAAGACCCCTCTTGGTCTCGCGGTTGTGCTCGCATCTTCTAATGTGTTTGCGAGCGGTTTTGCTCTTAATGAACAAAGCATCAGTGGGATGGGCTCTGGATTTGCTGGTCGCTCATCCGCCGCTGAAGATGCGAGCACAGTCTTCGGTAATCCGGCGGGCATGTCTCGATTGAAAAGAGAGCAGGTCAGCGTGGGGGCGGCGACGCTTTTCGCCAAGTCAGACATAAGCCACACCCGCAGTACATTCGGCGGCCAGGAAGATGGTGACATGGTGCCCACGACCACGGTGCCTATGGGTTACTACGTCAAACCCATCGATGAGCATTGGGCGTTCGGTGTTGGTTTTTATGTACCGTTCGGTCTGATGACCGATTATGGCAGCGGTTTCGCTGGTCGTTACTACGCCAACAAAAGTGAGGTCACGACCCTTACGTTCCAGCCCACCATCAGCTATGCCTTCAACGACAAAGTTTCGATCGGGTTCGGTCCCACCATCAACCGTATCAGCGGTGAGATATCCGGGATGGTGCCCAATCCACTTAGCCCTGGTCGCAATGACGGAAAACTCAAAAGCGCGGGTGACGACACTGCCCTTGGTTTCAACGCCGGTATCCTGGTGCAGGCTACAGATCGAACCCGTTTGGGCATGACCTACCATTCCAAGGTCAGTTATCAATTGGATGCCAAGACCAAGGTCACTGACGGCATCTTTAGCGTGTTGGGGGTCAGCGGCCGGAGTTATGACGCTTCGCTGGATGTGGATACCCCAGAGTCAGTGGATTTCTCGGTGACTCATCAGCTTAATAATGACTGGACCGTCTACGTGGGGAGTACCTGGACTCGATGGAGCCGCTTCAAAGAGTTAACCATCGAGAACACGGGTCTACCCCCTGCGTTAAGCGGCGCGCTGGGCACCATTACCGAAGAACAGAATTGGCACGATACATGGGCTCACGCTATTGGTACGGCGTATCAACTGAACAACCAATGGGTACTTCGCGCAGGTTTGTCGGTTGATCAGTCTCCCGCCAACAACACCAACCGTGGACCACGTATTCCTACGGGCGACCGGACGGTTATCAGCTTCGGTGCTGGCTGGACACCGGTGGACGATGTCACGATCGATGTCGCTTATTCCTATCTGTGGGAAGAGAGTGTGCAGGTCAACGACACCTCGGCGACCAGAGGTGCATACAGTTCCAAGTATAAGAACAGTGCGAGCGGGCTCGGTACTTCTGTAAGTTACCGTTTCTAGTTGAGTGCTGTTACACGATAGATGTTCGGTCGGGAGCACGCGTTACCTCCCGGCCTTTTAGAACACATTTCGGGCCTTTTCCCTCAGGGAAAAGGCCTCTTTGTCGCCCCGTCAGACTCCCATTACCTGCGCCATCAGGCTCTGATGAAACCGACGTGGCGTGGCCCACGTCAAGACAGTGATAGCCTTGTTGCCAAAACCCGGCACCACACTCATACGTCCTGCTTGCAGCGCACGGATTCCTGCACGCACGACGGGTTGAGGCTGCATCATCACCCTTTTTAAGGTTGGCGTGATCCGTTGCTTAGCGCTTTCTGCAAATCCGGTATCCGACATCCCGGGGCAAAGTGCGGTAACAACGACACCGTTATTTTTCAGTTCGCGATGAAGCGCATCAGAGAAGCGAAGAACATAGGCTTTCGCGGCAGAGTAAACGGCAAAATTTTTAACGCCTTGGTAGGACAGCAGGCTGGCAACCATCAAAATATGGCCTTTCCGCCTGGCTCGCATATCTTCTGCAAAGAGCCGAGTCATGGCGGTCAGGCTGGCAACATCCAGATCGATCATGGCCAGAGAACTTTCCAGTGGTTCGTCCAGGAACGCCCCCTGTAAGCCGTAACCCGCGTTGTTTATCAGTATGTCGACGACAATATTGCGATCATGCAGATACCGATGCAGATCAATAATCACATTGATGGATGAAAGATCTGCCTGTTTTACGATTACATCAACGGCGAAACGGCTGCGCAATCCATCCGCGAGCGCTTCAAGTTCGTTCAGTCTGCGCGCCACCAGAATCAGCGATCTTCCTTTTGCTGCGTACTGTCGAGCAAACTCTTTGCCGAATCCGCTGGAAGCGCCAGTGATGAGCACCCAGGAATTTTCTCTCGCTGTCATTTTGTTAACCCCTGCTTGAATTTTGAAAAAAACTGTCTGGCCTTGCTGCAGAACAAAAAGTGGGTATGACCATTGGTCTTTGTCAGTCCACCTGTAGGTAATTTGTTAATTGCCTACAGGCTGCGCGATCGCCAAGACGGTGATGGCTGAAGCTTGGATGGTGGAAACTTGGCAAGCTTCATCGCGTCGCAACAGGTAGGGCTTCAGGAGGTTGCCAGCCGCCACCGAGAGCCTTGAATGCCGCGACCGCCGCCCGTGCCGATTCCGTTCGCGCTTGCGCCCGGGCATCGGAAGCTTGCAGCATCGTCTCGTCGGCGTGCAGGACATCGATCAGGCTGGCCGTGCCTTTCTGATAGGCAATGAACGACGATTGGCGAGCCTGTGTCAGAGATGCCTCACCCCCGGTAAGAGTGGTTGCCTGGACTTCCCGATTCACCAGCGCCGAGAAAGCGTTCTCGACATCCTCGGTGGCGCGCAGTACGGACTGGCGGTAAGCGGCCAAGGCTTCGGCGTCCTGTCCTTTGGCTTGATCGATTTGCGCGTTGATGCGACCAAAGTCGAAAAGTCTCCAGCGCAGACCCAGTACGCCCGTCGACTGGTTGGCGCCACCGGTGAAAAGGTTGCCGCCGGACACGGCTGTGGCGCTGCCCAGCAATGCGCTGAGGGAGAATTTCGGGTAGTACTCGGCGATTGCCTCCCCGATGCGTGCATTGGAGGCCGCAAGGCGGCGCTCAGCCACGATGAGGTCCGGCCTGCGGCGCAGTAAATCGGCCGGCGTTCCCATCGCCTTTAACTGCGGTGCTACAGGAATGCTCCCCGCACTTGCCAGTTGCGTGCGGTGAGTGCCTGGCGGCGTGCCGAGCATGACATCCAGCGCATTCATGACAGCATCAAGGCCGGTTTGCAGGACCGGCACTGTTGCTTGGACCTGCGATAGTGCCCCCTCGGTCTGGCGAACCTGATAGTCGGCGGCGAGCCCCTTGCTGTAGAGCAATTGGACTTTCTCTAACAACGCCTGCTGCGTTTTGACTTGTCGGTTCGCAATGTCCAACCGGGTCTGCAATCCGCGGACAGCGATGTAGATATCGGCGGTCTGCGCGGCGACGGCCAGTCGTGTGGCAGCGACGCCCGCCTCGGAAACCTGGTACTCGGCCAGTGCAGCCTCGCGTCCGCGTCGCAGGCCGCCAAAGACATCCACCTCCCAACCCGCACCGAGGTTGACTTCATAGGAACTTCCGTACCGATCATAGCCGGGGGTTGAGTTCAGCACCTGGCCGAGTGGGGTCTCGATTGACTGGTAGGAACGCGCGGCCTCGCCGCTGATGTTCCCTGAGGGCAGTAAAGCGGCATTTGCCGCACCCAGCCCGGCCCGCGCCTGTGTGACTCGCGCCGACGCCTGCGCCAGGTCCAGGTTTTGCTCAAGTGCCTTGGAGACGAAATCGGTCAGCACTGGATCACCAAAGCCTTCCCACCAGGCTACAAGATTGGCCGGCGTCGCCGCAGACCTTTGTTCGACAGCAGACTGACCCAAGAAACGATCCGAAAGCGGAGCGTCCGGACGATGATAGTCCGGACCGACCGCGCAACCTGCCATCAAGCTGGCGCTCACCAAAAGAGCAAGGGGGCGGAGGGAGAACATTGAGATTCCTTGAGTCAAATGTAATGTGTGACTATATTATATTGCGGTCACTCGTTGTCAATTGACGCTTCTGAGCAAAATTTTAAAAATGATTGAAAGCACACACGCATCCCACCTGCGCGGGCCTTCGGAGCACAGCGTCCGCAATCAAATCGTCGAGGCGGCAACCGCACACTTCGGGCGCTACGGTTATGAAAAAACCACGGTGTCCAATCTCGCCAAATCCATAGGCTTCTCGAAGGCCTATATCTACAAGTTCTTCGACTCCAAGCAGGCAATCGGCGAGGTGATTTGCGCGAATCGGCTCGCCACTGTTATGGAGACTATCGACGCCATGGTTTCAGACGCACTGACGGCTTCCGAGAAGCTAAGGGCCTTATTTCGAGGGCTGGCGGGCGCCAGTAGCGATCTGTTCTTTCATGATCGCAAGCTCTACGACATTGCCGCCGTGGCCGCGCGCGGTCAGTGGCCCCCGGTGAAGAGATATGAGGAGCGTTTACGGGAGGTCGTCACGCAAATCATCCTGGTGGGGCGGGAGGCTGGAGAATTCGAGCGCAAAACGCCGCTGGATGAGGTGGTCCACACCATCTATCTGGTTATGCGGTCCTCCATCAATCCAGTGCAGATGCAATACAACCTGAAGATGGCGGGGGAGGCATCGATGCATCTATGTGCGCTGATATTGCGTAGCCTGTCGCCATGAGGATGGTGACTGTTGACAGAAATGGTCACCTGCCTGAGAATATGATTCCTGTTCTATTTATTTAAAAAAAGGGAACCTATGCGCCGGCTTCGACCCGTCACCATCGCTGCTTGTTTGCTGCCTCTCGTCCTGACGGCGTGTGGCGACTCATCCACCGTTGAGGATCCGCGTACGCTTGCCCCGCTGGTGAGGGTCTCTGCGGTTCAAGGTTCGTCCGACGTCTCACGTTCTTTCACTGGCGTCGTGGCTGCCCGCGTCCAGAGCGACCTGGGTTTTCGGGTGTCAGGCAAGGTGCTTGAGCGTCTGGTGGATACCGGCCAGACCGTTAAACGTGGTCAGCCGCTGATGCGTCTCGACCCAATCGATTTGGGGTTGCAGGCGCGCGCTCAGCAAGAGTCGGTCACAGCCGCTCGGGCCCGAGCCAAGCAGACAGCCGATGACGAGGCTCGATATCGCGAACTGGTCGCCGCAGGTGCTATTTCTGCATCGGCCTACGACCAGATCAAAGCAGCGGCCGATACCGCAAAAGCGCAACTCAGCGCCGCGCAAGCACAGGCTGATGTGGCCCGTAATGCGTCTGGTTATGCCGTGCTGCTCTCAGACGCCGATGGCGTGGTGATGGAGACGCTTGCCGAGCCCGGGCAAGTCGTCAGCCTTGGGCAATCCGTGGTTCGACTGGCGAGGGCCGGGCAGCGCGAAGCTGTCGTGCAACTGCCCGAGACACTACGGCCTGCCGCAGGGTCCACCGCACAGGCGACGCTTTATGGCAACACCACGGGTGCTGTCACAGCGAAGCTGAGACTTCTTTCGGATTCGGCCGACCGTGTGACGCGCACCTTTGAGGCGAGGTATGTGCTTGAGGGCGCGTTGGCTAATGCACCGCTGGGCTCGACCGTCACGCTTCGCCTCGCCGAAGGCGCCGCGCAAGGGCAGGTTCTGCAAGTGCCGATCGCTGCAGTTTATGACCCGGGCAAAGGCACTGGTGTGTGGGTCATCGCCGGCGAACCCGCGAAAGTGACCTGGCGACCTGTTCTGGTCCTGGGCTTGAGTGACGACTCAGCGCGAGTCGCAGGTGATCTCAAAGTTGGCGAGCAGATAGTAGCGCTAGGCGCACATCTGTTGCGCGACGGGGAGGAGGTACGGCTGACTCAACAGGGCGATGTGAAGGTTGCCGGGAGTCGTCCATGAGCCTCAATCTTTCGGCGATCGCTGTTCGCGAGCGCTCTATCACCGTGTTTCTGATCTTCCTGATCGCCGTCGCGGGCATTCTGGCGTTCTTCCAGCTGGGGCGCGCCGAGGATCCTCCGTTTACGGTCAAGCAACTGACGGTCATCACCGCATGGCCGGGCGCTACGGCCCAGGAGATGCAGGACCAGGTCGCTGAGCCGCTTGAAAAACGCCTGCAAGAACTGAAGTGGTACGACCGCACGGAAACCTACACCCGTCCTGGCCTCGCCTTCACGATGGTGTCACTGCTCGATAGCACGCCGCCCTCGCAAGTGCAGGAGGAGTTCTATCAGGCGCGTAAAAAGCTCGACGACGAGGCCAGGAAGCTGCCGGCGGGTGTCATCGGGCCAATGGTCAACGACGAGTTTTCGGACGTGACATTTGCACTGTTCGCCCTGAAAGCCAAAGGCGAGCCGCAGCGACTGTTGGTGCGGGATGCGGAGTCGTTGCGCCAGCGCCTGTTGCACGTGCCGGGCGTGAAGAAGGTCAACATCATTGGGGAGCAGCCCGAACGTATCTTTGTTTCCTTTTCCCATGATCGGCTGGCCACCTTGGGCGTATCCCCCCAGGATATCTTCGCCTCGCTGAACAGCCAGAACGTGCTCACGCCCGCCGGTTCGATCGAAACCGACGGGCCGCAGGTCTTCCTCCGGGTAGACGGCGCCTTCGATAAGTTGGAGAAAATTCGTGATACGCCCCTTGCGATTCAGGGGCGCACGTTGAAGCTCTCGGACGTGGCGACTGTCGAACGTGGTTATGAAGATCCGGCGACCTTTCTCGTGCGCAATAACGGTGAAGAGGCCCTGTTACTGGGGGTCGTGATGCGTGAGGGTTGGAACGGTCTAGACCTGGGCAAGGCGCTGGACGCGGAAACGGTCAAGATAAATGAAGGCATGCCGTTGGGCATGACGCTCACCAAGGTCACCGATCAATCGGTGAATATCGATTCGGCCGTCGGCGAGTTCATGGTCAAATTCTTCGTCGCGCTGCTTGTGGTGATGCTTGTCTGCTTTCTCAGCATGGGCTGGCGGGTAGGCGTTGTGGTTGCTGCAGCTGTGCCGTTGACGTTGGCCGTGGTGTTTGTGGTGATGGCGGCCACGGGAAAGAACTTTGACCGTATTACCCTCGGCTCGTTGATTCTGGCGCTCGGACTGTTGGTAGACGACGCCATCATTGCTATCGAAATGATGGTGGTGAAAATGGAAGAGGGTTACGACCGCATCAAAGCGTCCGCGTATGCCTGGAGTCATACGGCCGCGCCGATGCTTTCCGGTACGCTGGTGACCGCTATCGGCTTTATGCCCAACGGCTTCGCGCAGTCGACAGCCGGCGAGTACACCAGCAACATGTTCTGGATCGTGGGCATAGCCCTTATTGCCTCCTGGGTGGTTGCGGTCGCTTTTACCCCGTACCTGGGGGTGAAGATGTTGCCCAACATCAAGAAGGTCGAGGGTGGTCACGCAGCCATCTACAACACCCGCCATTACAACCGCTTCCGCCAGGTTTTGACACGGGTCATCGCCCGCAAATGGTGGGTGGTCGGTACTGTGATCGCGACGTTTGTGGTGGCGATTCTCGGCATGAGCCTGGTCAAGAAGCAGTTCTTCCCGACCTCAGACCGTCCTGAGGTGTTGATCGAAGTGCAAATGCCCTATGGAACCTCCATCGAGCAGACCAGCGCCACCACCGCGAAGATTGAGGCTTGGCTGCAAAAGCAGGATGAGGCAAAAATCGTCACCGCCTATATCGGGCAAGGCGCGCCGCGCTTCTACCTGGCGATGGCGCCGGAACTCCCTGATCCATCGTTCGCCAAGATTGTGGTGCTGACGGACAGTCAGGAGGCGCGTGAGACCCTCAAGTTCCGTATACGCGAGGCGGCTGCCGAGGGGCTTGCCCCAGAAGCGCGGGTCAGGGTGACTCAGCTGGTGTTTGGTCCGTATTCGCCATTCCCTGTTGCCTACCGGGTGATGGGACCCGATCCGACAAAATTGCGAGAGATCGCGGGCCAGGTACAGGACGTGTTGCAGGCGAGCCCGATGATGAGAACCGTCAACACTGACTGGGGCCCGCTAACGCCGACGCTGCATTTCACCCTGGATCAGGACCGCTTGCAGGCGGTAGGGCTGACGTCAAATGCAGTCGCGCAGCAACTGCAGTTCCTGCTCGCGGGGGTACCGATCACGGCGGTTCGTGAGGATATTCGTTCGGTGCAGGTGATCGGTCGTGCTGCCGGTGATATCCGCCTTGATCCCGCCAAGATAGAAGGCTTTACGTTGGTGGGCGCGGCGGGTCAGCGGATTCCGCTGTCCCAGGTAGGGGAGGTTGATGTGCGTATGGAGGATCCAATCCTTCGACGTCGCGATCGCACGCCGACCATCACCGTGCGCGGCGACATTGCCGAAGGCTTGCAGCCACCGGACGTCTCGAGCGTGATCATGAAGGAGCTGCGGCCGGTAGTCGACAAGTTGCCTGACGGGTATCGGATCGAGCAATCCGGTGCAATCGAAGAGTCGGGCAAGGCCGGTAAGGCGATAGTGCCGCTGCTCCCGATCATGGTTGCCTTGACGCTGCTGATCATTATTCTGCAGGTACGTTCGATCTCGGCGATGATCATGGTGTTCTTTACCGCGCCGCTGGGATTGATTGGCGTGGTGCCGACACTGCTGATCTTCCAGCAGCCGTTTGGTATCAACGCCCTGGTCGGGCTGATCGCGCTGTCGGGCATCCTGATGCGCAATACGCTGATTCTGATCGGGCAGATCCATCACAACACGCAAGAAGGGCTGGATCCGTTCCACGCGGTAATCGAAGCCACAGTACAACGTGCCCGTCCGGTGCTGCTGACGGCGCTGGCGGCCATCCTGGCGTTCATCCCCCTGACACACTCTGTCTTCTGGGGAACGCTGGCCTACACACTGATCGGAGGCACTTTCGTCGGCACCATCATGACGCTGGTGTTCCTGCCGGCGATGTATTCCATCTGGTTCAAGATCCGTAGTGACCATACAGCTCAAACTGAGACAGTGAGGCTGGCATAAGCAAGCGAGCGCTTGTTGCTTCCAGCGGGCGTCGACTGAGAAATGAAGAGGTTCTTATGATTACTTCCGAAGGTCAAAAGCGAATCGTAGTCACGGGTGTCGGCATCGTCGGCCCCCTGGGCTGCGGCGTAGAAGAAGTCTGGCAGAGGTTGTTGGCTGGACGCTCTGGCATTCGTAACCTGCCCGGCGATATCACTGAGGGAACGGGTGTCGCCGTGGGCGGCCAGGTGCCGTCTCTGGAAGAGGATGCCGTTGCGGGTTATAACCCGGAGCGCGTCATCTCAGCCAAGGATCGCAAGAAGATGGATCGTTTCATCGAGTTTGCACTGGTGGCTGCCGACGAAGCGCTGGAGCAGGCAGGTTGGCAACCGACTGAGGCCACAGATCAGGAGCGCACTGCCACAATAATTTCATCGGGCGTGGGTGGGTTTGGCGCGATTGCCGAAGCTGTGCGTATCACCGACTCGCGTGGTCCGCGCCGATTATCACCGTTCACTGCGCCGTCTTTCCTCGCCAACATGGCGGCCGGACACGTTTCCATCCGGCACGGTTTCAAAGGACCTCTCGGCGCGCCCGTAACGGCCTGTGCTGCAGGGGTACAGGCCATCGGCGATGCGGCCAGACTCATCAGAAGTGGTGAGGCGGATATCGCCATATGCGGCGGTACCGAAGCAGCGATAGACCGTGTGACCCTGGGTTGTTTTGCTGCGGCCCGCGCGCTATCCACTGGTTTTGCCCAGCGTCCGCAGGAGGCATCACGTCCCTTTGATCGCGATCGTGACGGCTTCGTTATGTCTGAGGGGGCCGGGTTGCTTGTAATCGAGTCGCTGGAGCATGCCCTCTCACGTGGAGCCAAACCCTTGGCGGAACTGGTCGGCTATGGCACCAGCGCCGATGCCTATCACCTGACGGCAGGTCCGGAAGATGGCAGCGGCGCACGGCGCGCCATGGAGCAAGCACTGCGGCAGGCCGCTGTCAGTCCTGCGGACGTGCAACACATTAATGCGCACGCGACCTCCACTCCGGTTGGCGACAAAGGGGAGCTGGCGGCAATTCGTTCGGTGTTCGGGAGTGACTCTGGCGTGGCTATCAGCTCGACCAAGTCCGCCACAGGGCATCTTCTTGGAGCGGCCGGAGGCATTGAAGCCATCTTCACCGTACTGGCGCTTCGAGACCAGGTCGTGCCCCCCACGCTGAACCTGGTTCATCCCGATGAGGCGGCCGACGGGCTCGATCTGGTCAGCCTGAAGTCCCGGAAGATGCTGATAACCCACGCCCTCTCAAGTGGTTTCGGGTTCGGCGGGGTTAACGCCAGCGTCCTGTTCCGCCGCTGGGACTGAATCTTGAGTGTGGCGCCAAATGCTTATGGCGGGCTGTCGGCGACTCTCGCACGACAGGCTGTCATGCAAAGTCGATGGCGGGAGTTACGTATCTGGAAAGAGCACATTGACTCGATAGGCGGACGCGAAGGGGAGGGCAATGCATCGCAGTGAAGCGTCGGCGGAAGCATTTCGAGTAGAACTACATCAATCGAACCTGATAGGGCCGGGAGGCAACAGATGAGTAGCTATAAAGGCAGTATGACGGATCTGGGGCTGCGCTTCGGTTTCATCGTGCTGCTGCTCAGTGGCATGAGCTCCCTCGGCCTCGGCGTACAACCACCGGATGCAGACCTTGGTTCGCTGGTACGGGAAAACATCGGCAGTCTCAATCAGGGCGCGCCAGCCATCGTGATTCCGGCGCTGGCCATCGGCACTCTTACCATCGGCGTGAATCTGTTCTGTCAGCACCGCCGTGGAGCTATTCGTCCAAGCCTATGCGTGAGACGCGGGTTCCCAACTGGATTGCCGCTGACCGCTGGGAGGTCGTTCTCTGCGTTTTATCCCAGGCCGCCGCACGCCTTGATAGAGACATGCGGGCATACACGGATGGCGCGAAAGCTAGTTGGCTTTGTGAAGTCCCGGTTGAATGCAATCACGGCGCCATGACTAAGGTTGCGGGCAAAGAGTTCAGGGAGGTGCGCGTTGAACGCCTCCCGCGAGTGGTATACCCCCTTACGGAATCCGCCCCCGCCATGACAGCTTTCATTGATCGGGCAGAGCTTCGTCGCAAGTTCGATAGTCGGTGGTACGATTTGCGCTCATCGCTTTGAGACTTTCCGATACTCGTTCGGTGACTGTCCAAACCAGCGCCGGAACGCACGCGCGAAGGCTGTAGAATCACCGTAGCCAAGCTGAAACGCTACATCTTCCTGCTTCATCTCAGTATTTCCCAACAGTTGCCCAGCGAGTTGTTTACGCTCCGCCTCGACGAGTTTGCGGAAAGTAGTGCCTTCCTCTGTCAGCCTGCGATGCAGGCTGCGCGGAGCCATAGCCAGCTGATTCGCAACATCTTCGAGGGAGGCTGCCAGCCCCGTTGCCCCCAAGAGAAGTTTTCGGACCTGGCCGGTGATGCCGCCGACTTGCCGTCTCTCCAGTTGTGCGCGGCACTGCTCTTCCAATAGCCGGACCAGATGTACGTCGTACATCGGCAGAGGCACCTCCGCATCCTGCCGACGCAGCACGATGGCATTGCGCGAACATCCGTAGTTTGGCGCGATGCCGCTGAGTGCTTCGATCCTGTCCGCGTGCGCCGGCGGTCTGCCCTGGAATTCGAGCCTCAGCACGTGCAATCCCGATAACGCGAGCTCGTCGAACAGACGAATGCCTGTCGCCATATCTCGCTCCAGTAGGAACTGCCGCAGGTGGTGAGGGATCGCTGAGGCGTCGACGCTAGTACCGTATTCGTGCTGATCGCAGAATACCTCCAATCGGCAGTACGCCGTGCTAAGCGGCAGATAGCGCAGCGCGCACTGAATAGCCTCGCGCACGTTGCGACTGGTTCGCAGCGCAAATCCCCAGAGGCCGAAAGTCGCAACGTTGTACCGCAGGCCAAGCTCGAAGCCAAGTGCAGGAACGTCCGGCAAAGCGAGCATCAGGTTTTCAATCAGGCGCATCTCCTGCTCGCGTGCGATCAGGGCGTCCGCGTCCCGCAGTTGCGCTTCGATGATGCCGGTACCTAGCAGGCAGGTCTGTGCATCGACGCCGTAGCGCGAAGCGAAGTTCACCATCACCTGACTGATGGCGACGGGGTGCTTAAAGCTCGCGTGCGTTGGTATGCCCATGCCGGAATCTTCTAAACAACGGTGTGATACGACCTGGCCAGAAATGTATGGCAAATGGCCCCCCATATCCTACTAAGGGTACACGACTACCCGCTAAGGTTGCGCAACCAACAAACAATAAGAACGTCCCGGGAGGACGACCATGGATCCGGATCTCAACGCGCTAAATAAACAGGCCGTCGCCACGGCGCGCGAATACACCACTGAACTCGCCTGGCCGACGATGGCACTGGTGTTACTGGTGTGGACATCGCTTATTGGGGACTTTTACCTGTTCGCGACAGGCCAGTTGTCGCTGACAACTGCAACACTGATCTACGCCGTCGTCACATACATGTCCTATACACCTCTGCATGAGGCCGTGCATGGAAACATTCATGGTGATCATAATCGACTGCAATGGCTCAATGATCTTTGTGGGTACCTTGTATCGCCTTTGATGATGGTGCCGTTCTCTACTCACAAGGTCGAGCATTTCACGCATCATCGCTACACCAACCAGCCGGGAAAGGATCCGGACTACGTCGTTAACGGCATGAGCGGTGGATTTCTCGCCTTCCTGGTTTGCGGATTTCGTTTTCTGTGGGTCCAGAACACCTTCTTGTTCCGCGACTATTGGCCGACCGCTCCGCGGAAGGTAAAGGCAGCCTACATTGCTGAAGTGTTGTTCGCGATCGGCTGGCGGGTCGCGTTTATTACTCTGATTGAGCGAGAACATGCCTGGGTGCTGCTGGTGTTCGGCTACTTGGCCGGTGGATACTTCGTCGCGTACTGGTTCGCATATCGCCCTCACGTGCCGTACAAGGAATCCACTCGTTACCGGAACACCAACAGCCTGATCATGCCCGGATGGATGAAACCGTTGGAGTGGTTCTGGCTCGGCCAGAACCTGCACTCCGTGCACCATCTGTTCCCGCGGGTGCCGTTCTATCACTACCATGCATTGCATCGTCGTATCGAGCCGATCATGCGTGCTCACGGTACACCTATGATCGGCACCTTCAATCGACGCAATGTCGAAGCCGCACGGCGTCCTGAGTAACAGGGCCTGCGACACAACCTTCGGAAATATGAGTGTGCGATTGTTGAAACGGGAGGTAAAAAAGAAACATTGAGTTGCCGCAACCCGCTGCGGACAAATCAATTCCCAGCACTTGTATTTCATTATCACTGCCTAATCGCGCCGAGGTGGCGTATTGCCATCTTTGATGGGCAGCCGTGCCTGCTTTTGGCTTATCCCCAGCGGCAGCGCTGACCCGTAGCAGCGGGTGTTGGCGCTGATGCGATTTTGACCCAGGTTACTGATTCTAGCTGCCCCATGTGCAGCCTCTTAAATCCCACGCAGTGCCATCGATTGCTGAGTATTCGTATGGGTTAATGATTCCGGCGGATTGGGTCAAAATCGCATCAGCGCCAACACATTCACGCTAACGACACCTGTCTTGGCGCTGGATACTGTCAAGTTCATGGCCCCAGGTTCAGTGGGTAGCGGTTATGACCAGAACGCACGGATTCTTGGTAAAGCCTTGATAGAGTCCAAAGTCGTCAAAGCCGTCACCTTCGAGAACAAAGGTGGGGCTGGCGGAACGTTGGGGCCTCGGCTGCACTCACCGACACCTGCCAGGCATTGCGGAAGGTCTCGGAGCCGGGTACGGGCACCAGCTGCTTGGACAGGGTGCCATTACCGAAACTGATGATGAGTTCCATCTCGGCCTGAGCACTCTGGCCAGTGCGGATCATTTCATGCAACTTGCGCCACTATTCATCGGCCATGACCGGCGGATCACGCTGTCAGCCCGATCGATGTCCAGCGCCCGCGCCTCGCGCACCATTTCCTCAAGCACATAGTCGCGCACCAGGCCCTCCAGCTCTTCGCCCGTCGGCGCTCGCCGCCAGGCCTTGAGGAAGTTGTCCTGCAGCGCGGCGACTCGCTGCTGATCAGCCGCCGGGCTCGCCCGGCAGGACCGCATAGACGCCGAACAGCAGCCTGCCGAGCAGCAGGAAATGCAGCAGCTGCTCGCGCAAGGCGCGCTGCAGCAAAGGAACGCCAGCGGCGTTGAGCGGTGCAATTCACATGGTCTCTCTCCCCAATCGGTGTATCCCCAGCGGCGAGGGCATCGCCCCTACCGTTGTGCGGCAGTCGTTTCAGCGCCGCACTGGCTTCGCCGGTTTAGGCCTGCCGGGCGCAGAGCAGCGCCCGGCACAGCGTAGTTACTTGGTCGCCATCACTGCCGCATGCTGATGCACCGGCTGCAAGGTGCCGGTATCGGCGACGTCCGGCTGGATGCAGACGAAGGCAGGCAGGCCGTCCTCGTGGGCATAGGCCGGCAGGTTGGAGTTGGAGGTGCACACGCGGCCATCCTGGGTGAACTCGAAGTCACGGAACCAGATCACCCGGTTGGGCATCGGGTAGGCGATGAACTTCTTCTGCGCCGGGATATAGCGCATCACCCGATCGGTATTGTTGGTGGCGATCCACACGTCGCCGTGCTTGTCGACGTTCAGCGCATAGGGGATCTCGTACTCGTTCGCCGCCAGCAGAGGCAGCGCGATGCTCTCGAAGGTCTTGCTCTGGGTGTCGAAGCGCATCAGGTAGCCCTCGTCGAAAGACGGAATCCACAGGCTGCCATCCGGCCCGAAGCGCAGGCGGCGTGGGCCCTTGTGCGGCACGTCGTACTCGGTGACCTCATGGGTGACGGGGTCGATGTGGCCGATCTTGTTGGCCAGTACCTTGCTGTACCAGACGCCGCCATCGAGCGGATTGATATCAATGCCGTAGGGCCAGTTGAACACGTTGCGGCCGCCGTTGAGCCACTTGTGGTGCGACAGCGCCAGGTGGAAATTCTGCTCGGGGAACCAAGCGGAGATCTTCAGCACGACGCCGATGAAGGTGTCGGTGATCCAGCGCAGCACGCCATTGTGCGGGGTTTCGATTTCAGTGAATTGCTCGGTCTTGGTGTCGAACTTCATCACCGTGTTGGAGATCAGCACGGTGAACCAGACATTGTCATCATTGTCGACGCGGATGGTGTGCGAATACAGGCCCTTGCGCCAGAGGAAGCCCTGCGGGATCGGGTAGAGCTTCCAGGCCTTGGTCGCCGGGTTGAACATGATCAGGTTGCTCGACAGCGCGCCGGTGAAGAAGATGCGCCCGTCGGAGATCTGCGCGCCGCTGTGCGGGCCGTGCTTACCGGTGAAGATGCCGATCGGCATCTGCATGCCGCGGAAGTTGCCGCCCTTGACCTCGTCGGTCACCGGCATCTGGTAGGTGTCGATCTGCCCGCTCTGGCGATCGAGGATGTACACCTCGTCGCGGCCTTCGTCGATGCCCATCAGCTTGTCGTCTGCCAGCACCATGGTGTCGTGCAGGAAGGACAGGGGCGTGGCCGCATGCCACTCCTCGACGCGCGCCTTGGCCAGTTCGGGGCTGAATTCGTGGCTCTGGATCGCCTTGATCGGCTTGCCGTCGTAGCCCTCGGCGAACATCTTGGCGATGCTCTTTTTCTCGCCATAGGTCAACGTCGCCAGATAACCTTCCATGCGACTGATTGTCCCCCCCCACTGCTCCTCGCTGCGCGGCGTGCGAGTGAGTGCGTTGCCCTGCTGGTGGCAGAAGCTGCACTGGGAAATGAAGGCTTCCTTGGTCGACGCATCCGGGAACGGCAGGGTCGCGGCATGCGCCGAGGCGGTCAGGCTGTTGGACAGCTCCTCGGCCGAGGCGATCTTGGCCACGCGAAAATCCAGGCGCTGCCGATCGGCAGCGGCCAGTTCCAGCGGCTGCACGATATCCTTGAAATAGGGGGTGCGCGTGCGCACCTGTAGCTTGCCGGCGAAGCCGGTTTCCAGCGAGTAGCGACCGTCGGCGTCGCTGTAGACGGTTTCCTTGCGGTTACGCGCTTCGTTCCAGACGGTTACCATGCTGCCGGCGACCGCTTTGCCGTCGTCGGTCATGACGTGGCCGCTGAGGGTGGCGGCGCTGGCGCTGGCACCGAATAGCAGGGTGAGCAGACCGAGGGAGTAGGCTGATTTCATGGGAGGCATCTCGCTCAACCGAAGTGATAGAAGTAGAAGTGCAGCGCGGCGACGATCACCACGGGCATGACAATGCTCAAGACGATGTATTTGCTGATGGATTTCAGGATATGCATGCTGTTTTTCTCCAGATTCATGGGGTGGCCAGGGGGCATGCTCAGTTCGTCAGCTGGCGGCGCAGGCCTGCGAGCGCAGCATTGAGCTTGTGTTCGAGCAGATAACGCAGGGGCACGCCCAGGCCGGGGATGCGCGAACGGAAGCGGATCTGCCAGTCGACGCGCGTGCCGCCGCCGCAGGGGGTCAGGCGCACCTCGCCTTGATGGCAATACACCGGCGAGCCCTGAAGCACGCGATAGCGATAGCCCCGGTTCGGACTGAACTCGGTGATCTGTTCGTGAATGGCGCCAAATGGCGAGTCCAGCACCCGTTCGGCGCCATAGCCGTTGACCTCGCCGGCCCCCGGCTTGACCAGGCGGCACTGCCCCAGACCCGCCCAGCGTTCCAGTGCCCGGTGGTCGCTGAGCAGGGCGAAGACCCGCTCCGGCGCGGAGGCGATTTCGATGCTCGCGGCGCAGGCCTGGTTGTCGGCGAGCGGGCGCCGCTCGCGCGGCAGCGGCAGGAAGCCGAAGTCACGATGCCCTCTGCCCGGGCGGGCCCACATGAACTCGTAGGAAAACCCCAGCGGATCGTTGACGTAGACGCAACCGGCCAGCGGCAGATGGATCGGCCGGCAGTTCGCCTTGGCGCCCGCGGCCAGCGCCCGCTGGTGCATGGCGTTGACGCCATGGCGGTTGCGCGGATCGCCAAAACAGATGTTTAGGATGCCCTGGTCGTTGATCCGGTAGCCCGCCTCGCGGCACCGCCCCGGGTCGCGGCCATACTCGACGATCTCCAGCAACAGGGTCGGCCCGCCGAATACCCGGCGCCTAGCGCCGGCGTCCGCCAGTCCCCACAGCGCTTCATGGGCGTCGTCGTGCAGCTGCAGGTCGTGCTCGGGCACGCCCAGGCCGCTGCCGACGAACGCGCTGGAGGCGGCCAGATCCGGGGTGGTCATGCTCACGTAACGGATCGCCACCGGGCAGTCCTGGCGACCACGAAGGTTCTCCTCGGGTAGTGGATCCTGCTCCAGCAACTCGACATAGACCCCGTCGGGATTGCGCACGCAGACGCGGCGCGCACCGGCTGCACCGAGCGGCGCCGTCAACGGCTGGGTACCGAGCTCGGCCAGACGGGCCAGCGCCAGGTCGAAATCGGCCACCCAGACGCCCATGCGGCTATAGCCGATGTCGTTGGGCTGGCGATCGGCCGGCATCAGGCGCGCCATCGGCCGCTCGTATTGGAACAGTTCCAGCTGACACCAGTCGTTGCGGCCGACCAGGCACCAGCAGGTCATCGCCGCGCCGGGCAGGTCGACAATGGTGGCGCTCAGCGGGCCGCGCATCATCAGGCGGCTGCCGCCAGCCGGGAGGAAGCCCAGACCGTCGCACCACCAGGCTTCGGTGCGGCGCAGATCGACCACGCTGAAGGCGATCTGGTTCAACGGCAGGGGCAAGGGCGAACGTGCGTTCAAGGTCGTCGTGCTGTTCATAGCAGGGCCACCGCGCTTTGCGGGTCGATCAGGATCTTCGCGTGCTGCTCCGGATCCTTGAGGGCGTCGAACGCGTTGGCGACCCCGTCCAGGCCGACGGTGCCGGTGATCATGGGCGCACAGTCGACCTTGCCCTCGGCGATCATGTGCAGGGTGTCGCGGTATTCCAGCGGCGAATGGCCGAAGACGAAGCGCAGGTCGATCTCCTTGTGGATCGCCAGGGCCGGCTCGTAACGGTCGACCTGCATGCACACACCGACCACCATCACCCGCGACAGCAGCGGCGCGCCATCGATGATCTGCTGCAGCAGCCCGGGCAGGCCGACGCACTCGAAGATCACCGGACGCTTCGGCGCCCCGACACCAAGCTTCTCGGCCAGGCGCCAGGCGATGTGCCAGGGCACCGGCAGCTTGCCGAGCTTCTCGCGGGTGCCCAACGAGAGTTCCAGCAAGCTGGGCAGATCGCGGATGAATTCCTCGCCGGGACGCTCGGCGTAGGGCGAGCCCTCGCGCGGATCGATCAGCACATCGGCCCCGCACCGCTGCGCCAGGGCACGCCGCCCGGCGGAGAAGTCGCTGGCCACCACGCGCGCCACGCCCTGCGCCTTGAGCAGGCAGATCAACGCCAGGCCCACCGGCCCGCAACCGATGATGATGGCCACGTCCTTGCGCTGGATTTCGCTGCGGCGTACCGCATGCCACGCCACCGCCATCGGCTCGGTCAGGGCCGCCATCTCGGCCGACAGGCCATTGGGCACCGGCACCAGCGCCGACTCCTGCAACAGCATGCGCTCGGCGTAGCCGCCGGTGGCCAGCGGCGACAGGCCGGCCAGGTGGATCGCAGCCCCGATACGCAGGATCGGCTGGGCCACCACCCGGGTACCGGGCTTGAGTTTCTTGTTGCACCCGGCGCCGTACTCCAGCACCTCGGCACATAGTTCATGGCCGAACACCACCGGATCGCTGCTGGACGGCAATACCTTGGCGAAGCCGACCTTATCCACCACGGCCTTGAACTCGTCGCAGTGGTGGCGCATGTGCAGGTCCGAGCCACAAATGCCGCAGCGCAGCACCTTGACCAGTGCCTGACCCTTGGTGGGTACCGGCTCCGGCAGCTCGACGACCTGCAATTCGGTGTTCTGGCAAACAACAGCTTTCATCCGCTACCTCCGGAATGTTGGATGGGGTGGGGCCGGGCAGCGGCTGCCGCAGCGGCCAATGTAAGTTAGTGCGCAGGGCGCGGACCCAGGCCGCGGCCAGGAACAGCAGGCTAGCGCTGAGCCGGGCGGTTCAGCGCAGCAGCAGGCGCAGCAGACCCTCGGTGAGACGCCCATAGGGGGGTTTGAGCAGGAAGCTGCCATTGAAACGGGCCTGGTAGAAGATTGGCCGCATCTTGCTGAAGGTCTGGAACCCCTCCTGCGCGTGGTAATGCCCCAGCCCCGAGTTGCCGACACCGCCGAACGGCAGGTTTTCCTGTAGCACGTGAAGCATCACGGTGTTCACCGAGACGCCTCCTGAGAGAGTCTTCCTCAGCACCTGCTCAACCCGCGCCTCGTCCTCGTCGAAGATGTACAGGGCCAGCGGTCGCTCATGCGCATTGATGTAGTCCAGGGCTTGCTCCAGCTCGCGATAAGCGAGCACCGGCAGCAGCGGGCCAAAGATTTCCTCCTGCATGATCTGCATGTCGTCGCGCACATTCAGCACCAGGTGCGGTGCCAGCTTACCGGCGCGGCGCGCCTCCTCGGCATCAGCCAGCGCCACGACTTGCGCGCCCTTGTCGTGGGCATCGGCGAGCAGAGCCTCGACTCGGGCCAGCTGCCGGGCATTGATCATGCAGCTGTAATCCGGGTTGCTGCCAAGCGGCCCCGGGTAGTAACGTGCCACGGCGCTCCGCGCCTGCTCGATGAACTGCTGCTCGCTACCCTCGGGCAGGAACAGGTAATCCGGCGCGACACAGGTTTGCCCGGAATTCAGGCACTTGCCCCATAGGATGGTCTCGGCGGCGCGCTGCAGCGAATAGCCTGGCGCCACCAGGGTAGGCGACTTGCCGCCAAGTTCCAGAGTCACGGGGGTGAGGTTCTCACTGCAGTTGCGCATGATCTGCCGTCCGACGCCCGGCGAGCCGGTGAAGATCAGGTGATCGAACGGCAGGCGGGAGAACTGGTCGTTGATCCCGGGTCCCGGCTGGATCACTGCCACCAGATCTTCCGCGAACCGCTCGCCCAACAAGCGCGCGAGCAACGCCCCGTAATGGCTGGAGTCGCTGGCGATCTTGATCATGGCGCGATTGCCGGCAGCCAACGCACCACACAGCGGCCCCAGGGTCAGGTACAGCGGATAGTTCCAAGGCGCCGCAATACCGATCACCCCGAGCGGCTGCGCCAGCAGAGCAGCACGCCCAGGCTGGAACCACAGACCGACCCCGCGCTTGTGCGGCTTCATCCACTGTTTTAGGCATCTGAGCGCGTGGTTGATTTCGCTCACCAGGCCAAAGATGTCGAGCAGCTTGCTCTCGTGGCTGGAGCGGTGGCCGAAGTCGGCGGCGATGGCTGCGGCGATCGCATCGGCATTGTCCAGCACCACCGCCTTGAGTGCCTGCAGGTTGGCCCAACGCACCGGGTACGACGGATAGCGCTCGCGGGCGAAGGCGGCCCGCTGGCTGGCGAAGACCTGGCGCATCTGCTCGACGGCCGGCCCGACTTGTTCAATCGACATGAGAGGAACTCCGAATAAGGGGGGAATCATATGGGGAGGCTCCGCGACAGCCGGCAGCTCTCGCGTAGCTTCGCCGCCAGCCATGGTTCAGCTGCGACTGCGACGCAGCGCGCGGACCCAGGCCACAGCCAGGAACAGGATCAGCAGGCCAGCGCCCAACTGAGCATGGGCGGGATCAGATTGCCCTGCTCCTGCGCTGGCCAGGGCAGGTTCTGCTCTAGGCGACTCATGTAACCGTCGATCTCGTCGGCGCCGAGCTTGCTGCCCGGCGTGTGCCACTGGGATAAGACGAGGAGGCGAGCAGCGGCGCCGTCAGGGTCAGTTCGAAACGATAGGTGTGCATGTGAATTCCTTGCTCAACGCAGGCAGTCGAGTAGCAGTGGATTGAGTTTTTCCGGCGCGTGCAGCTGCAGCCAGTGGTTGGCGCCGTCGATGCACTCGTAGCGAAAAGGGCCGTCCACATGGCGCGCGGTGTCGCGCATCTGCCCTTCGGTCAGGAAGCGGTCGCCGCTGCTGTAGATGCCGCACACCGGCACCCGAGCCTTGGGCCAGGCGTGCGGCAGGATCACGCCGGGGTTGGCACGGTAATAGTTGATGCCGGCCGTGAGGCGCCCCGGCCGCGTCAGGGCCTGCCGCCAGTGGCCAAACTCCTCGGGAAAGTCGGTGACCCTGCGGAATAACCACCAGAAGCCGGCCTTCAGCAGCCACTCGGGAAAGCCGCGCAGCTGGAACATCAACACGTACCAGCCCTTGAGTTTCTGTGCCAAGCCGCCGCTGCCATAGGCCGCCGGATGGCCAACCGACAGGGTAATGTAGCGCTCCACCCGCTCAGGATGGGTCAGGGTAAAAAACCATCCCTGCATCGCACCCCAATCGTGGCCGACCAGGCGCACCCGCTCAATGCCGAGGGCATCGAGCAGCGCACGGAGGTCCGCCACCAGCAGGTCGCGGTGGTAGTCGGCGACCCGGCTCGGCATCTGCGACTCGCCGCAGCCGCGGGTATCCGGGGCGATCACCTGGTAGCCGGCCGCGACCAGCATGGGGATCTGCTTGCGCCAGACTGCATGGGTGTCGGGAAAACCATGCACCAGCAGCACCGGTGGACCTTCGCCGGCAATCAGCACGTTCATTTCCAGGCCGTTGATCTGCAGTCTGCGCATCGGATAGTCCATCTCGTTCAATTTCCCGGGGCGTTGGCCAGACGCTCAGGCAGGTGGCCGAGGAAGGGACGCACCAGCGCCCACGGGAAGGCCGATACCACGCCCGACTTCACGCGCTTGTCGGCCATCTCGCCCGAGGAGGCGCCGGTGATCACCACGGTGGAGGCTGTATCTGTGTGCATGGGGCTATTCCTCTTTCTTAGAAATGGTCTGGGGTGGGGCGTGAGGCCATGGCGGGTCTCAGTCGATGGCCAACACCGAACGCGCCTGCTCGCGCAGGACGAATTTCTGAATCTTGCCGGTCGAGGTCTTGGGCAAAGGGCCGAAGACGAACTGCTTGGGCACCTTGAAGCGGGCCAGGCGTTCGCGGCAGAACGCGCTCAGCTCGTGCGCACTGGGCGCATGGCCATCGCGCAGTTCGAGGAAGGCACAGGGCACCTCGCCCCAGCGCTCGTCGGGAGTGGCGACCACAGCGGCGGCCAGCACGGACGGGTGGCGGTAGAGCACGTCCTCGACCTCGATCGAGCTGATGTTCTCGCCCCCGGAGATGATGATGTCCTTGCTGCGATCCTTGATCTTCACGTAACCATCCGGCTCTACCACCGCCAGGTCGCCGCTGTGGTACCAGCCACCAACGAAGGACTCCTCGGTGGCGCGCGGGTTTTTCAGGTAGCCCTTCATTATCAGGTTGCCGCGGTGCATGATCTCGCCCACGGTCTCGCCGTCATGGGGGACTTCCTCCATGGTCTCGGAATCGCGCACGCTGATGCCTTCCTGGCAGATGCTGCGCACGCCCTGACGCGCGCCGAGACGAGCCTGCTCCTCAAGTGGCAACGCATCCCACTCCGGGTGTTTGGCACATACCGTAGACATACCATAGGTTTCGGTGAGGCCGTAGCCATGGGTCAGGTCGAAGCCCAACTGCTTCATACCCTCGACCATCGCCATCGGCGGCGGGGAACCTCCGGTTATCGCCGACACCCGATGACTGATACCCTCGCGCCATTCAGCCGGCGCATTGATCAGTAGCGACTGCACGATAGGTGCGCCGCCATAGTGGCTGACCCGGTGCTCGCGGATGGCCTGGAAGATCAGTTGGGCGTCGACCTTGCGCAGGCACACGTTGGTGCCGGCATTGGCCGCCAGGGCCCAGGTGAAGCACCAGCCATTGCAGTGGAACATTGGCACCGTCCACAGGTAAGTCGCATGCGGCGGCATGCCCCAGGTGACGATGTTGGACAGCGCACTGAGGTAGGCGCCGCGGTGGTGGTAGACCACGCCCTTGGGATTGCCGGTGGTGCCCGAGGTGTAGTTCAGGCTAATCGCGTCCCACTCATCGCCCGGCAACGACCAGGCGAACTGCGGGTCGCCACTGGCGATGAACGCCTCGTACTCGTAGCTGCCGAGCGGTTCGCCGGGACCGTCGTATTCGCTGTCGCAGACATCGATGACCAGGATGTCATGGCTGACCCTGGGCAATGCCGCCCGGATGATCGGGGCGAACTCGCGGTCGGTGATCAACACCTTGGCCTCGCCATGCTCGAGCATGAAGGCGATGGCTTCGGCATCCAGGCGGGTGTTGAGGGTGTTGAGCACAGCCCCGCACATCGGCACGCCGAAGTGGCACTCATACATTTCCGGGGTGTTGGCCAGCATCACGGCCACCGTGTCCTCTTGCCCCACACCGGCGTCCGCCAGCGACGACGCCAGTCGACGACAGCGCGCATAGGTCTCGGCCCAGGTATATCGACGTCGACCGTGAATCACCGCCGGACGCTGCGGATAGATGTAAGCCGAACGCTCGATGAACGTCAGCGGGCTCAACGCCATGTGGTTGGCCGGTTGCTTGTCCAGCCCTACGCGATACGGACTCATACGACACACTCCTCAAGTACTGCGTTGTTCACTGAAATGGCATCAATCTCGCCATCCTGGCGAATGATCGAAGCACTGGGTTTACTTCACCAAGCGGCACGTTCAGCGCAGGCCGCTGCAGGTCAGGCGGGATGCCAGCAAGGGGTGCTGCCAGGATTCGAGCGTTCATGGGGTCTCCAGATACCTGTGCAATTGGCGCGGAGGGGGAGCAGCAGTCCGCCATACCCTTCCACGCTGCCACCATAGGCCGCCCGGACCGCGGCTCCGCCCCCCTCGATGGGGGGGCGTCGGAATCCGATCAGACTCGGCGCAAAGAACGTCTGGACTTCTGTTCGTCGGCAATGGCCAAATGAAAAGATCGCATCGCGTGCCGGCAGCATCGCCAGCCGGCGGAAACGGATACAGAATGGTCCGACAATAAGAACCGCCAGCGGCGCACCGTAGCCAGCTGGAGACCGCACTCCGTCAACCGTGAGAACAGCACTTGAGCCTAGTGAGTACCGAACCCGGGTTGGTCCTGAAGGCCACCCCGCCACGCTTGCAGAAGTCCGCCACGGCGCGCCCCCGGCTGAGCCTGGACTCCGCCGAGCTGGCCGACAAGGCAGTGATCGCGCTGCAGGCACCGGCGGGCTTTGGCAAGACCCAACTACTCGCCCAGTGGCGCCGCGACTGGCTGGCGCAGGGCGGCGTGGTGATCTGGCTGGCCCTCGACGAGCATGATGATCCGCTGCGCCTGGCTCACGGCCTGGCCGTTGCCAAGGCGGTCGGCAGCGGTCGACCAGTAATGCCCCAGAGTAGTACCAGCCTCTTTGGCAAGGGCGCCGACGACCTCGACGACCTCGACGAGCTGACCAGCTGGCTGGCCGAAATCGCCGACCTGGGTGCCGAAACCCTGCTGATTCTGGATGACGCGCACAGCCTGCCGGAGGCGACGGCACGCCACTCGCTGACCTACCTGCTGCGCAACACACCCGCCAACCTGCGCGTGGCCATGGCCTCGCGCGGACGCATGACCCTGCCGATGGCCGACCTGCTGGCGCAGGGTTACTTCGGCGTGGTCGGCGTCGAGGACCTGCGCTTCACCCTCGACGAGACCCTCGCCCTGCTCGCGACGCGCTTCGGCCAGCGCTTGGAACTGGACGACTGCGCACACCTGCACGAGATCACCGAGGGCTGGCCGCTCGGCCTGCAACTGACGATCTCGGCGATCGAGCGCAGCAGCGACCTGCACAGCGCCATTCGCGACCTGGCCATGAGCAATGGCAATCGGCAGAATTTCTTCATCGACTCGCTGCTGTCCCGCCTCTCGCAGCAGCAGACCGACTTCCTCACGCGCATCTCGCTGTTCGAGATGGTCCATCCGCAACTGTGCGTCGTCTTGCTCGCCGATGAACGCGCCGCGGCATGGTTGCAAGAGCTGCTGAGCAGCACACCGATCCTGATCGAGGGCGTGGACAGCGATTGGTTGCGCATCCATCCGCTGGCCCAGGAGTTGCTGCGCAGCCGCTTCGCCGCATTGCCCGAAGCAGAGCGTCAACTGCTACACCAGCGCGCCGCCGAATGGCTCGCTGGCCATGGCCTGCCAGAGGCCGCCGCGCGCCAGGCACTGCTGGCCGGGCAAACCAGGCAAGCCTATGCACTGGCCGAGAGCTGCCTGTACGAATTGATGTTGCGCGGTCACTTTACCCGGACGCTGGACTGGATCGAGCAACTGCCCAGCCACGAAGTCGAGCGGTGTCCGCGCCTGCGCCTGGTCGTGGCCTGGTCACTGGCCTTGAGCGGGCACCAGACGCAGGCCGTGCAGATGATCGAGCAGGTCGGCAGCGACCCGAACGCCAGCGCAGAAGAGCAGTGCGAAGCGGCGGCGATCCTCTCGACCGCCGCCTTTTCCGCCGACCACCCCGATTCCTCGCAGCAGATCATCGAACCCTGGCTGGACAAGGCACCCGCCTTTTCCATCAAGTTGCAGGCCATCCTGGCCAACCACAGGATTCGCCTAGCCCTGGCGGCGGGGCATACCGAGCGTGCCCGCCATTACTGCCAGAATGCGCCGCGCTTCGAATGGACCTCCGGCATGGATGCCGTACGCGGCCATCGCGACTGGCAGTTCGGCTTGTCGTATTTCTGGGAGGGCCAGATGCTCAGCGCCGAGCGGGCGTTGCGCGCCAGCCTGAGCCAGGCCGACCAGGATATCGGCCGGCGCAGCGGCATCGCCTTGCTGATGGCCACGACCTTGGCCAACGTGTTGCTCGAACGCGACGCCCAGATCGAGGCCAGCACCGTACTCGCCAATCGCCTGGACTTGCTGGCGCGCCTGGCCGCCCCCGAGGCGATCGTCCAGGGCTATGTCAGCGCGGCCCGCCTGGCGGCCCTGCAGGGGCAGACCCACCGCGCCCACGACCTGCTCGACGAACTGTTCGCCATCGGCGAGACCCGGCAGATGCCACGCCTGTGCATCAGCGCGCTGGCCGAACAGCTGCGCCAGCACGCCCTGCGCGGCCACAGCGAAACCTGCCAGGCCCTGTGGCAGCGCCTCGACCAACTGCTGCCCGACTTCGTCCGCGAACCTAGAGGTCTGCTGGGCCCCGAACTGGCCCTGTACGCACAACTCGGGCATGTCTATGCCTGCGTCTCCAGCCATGACTGGAGCGGCGTACTGGCGCTGCTGGAGCAAGCCGCGCCACTGGCCGAGCGCCTGCGCCGTGGCCGTGAAAGCGTACAGATATTGCTGCTCCAGGCACTGGCCCGCCAGCGTCTCGGCGAGGACGGTGTGCCGGCCCTGCGCGAGGCCGTCAGTCTGGCCGAAGAATACGGCCTGCTGCGGATCCTCGCCGACACCCACCCGGACCTGCCGGCCTGGGCGGCCCAGCTACAGGGCAATGCCCCGACGGCCGCCGTGCAGCCACCCGCCGCAGCGCCCGGCCCGCCGCGCAAGCACTCGACGGTGAGTGTCTCGCCGAGCCGGATGCTCACCCCCAAGGAGCGCGAGGTCTTGCAATTGCTCGCGCGCAACATGTCGAACAAGCAGATCGCCCTGGCCCTGGAGGTCGGCGAAGAAACCGTGAAATGGCACATGAAGAACCTGTTCGGCAAGTTCCAGGCCGGCAACCGCAAGCATGTGCTCGATCGCGCCTATCTGCTGGGCATTCTGCAGCCCTAGCAGCCTCTCCCCGACCTCTCGCACAGCCCCCCCCATCGCCGGGGGGGGCAAAGTAGCGCGCCGGGAATAATCTCGATCCCATGAAGAACCGCCGGCAGGTCTGCTGACGGCTCGGTGCGACGCCGATTGCAGCGTCGCGCTATCGACCTCGGGACAGAGACGATGACGCACAAGGTACTGATCGCAGGTGTTGGCATGACCCCGTTCACCGCATTGGGCAGTGGCAATGCCACTGAACTGACCAAGTCGGCGGTGAATCTGGCCTTGGCCGACACGGACCTCGATCTCGATCTGATCGACCAGACCTTTTTCGCCTGCGTGCACTCCGGCTCGGGCATCGGCGAGCGCTTGATGGCGCCTCTCGGACTGATCGGGACCAGCCTGGTCAATGTCCGCGATGGCTGCGTCTCTGGACATGCGGCCTTTCACCTGGCGCGCCAGAGCCTGCTTGCGGGCGAGGCCGAGTGCGTGCTGGTGGTTGGTTGCGAAGCCATGCCGGCAGGCATTTCCAGCCGGGCGTTCTTCGATCTGGGCGAACGCGAGGGCAAACCGCAGGACCTCACGGCGGAAAATCATCAAGCCCTCGAACAGCTGGAACGACGGCAACATCCGGCAGAACTGTTCGCCGCCCAGAACAGCCATCTGCTTACCGGTCTGGGGGTCTCGGAGGCCATCTACGAACAGGTTGTGCTGGGGGCCAGAACCCAGGCACGCCTCAATCCCTATGCCCTGTTCAACCAGCTGGATGAGGTCGATAGCTGGCTTGCCCCTTACTTGAGTGCCCCGGCATGCGGTGCCGCCGTCCTGATCCTGTGCACGCCGTCGTTCGCCCAGCGCTACGGGCTGCGTGCCGATATCGCCTGCCTGGTCAGCCTGCGCGGCGGCGAAAACGATGCCGATCAGGAGTCGTTCAGTGCACTCGACGTGCTGGGCCGCGCCGCTACCCGGCGCCTGTCGACCCGTGCCTACGAGTTGGCCGGTCTCGGCCCGGAAGATATCGACCTGGTCGAGCTCCATGACCAAAGCGTCGGCGACTACCTGATCAACTGTGCCGCCCTGGGCTTCTGCCGTGAGGATCAGCTCGCCGCCTTCGCCCAGGGCCGGCATAACGGTGACGGCGGCGTGGCGGTTTGCCCGTCCGGCGGCCTGCTCGGCCGCGGCCACGCACCCGGCGCCACTGGTATCGCCCAGTTGGTCGAGCTGGTCTGGCAACTGCGTGGCGTGGCGGGTCCTCGTCAGCTGAGCAGGGCCAGAACCGCCCTGCAGCACAGCACGGCGTTAGGCCGCGCGGTCTCTCTCAGCATCCTGCAACGGATTTCCCAGTAACGGCCGTAAGAGGTCCGAAATGTTTGCTGCACAACCAACAACGACAATAAAAAGGTGCATCAGCCCATGAAAAGCAATAACAGCCACCTCAACCTGCGGCAAAGCCTGCTGGCCTCGGCCATTCTGGCGGCCGCCATGCCAGCCCGTGCGCGCCGAACCGCAGCAGGATAAAGGCCGCGCCGAGTTCTATCTCAGCCGCGCGGTGCTCGATCTCGACGAACTGGCGATGACGGTGCTCGACTCGAGGAGCAGAGCTGAGAGGCGGTAAAAAATTCTCTCCTACGGGAGAGAGTCTCGCTACGGCGCTCGATATTTTCACAACCTCTGAACCCCATCGCCTTCCAACAAGCCAATCAATGCCTGATCCACAGGCCTCACCGACAGACATTCCAACCAGCGAGCTACCCATGGCAATTGCACAACTGCAAGGCAAACAGATCCTGATCACTGGCGCGGCCTCCGGCATCGGCCGCGCGTCCGCCATTGCCTTCGCCCGCGAGGGTGCCCACATCATCGCCAGCGACTTGCAGCTCGACGCGCTGCGGAGCCTGCAGGAAGAAATCCACGCGCTGGATGTGCAATGCCACATCTACACGGTCGACGTCAGCAGCGAAGCGGCCATGCGGGGCTTCTGCGAGCAGGTGATCGCCGAACTGGGGGCACCTGACGTACTTTACAACAATGCCGGCATCGCCCACCTCGGCAAGTTCCTCGACAGCGACCTGGCCCACTGGCAGCGGGTGATCAACGTCAACCTGATGGGCGTGGTCTACGGCTGCCACCTGTTCATTCCGCACATGCTGGCCGCCGGCGGCGCACGCCAGGTGGTCAATGTCTCCTCCACGGCGAGCTTCGCCCCGGCGCCGTCCATGGCAGCCTATGCGGCCTCCAAGGCGGCCGTCGCCGGCCTCAGCGATGTGCTGCGCATGGAACTGGCCGGTAGCGAGATAGTGGTCACCGACGTCTGTCCGGGGGTGATCAACACCGCCATCACCACCAGCGGCAGCGCTACTTCCCCGGGCATGACCTCGGCGCAGTTGCAGCGCCTGCAGAGCTACTACGCCCGCGAGGGATGCTCCCCGGATGTCGTGGCCAACGACGTGCTGCAAGCCGTGAAAACCGGTAAGACCCTGGTGCTCAGCGGTCCTTATGCGAGCCTGGCCTTTCACCTCAAGCGCATCTCGCGGCGCCTGTTGCAGAAGGTGACGCTTGGCAACGCCCGCAAGGCCGGCTATCTCTGAGGTGCAGCAGACGCCGAGTTGGCAACGCCCCGCACTCGACAAGGAGTGCTTTACCGCTTGGCGCCAGCAGCAACGGCCATCCGATACTTGGCCGGCGTCACCGCATGCGCAGCCCGAAAACAGGCCGTCCGGTGGCTTTGGCTGCTAAACCCGCTTTCCTGGGCAAATGCGCGCAATCGGCATGCTGGACATGGTCAACAGCTTGCGCGCCTGCTCCAGGCGCACACTTAGAACATATCGATGCGACGGCATGCCCGCGGCATCTTCAAAAACGCCGGAAGTGGGCACGGCTCACTTCGGCACGCGCCGCCAGAGTGTCGGCAGACAACTCCTCGGCCAGGCGGCCCTTCTGTAATTCGTTTATCAGCTGCAGAGCCGCGGAGCCCACCAGCGCATCGCTGAACGACATCGAGGTTGCCCAGATTCAGCAGATGGATCAGCAGATCGCCACCGCAGCAGAGCAGCAAAGCAGTGGCGGAGGAGATCAATCGGGGGTGTTACCCGTAATCCTGTGGTCGATGTCGGTAGCGCCGAAGCAGATCCCACCAGAGCGCAAAGAGGGCGGCGTAGAGCAGGGCGCGCCACCATCGCAGATAAGGTCGTGCGGATTCGAATGCCTGCTGCCAGCCCTCGAAACTACCCAGCGCAGTGCGGCCGATCCAGGCGACCAGTGCGGCGGTCAGGATCATCACCGCGGCAATCCCCAGACCTGAAAGCAGAGTGAATAGCGGTGAGCGTTTCATGGCTCACTTTCGTCTAGTGTCAGCATCATTGAGTCGGCCCGGCTCTGGGTCGCCTTGCTCGACGGTACGCGAAGCATCGGCACCACCCGCATGTCGATCGAGCACCAGGCTGGCGGTATTGGTGGCGAGCATCTGTCGGACCTGCAGCTCGGTTTGTAGCAGACGTATTTTGCGCTCCAGATATTGGGTTAAAGAGAAAAGACGGTCGTTGATCTGGATAACGGTTACATAAAGTAATATAAAAAATCTGGCTCAGACTCTGTAGTTATTTTAGTCGCCATGTTGATATTCCTCCTCCTGGATAAACATCGCCGCACGGACACCGATCATTGCGCAAGGTACTTGGGTGTTTCCCGATATGAGTGTGGGCATCACTGAAGCATCCGCAACCCTCAGTCCTGCAACTCCTCGCAACCGTAGCTGTGGATCTAGCGGGGCAGAAGGATCACTGCCCATTCGGCAGGTTCCAACCGGATGATAAATAGTGTCACCATGAAGTTTAATAGCCGCACGCAGCTCTTCTCCTTCGAGTTTCTCGAACCCGTGAAGCGACCTGCCGGAGTACCTGCTCATTGACGGTGCCGAGAGTAGTTTTCGGGCAATACGGATTCCGTCGACTAACGTTTGCAGATCCTCAGGCTCCGAAAGAAATTGGGGATCGATCAGTGGTGGATGACGGGGATCGGCCGATCGGAGCCTTACTACGCCCCGGCTTTTTGGTCTGAGGCCACAGACATGCAGTGAAAAACCACGTCTGGGGTGCATACGTCGGCCATGCCTATCAACTATCCCCACGCAGAAATGGAACTGAACATCTGGTCGAGAAGTCTCCGGCCGAGTTGATACAAAAGCTCCTGCCTCTGCTACGTTGGTTGAAAGCAGTCCACCCAGCCCCTTCAAATAAGATAATAGACCCGTTAATAATTGTGGTACTAACGAAGGCACCAGGCCCAGAAGGCTTTTATCATCAACAGCCCGGGAAATGGTGACATCCAAGTGATCTTGCAAATTATTGCCGACTTCGGGACAGTCTTTATGAACCTTGATGCCTAAACTGCGAAGGTGATCGGCGGGCCCAATGCCAGAAAGCATCAATAGTTGAGGCGTACCGAATGTACCTGCGCTAAGCACGACTTCGCGACGGGCACTAAAACAACCCCCATCAGCCAATTCGACACCTGTCGCTCGCCCTTCTACGATTAAAACTCGAGTCACCTGTACACCCGTCAATATCGTGAGATTTTGAGGCTGTGGATTGAGAAAGGCTTGGGCAGCGTTGAATCGCTGGCCGTTATGCTGAGTGACTTGATAAAGGCCGACGCCAGCTTGATGGGCGCCATTGAAATCTGTGTTGAGTTCGATCCCGGACTCGACACCTGCGGCCACGAATGCTTTAGCGCACGAACTAGGCGTTCCGAGATCAGCGACTTTCCAAGGGCCACCGTCACCGTGCCACGTGTTTGCACCACGCGCATTGCACTCCATCTCTTTGAAGATGGGCAGCACCTGATCCCATCCCCAGCCGTCTGCTCCGTTTTTTTCCCAACTGTCGTAGTCCTCTGACTGGCCGCGGAGATAGATCATGGCGTTGATAAGACTTGATCCTCCCAATCCTCTCCCGCGGGGCTGCAGACCACGTTTACCGTTCAATCCTGGCTGGGGGACCGTTCGAAAAGCGTAATTATGACGGTTTCGCCAAGGTACGAGCGCCGCGACCGCAATGGGCATGCGAGAAAGCCAGCTTGCTTTCGCGGGACCTGTCTCTATGAGCGCAATCTGCCTCTCCGGAAATGCAGTAGCCAGCCGAGCTGCGCATGCGCTGCCAGCTGGGCCGCCTCCCACGACCAGATAATCGTACGATCTCGTGTCTTCGCAGCAGGGCATAGCGCCTCCTTATTTTTATTGTGAGAGGTCTTCGTTATACCTATGTTGACAATTAGTGTAAATACTCTAGTTTTGGCTGGTGATTGTTTAAATCACTAAAGGCTCAGTGTTCAGGCACCTGAAAATCCTTGTCGAGCGTGGTTACTTGAGTCAAAACCTTCAGCCCTCAAAGTATCGACTGGGCATCCAGGCATATTTGCCGGACGGGTACTGATCCGGGCTCTGTCGATTGTTCCTACTGCTATTCAGCTCAGGTGCAAGCGTTCTATTTATTCCCCCCTCCTGACGTCACCCCCCCCACCAATGGGGGCGACTGACTGTGCGCGACGCAATAGTCTCAGATCCACGGTGAGTTTCTCCTCTGATTGGGTTGCCCGGCGGTATCTGGCGGCGCGTCACAAAACAGATCGACGATTATCACCGTCTGTATCGACTATCGAGGCGAGCGTTGAAGGGGGGAAATCCCATTTGCCCCGTTGAGTGTTCGCGATAGTAAGGCTTCGCTGGCCATTCAGGCTAACCACCCTGTAGTGCACCTAAGGAGAGGTTCCTACGTGTAACGGATTCAATGAATAACTTTTCGTGAACCACAGAGAAGGTGAGCAAATTAGATGAATAAAAATAATAAGATCTGCCATGCCAACATCCGTCGAGGCCTTCTTGCTTCAGCGATACTGACAGGGCTGGGGATTGCTCCCGTACAGGCTTTCGAAATCAATACGGGTAACGAGGATCTGTCGGTCCGTTTCGACAACACTGTCAAGCTTAACTACGCCCAGCGCGTGCAAGGTGCCGACTCCAAACTGACTAACTCGTGGAACAACAACGACGGCGACCGCAATTTCTCGGTGGGCGAGCCCGTCTCCGAGCGCGTCGATGTGCTCTCCGAGCTGGATGTGGCCTTCAAGAAGACAATGGGTTTTCGGGTCAGCGCCAACAGCTGGTACGACCACGCCTATAAGGATGTCGGCACCTACAACCCGTCGACCAACCAGCTCAACAATGGCAAGCCCGACTCGAACCACCTGAGTGGTTATGCCGACCGTTACTACAACGGTCCTTCCTCCGAGATTCTCGATGCCTTCGTTTTTGGCAGTACGGAAATCGGTGAGCAGTCGTTGCTCAGCGGCCGGTTGGGTAAAACCACCCAGTACTGGGGCGAAAGCATTTTGTCCTTCACCCATGGCAACAGCTATGGCCAGTCTGGCCTGGACATTACCAAAGCACTGACGGTGCCGGGTACCGAAGCGAAGGAATTGTTTATACCGCGTAGCCAAATATCCACCAACCTGACGATCAACCCGCAGTGGACCATCGGCGCGCAGTACTTCCTGGACTGGAACGCCGCGCGTCTGCCGGAATCAGGTACTTATCTGGGCTTCAATGACGGCATACAGAATGGCGGGCACAACCTGTCGCTGATCGGCGCACAGAATCCTCTTTTTGGTACGCCGGGCCCGCTCGGTGCGAACGAGTTCCTGCGACTGGACAATGGCCATACCTTTACCCCGAGCAAGACGGGCGATTTCGGCCTGATGGCCAAATGGAGTCCGGAGTGGCTGGACGGCACGCTGGGTTTCTACTACCGCAAAACCTCCGACATTCTGCCTAACGTGGTCCTGCAGCCGACCGCAGTGGGTCCAGCGCAACTGATCTCGGGCAATATCGGCAGCTACAACCAGTTCTATGTCGATGACATCGATATCTACGGCATCAGCCTGTCGAAGAACATCGCCGGCGTGAGCGTCGGGCTGGATGTGAACTATCGCAACAACATGCCATTGTCCAGCGTCCCGGCCACCGTCAATCCTTCGCCGGCAGCCGCTGGCACACCCGGCGTCATCTCAAGTTTTAATGGTGAAAACGGCGTTGCACGCGGTAATACGGTGCACGCGGTGCTCAACGGGCTGACCACTTTTGGTCAAACGCCGGTGTGGGATAGCTCATCGTTGCTGGTCGAACTCGCCTACAGCCGCTGGCTGTCTGTCACCGATAACGAGCAACTGTTCAAAGGTGAAGACTGGTACCACGGCATCGACAAGGTCACCAAGGATAACTACGTCCTGGGCGTCAACTTCAACCCGACCTGGTACCAGGTGTTTCCCGGTATCGATATGTATATGCCGGTCACCTATAACGTCGGCCTCAAAGGCGAGTCCTCGGTTCAAATGGGCGGCAACAAGGGCGCGGGCAACTACTCGGTCGGCGTCGGCATGGATGTGCGTAATCAATACCGTTTCGACCTGAAGTACGTGGCCAACTTTGGTGATTTCGATATGTGTAATGCACCAGGCAGCGCGGGTAAACCCGGCGATGGTACATCGCCTGGTGCCAACGGACAGTACAACTGCACCCTTGGTCAGCCCACCGCGTTCGCAGGCACATTTGCCCAGATCAGTGATCGCGGCATGGTCACCGCTACCTTCAAAACCACCTTCTGATCGAAGCGTTGCGTGATAACAGGAGACCCCCCATGAAATTCGTTAAACCATTACTGGCTACTACGTTGGCGCTGGCCGTCGCCGGTGCTGCTCAGGCGGCCGTATCCCCGGACCAGGCTGCGAAGCTCGGTACCACGCTGACGCCTGTCGGCGCCGAGTGGGCTGGCAACGCCGACGGCACCATCCCGGCGTACACCGGTAGCCCGATGGCGATCCCGGCGGGCTTCAAGGCGGGCGACGGGTTCCGTCCGGATCCGTTCGAGAGCGAAAAGCCGCGCCTGGTGATCACCGGCAAAAATGCCGCCGAGTACGCGGACAAGTTGACGGTGTCGACCCAGGAACTTTTTAAGCGGTATCCGACCTATCGGGTGGACGTCTACCCGACTCACCGCACTGTGGCCTTGCCGCAGAAGATGCTGGAGAACACCGCGGCAAACGCCGTGACGGCCAAGACCACCGAGGGTGGGCTGGCGCTGGAGAATGCGTTGCCAGGGGTGCCGTTCCCGATCCCCGCCGACGGTTACGAGGCGATGTGGAACCACTTGTTGCGTTACCAGGGCGTGGCCATGAATACCAAGTACGACTCCTGGATCAACGATGCTTCCGGCACGGCGACGCTGAGTTCGACCGGTGTCGTCTCCATTGAAAACCCATTGTCCGATCCGAAGCGTCCAGCGGGTCCGATCGCCGGGGATGAGGCCTATTACAAACTCAAGGTGTCCTACAGCGGGCCGGCGCGTCGCGTGGGTGAAGCAATCTTGGTTGTCGATTCGGTCAATCCGCTGAAACAGCCACGCCGTGCCTGGCAATACTTGCCGGGGCAACGTCGAGTCAAGCTGGCGCCGGATCTGGCCTACGACACGCCGAACCCGGGTACCTCGGGCATCATGACCTACGACGATACCTTCCTGTTCAACGGCGCCATGGACCGTTACGACTTCAAACTGGCCGGCAAGAAGGAAATGCTTGTTCCGTACAACACCTACAAGCTGAACTACCACAAGACCGCCGACGATCTGGTCACCGCCAAGCATTTGAATCCAGATCTGGTGCGCTGGGAACAGCATCGCGTGTGGGTGGTCGAGGCCACTCTGAAACCGGGCAAGCGCCACATCTACAGCAAGCGCACCTTCTACATTGACGAGGACAGCTGGACCGTTCTGGCCTCTGACGAGTATGACGCTCGCGGCCAACTGTTCCGTGGTGGCTTTGCCCACATGACCTACAGCTACGACGTGCAGGCGCCGGACAGCAATAACCACATGCTCTACGATTTCGTCGCAGGCTCCTACAACATCAACGGTTTCTACGGCCCCTACGGTGGCCTCAAGTACAACGAACCCCTGTCCAAGGCCCAGTGGACGGCCGAGTCGCTGGCCGGCACCGGTGTCCGCTAACCGCATCTGAAACAGCTGTACACCACCGGGGGTTTCCACTCATTCCCCGGTGGTTTTCAACCGAGATAATAATAATGACAACCTCAAAGTGGATCCTGCTCTGCACCTTGGCGACAGCGCTGGCGCTGCCGTTTACCCGTCCTGTGGTGGCGGCGGATTTTGCCGATGTGCTGGACACCCCGGCGGTGCACAGTGAGCTTGCTGGCAAAGGTCTGCTGACAGGGCTTACCCGCGCAGGTGAGCGTCTGATCGCTGTCGGCCAGCGCGGCCATATTCTCTATTCCGACGACGCGGGTCAGCATTGGCTGCAGGCTCAAGTGCCAGTCAGTTCGGACCTAGTCTCGGTGTATTTTCCTTCCGCTCAACAGGGCTGGGCCGTCGGACATGACGGGGTGGTCCTGCACAGCAGCGACGCTGGACAGACCTGGAACCGTCAGCTGGACGGGCGCCAGGTGGGCCCGCTCCTGTTCGATTATTACCAGAAGCAACTCGCCAAGCAGCCGGACAATCCGGAACTGCAGGCGCGGGTTGCCGATGCTCAACGGATGAAGGAAGAGGGCGCCGACAAGCCCTTTCTCGATGTCTGGTTCGAAAATGATCAGGTCGGTTACATCGTCGGTGCCTTCAACCTGATTTTCCGAACCGATGATGGTGGCCACAGTTGGACGCCGTGGCTGGACCGTACCGACAACCCGACGGCGCTGAACCTCTACGCGTTGCGTCCGGTAGGCAATGATCTGTTTATCGTCGGTGAACAGGGGCTGGTGCTGAAACTGGACCGGAGCACCGAACGCTTCAACGCCACTCCCACACCTTACAACGGCAGTTTTTTCGGCATCACCGGCAAGCCAGGCTTCGCCCTGGTGTTCGGTCTGCGCGGCAATGTCTATCGCAGCGTCGATGGCGGGGCGAGCTGGAACAAGATCGACCTTGGCCTGCCGCTGAGCATTACCGCCAGCACGATCACCGCCGATGGGCGGATCGTGCTGGTCAGCCAGGCCGGTCATGTACTGGTCAGTGCCGACGATGGCGCCAGTTTCAAGCTCCAGCCGAATACCGTACAGGCGCCGGTGGCCGCCGCACAGATATCCGCTGTCGGTTCCCTGGTACTGGCAGGCACCCGTGGCCTGCGGCAGTTGCCTCTTGAATAAGTCCGGCATTACAAAGAGAACACCATGATGGGTCACTACGAAACCGATACGATGCCGGTGATCCGCGAGCTCAAGGGCTTCGATGCCCGCTCCGGAAACCGGCTGGAACGCCTGATCTTCAACAACCGGTTACGGGTGGTGCTGACTTGCCTGCTGGTCACCCTGGCGTTGAGCTACTTCGCCAGCACCCGGCTGACGCTGAATGCCAGCTTCGAAAAGATGATCCCGCAAAGTCAGCCCTTCATCAAAAACTACCTGGAAAACCGACAGGCCTTGCGCGGTCTGGGCAATGCGGTGCGGGTGGTGGTGGAGAGCAGCAACGGCGACATTTTCGACCCGCATTACCTGGACGCCTTGAAGGAGATCAACGACGAACTGTTCGTGACCCCTGGCGTCGACCGTGCGTGGATGAAGTCGCTGTGGACCCCGGCCGTGCGCTGGACCGAAGTCACCGAGGAAGGTTTTCAGGGTGGCCCGGTGATGCCCGACTCCTATGACGGCTCGGCCCTAAGCGTGCAGCAACTGCGGCAGAACATCGCCCGTTCGGGGATCGTCGGCAGCCTGATCGGCAACAACTTCAAGTCGAGCATGATCTTCGTACCGCTGCTGGATAAAGATCCGATCACCGAGCAGGGTATCGACTACCACCAGTTTTCGAAAACCCTGGAAGAGAAACTGCGTAACAAGTATGAGTTCGAAGGCAGCGCACGGGTCAGCGGGGAGGAGGGCCGTGGCCCGATCAAGATCCGTGTGATCGGCTTCGCCAAACTGGTGGGCGATCTGCTCGATGGCCTGATGCAGGTCATGCTGTACTTCGGCGCCGCAGCATTGATCGCCACGGCGATCATTTTTTACTTCACCCGTTGCGTGCGTAGCACGGCACTGGTGATCCTCTGCTCGGTCATCGCCGTGGTCTGGCAACTCGGGCTGGTGGCGCTGTTCGGTTTTGCCCTGGACCCGTTCTCGATTCTGGTGCCGTTCCTGGTGTTCGCCATCGGCGTGTCCCACGGCGCGCAGAAAATGAACGGGATCATGCAGGACGTCGGCCGCGGTACGCACCAATTGGTCGCCGCACGCTACACCTTCCGCCGCCTGTTCCTCGCGGGCCTGACCGCCTTGCTGGCCGATGCCGTGGGCTTTGCGGTGCTGATGCTGATCGATATTCCGGTGATCCAGGACCTGGCGATCACGGCAAGCATCGGGGTGGCGGTGCTGATCTTCACCAACCTGGTGTTGTTACCGGTGCTGCTGTCCTATACCGGCGTGAGCCGCAAAGCGGCCGGGCGCAGCCTGCGTCAGGAAAACAAAGAGCTGCGTGGCAAGGGCCTGGGCGCCTTCTGGAATTTTCTCGATCGCTTCACTGAGCGCCGCTGGGCCACCGTGGCGGTCGCGGTGACGGGTCTGCTGGCGGTCGGCGGGCTGGTCGTCAGCAGCCATTTGAAAATCGGTGATCTTGACCCCGGCGCCCCGGAGTTGCGTTCGGACTCGCGGTATAACCGTGACAACGCCTACATCACCGCCAACTATTCGCTGTCCAGCGACCAGTTCGCGATCATGCTCAAGACCCCCAGCGAAGGCTGTCTGAAGTACGAAACCCTGGTGGAGGCCGATCGCCTGGGCTGGCTGTTGCAGCAGCAACCGGGGGTGCAAACCACGGTGTCGCTGGTCAATGCCGTGCGGCAGATCACGGCGGGTTCCTACGAAGGCAACCCGAAGTGGCTGACCATCGCGCGCAATCAGAACGTGCTGAACTACGGTGCGCAGCAGGCTTCGGTCAGCAGCCCGGATTTGTTCAATAACGATTGCTCGATGATGCCGATCGTGGCCTACCTGTCGGATCACAAGGCCGAGACCCTCGACAATGTGGTGCGGGTGGCCGAGAGCTTCGCCCGAGAACACAGCACGGGCGACCGTCAGTTCATGCTCGCCGCCGGCAGTGCCGGGATTGAAGCAGCGACCAACATCGTCGTGCGCGAAGCCAACCACACCATGCTGTTTTACGTGTACGGCGCGGTGATCGTGTTGTGTTTCATCACCTTCCGTAGCTGGCGTGCAGTGGTGGTGGCGGTGGTGCCGCTGATGCTGACCTCGATCCTCTGTGAGGCGCTGATGGTCTGGCTGAACATGGGTGTGAAAGTGGCGACCTTGCCGGTCATCGCGTTGGGCGTGGGCATTGGCGTGGACTACGCGCTGTACCTGCTCAGCGTGCAACTGGCGCAACAGCGTGCCGGGTTGTCCCTGACCGAGGCGTACAAGAATGCGGTGGCGTTCACCGGCAAGGTGGTGGCGTTGGTGGGCATCACCCTGGCGGCGGGCGTCATCACCTGGGCGTGGTCGCCGATCAAGTTCCAGGCGGACATGGGCATCCTGCTGACGTTCATGTTCATCTGGAACATGGTCGGCGCCTTGGTGCTGATCCCGGCGCTGTCGCATTTCCTGCTTAAAAAAACGCACTGATCAACCAACGCGCCATGCTCCGCCAAAATTATCAATCAAAGGGGGGGCGATGGGCGCAATTGTAGATCCGCCCCCCTGACGAGAGGGGCGGCTGACAAATAACGACGCTTTAAGGTGATTGCAGCGACGGTCATCACCCAGTCGCAATGGCGATGAGCGTAGCTTGATTGGTTCGGTTACGTATAAGTGGTGATAGCCCAGAGGCGGTTTTGAGGCGCTACGCACGCAGTGTGGAAGCTGAGTGCGAAACGGTCGGAAGTTGTTGGCGTGTTTGAGCGGATCTGGCCGCTTTCTCACCTCGCTAGCGGTCGAACACCCTAATCGAAGAGAGAGCAACTGCACGGTCAGCGAATAGTCATAGTAGCGTCGCTGCACGGCGCCGGTTCAGGTGGTGATTGAGAAACCAAGTAAGGTGTTTTCTTTGCCAGCCTACGGTGTGTCCCATTGCCAGCGCTCAGCGATTACTGTTTGGATAGCCTTCGCCTTGCGGAGGTGGCGTTGGCGTGTGGCATGCGAACCGGTCAGCATGCCCGCCAGGAACAGATCTATATAGAATGGCATGGTCATGGTCGACCCCCGATGTACGCGCTACTAGGTCGATACGGCCATGCCCCAGCTCATAGCTAACCTGCTTTCGGGCTTTTTGATCGAGCGCTCGGTCTATCTGGTAGCACTTGCCGTTGTTGATCTGCGCGGGATGATGGGTGATTTGCTCATAGCGTTCGCACGCATACGCCACCCGCAACTCATGAAAGCTTTTGAGGTGATGTATGTGGGGGATATCCCGGGCGGGGCGGACCAAGCCCTGCAAACTTCGAGGTAGCTTCCAATCGGTGCAAGCAGGTTGCTGCTACCGTTGGGCGAGCCGGCATTATGTCTGCCTTGTGCGTATCCTTGGGAGGATGCCTACACACAATTTTTTGTGCGGTCGGGCTCACGGCGCTGCTGGCTACCGGCCTAGGAAAAGATTGAGCAAAACACCGATGATATTTTGATAGGTGAGCTCGCTGCGCTCGCTCAACGGGCTATGTGTTTTGGCCATTGCCTTTAGGTCATCCAATTCAAGCCCAACTGTTTGAAGATCAAGTAAAACATCTTGATGGTGCTGCTGTAGAGCGTTGAGCTCTCGTAGCAGGGTGTCCCGATCTGCTTGCAGCGCAAGAAAGGTTCCTAGATTGATTTTCTCTTGATCTTCTCTGCGTGACCCAAACAGAAAGCTTGGCTTTTAATCAGGATGGTAGACCTGCATCCAATGACGTAAATCAGAGTGACGGATTGTTAGCTGAGCTGGCTCGACATGACTTCCCAAAGGGGCTGAAATACCAAGACTGCCATACGGTAACTCTTTGTTTCGTATGGCATCATAGATTTTTCAGTAGCTATATACAGACATGGCCATTGAGGGAGTAGGGCAGAAAGTTCATCAGGATAGGACCAAGTTGCTTGCATGATTTGTGCTTCGAAATGAAAGAGATTGCACCAGCGCAATGCCGCCTCAATTGGGCGATAGAGAATTTTGGCGTGTGGATTGTATGTGTCGGACATAAAACGATGGACCTCCATTTCTCATGGAAGGCCTCTGCCGAACACCTGTATTTCAACCAAACTAAGGGTAGTGGCTGTTTACTCGGATTTATGATTCGGTGAGGTCATCCATTCTCGTCGAAACATTGCGCGTAATTTGCATTGGTCGATACTAAGAACATCCCCTCCTCGACAATGAATGACGAATAAGCTTTGAACGCTTTTGCTAAGAAAGCTGCCACAGACTCGTCAGAAAACTGCAGCATTATGAATGAATGCCCATCGTGGCGAAACAACGCAAGGAATTTAGCAATAGCTTGGGACCCGATTTTATTTCGCCTGTGCTCCGGAAAAATAAACAAACGACGAATTTCAGATGTCGTACGACGAAAAATGCAAAAGCCGACAGCTTTGTCGCGCAATAATATGATAAGACACACATCGTCTAGATCCTTGTCAGGCTCATTGAACCAAGCGAGCTCCGGCTCGGCGACCACCTGAACGGTAGCAATCATTGCCAGACGCTGCTCCTTGCTAGCTAAAACAATCGTTAATTGCCTTACCATGTTGTTTGCTCTTTCGCCGCTGATCGCTTGACTATCATAGGTATCTGACTTTCCAGTATTAGTCGGCCTTGGGATCGGACTGTCCAATTGGCTATTGTCAGATGGCTACAGGCAATATCATTTGGAAGTTCAATATTAAAGGAGCTACAATTTTTATTGTTGACTGAAAAGGCACTCATGTTTTTAGACTCAAATCGTACGGAATTCAAGGTTGTTAAAGTTTTGGCAGTGTCGCAGTGAACATAAGTACACAACCTTGCCGTTTGAAGGTGACATTGCGAAAATGTTGTTTCAGATGGGTTTCAAAACCTGCTTCGGTATCCGCGCTATTACCGAAAATGCCCTTTCGGTTGTAGATTGTCATCAGCTTGCGTCCAAAGCCATTGTGGTCGGCGGCATCACCCAGAATGGTTGCACCGAACAATATGCCTTGGGGATCGACAATAGTCAGGAAACCCAGTTCGTCGAACCTGCCGATATCGCCGATCAGGAAAGAGCCATCTGCGGTGAATGCCAAGGTATTAGCGTCTGGTTTGTTCCAGTAGCCGCGCATTACCTGCGGTCCTTTAGCGCAGATTTCACCCGCTTCGCCAACGGCGACTTCGATGCCTTCTTCGTTGAGCAATTTGATATCGGTGCCAGGTACTGGCAGGCCGGTTGTGGCACTGAACTCTCGGATTGACGCTGGATTGAACGAAAGGATCGGCGCTGTTTCTGAGAGACCATAGCCCTTGCGTATAAACGTTCCAGTCAGGGTTTCCCATTTTCTTGAAGTGACGTCCAGAACAGGGGCGCCACCTCCACCCGCCAAATGCAACCTGGAAAAATCGACCTCGCCAATACGAGGATGCGCATACAGCGTATTCACCCCCATGAAAAGGCTCGGCCTAGCTTGAATGAGTATGTCAATGAACCCATCCAGATCACTAGGGTTGGCTACAAGCCAATTCTCCGTGCCAATTGAAAAACAGGTGATGAAGTTCACCATCAAGGCAAAGATATGATAGAGCGGTAACGCGGTCACCAGGATTTCCTCACCTGGCCGCAGGGTGCCAGCCATCATTGCCTGGAACTGCTCGGTATTCGCTAAGAGATTACGATGCGAGAGCGCTGCACCTTTTGATAATCCCGTGGTGCCGCCAGTGTACTGCAGGAGCAGCAGATCATCGCCCCCGATATCTACCGGAATACGCTGCAGCGTCGATCCCTGTTGCAGGACGGCATCAAACGCCATCGTATTGCTCAGTCGCGCACCAATCGGCAGGGGAGCGGGGGGAGACCTATCGTCATCGTCAACGCTGACACCCACTGAAATGACCGTTTGGAGTTGAGTCTTGTCGATGATGGCCGACAAGGTAGGGCTCGACCCGTTAAAGATAACGATTATGCGGCACCCTGAATCATTCAATTGGTGTTCGAGTTCTGGCGCCGGGTACAGCAGCCACTGTTTCATGATGGTTGTATTCATATTGGTTCTTGGCTCGACACCGCGCCCGGTATTTTTGCATTGGCACTGGGCGCAAAATTGGTCGTCGCGGCTGTTAGCTCGTCCTTTACGCTGCAGACTTAGAGGACTTTTTTGGACAGGCTATTGCAGGCCACCCACAGGAAGAACAAGCCAAAGACCAAGTCTCCCACCCCATAGATCGAATAGAAAATTGCGGTCAGCGGCGACTCAGCAAAGAGTGCCGGCAGGGTGTTGGAATTTTTACTAAGCCACATCAGCCAGGTCAGGACGTAGAGCATCTTTCCCACGAAAAACAGCAGCACGAGATAAGGCACAGCTCGATAGGCTTTGGCCACTGACGTATAGGCCACGCCCCAGAGCATGATGGAAACCAGGCCAAGCCGGGAAAAGATAGTTGGGTCGGTGGCCGAGAGCAGGGTATTGGTGAAGAACTGTGAGAATGTCAGGACCCCCAAAATGTTGTAGCCACCAGCGAGCCAAAAAACCTTGGTAATAAGCGAGTTGGTGTGTTGATTATTTGGCATTGTTGTTTCTCTCTGGGTAATGGTGGCGGGTAAGCCACGCACTTTTAGCACTCAAGATGTCGCGCAAAGATAGGCTCTCCGAGCGTTAGGCGTTTAGCTCGATATGTATATCTCTGGCGTCTGAAAATCTTCAAAGCCGCTCATCGGCGTCAGCAAGATTTAGGCTATGTCCCAGTTATGTGTTGAGCGCCGCACACCTTGTGGGAGGGGCTTTAGCCGCGATGGGCCACGGCAGGCAGTACAGCATCAATTCACGGTAGCCAAACGGTGGACTGTTCGCTGCGCTCCTGAGTCCACCCTACAATTTGGCCTTCAATACGTAACTGGTACAGAGCCTAATCAATGTGGTTCTCACGCCGCACTGGGCTCCGCGTCCAACAGTTCGGCTGGCTGCGACTGGCTGGCGCAGGTGACGAACTCGTAGTCCGCATCGCGCACCCGCCGGGTCTGCAGCCAAAAGCGCCAGGTAGCACCCGGCCAGATCAGCACGTTCTTGCCACCGGCCTGCTGATACCAGCTGGTGCAGCCGGACGACCAGGCTGTGCCGACAAATTTGGCCTGCAGCTTCTGGTTGAACTCGCGCTGCACCTGCGGCTTCACGTCCAGATAGTCGGCACCTTTCTCCTGCAGGCGCTTGAGGCACTGCATGATGTAATGCACTTGAGCTTCGATCATGAAGATGACCGAGTTATGCCCCAGGGCCGTGTTGGGGCCGAGCAGTTGGTAGAAGTTCGGAAAGCCGGTCACCGTTGTACCGTAATAGGCTTCCGGACTCTCTTTCCAGTCCTGCGTCAGGTCGTGGCCCGGCAGGCCGGTGCAGGGAAAATCCTTCATGTAAATGCGGGGGTCGGTGACGAAACCGGTTCCGAGAATGATGCAATCGGCCGGCAGCTCACGACCATCGCGCAACAACACCGAGTGCTCGCGCAACTCCTTGATGCCAGCGCCAATCAGCTCGACGTTGTCGCGATTGAACATTGGCAGCCACTTGTTGGAAATCAGGATGCGCTTGCAACCGATCAAATAGTCCGGCGTCAGGGCCTTGGCCAGCGCTTGGTTCTTGACCTTGACGTTGATAAACAGCTTGGCCAGTTTCTGTATAACTGCCGCTACCCGTGGCGCAAACAGCGGCCAGGCACGCGACTCGTTGCTCCAGTACAGGCGTGCACGGTGCAAGGTGCGGCTGAACGGCAGGCTGACGAACAAGCGTTTTTCCCAATCGGCATACGCCCGCTCGTCACGCGGAATCACCCAGGCCGGGGTGCGCTGCAAAATGCTCAGTCGGGCCACTTTGCGGGCAATTTCCGGGGCGTACTGAATGGTGCTGGCACCGGTGCCTACCGAGACCACCTGTTTGCCGCTCAGGTCATAGTCGTGATCCCACTGCGCCGAATGGAAAATCTTACCCTTGAAATTTTCCTGCCCTGGAAACGTCGGTATCGAGGGCACATGCAACGGGCCAGAAGCCAGCACCACATGGCGCGCGACAAACCGCTCGCCGGCGGCGGTATCGACTGTCCACAGGCCCTTGGCCTGATCGAAATGCATGCCGCACACTTCGCGATTGAAGCGCAGAAATGGACGGATACCGAACTTCTCCGTGGTATCGAGAATGTACTGCTGAATTTCCTGCCGCTCTGCGTACCGTTTGCTCCAGTCGTTTTTCGGCGCAAAGGAGAACGAATACATGTGCGATTGCACATCACAAGCCGCGCCCGGATAGCTGTTCTCGCGCCAGGTGCCGCCGACATCGCCGGCCTTTTCCAGCACGACAAAGTTGTCGTTACCGGCTTCGCGCAATTTGATCGCCATGCCCAGGCCGCCAAAGCCCGAGCCAATAATCACCACATCGACAATCTTGCTGGTGCTGGTGCTGGTTGCGGCTGACTTGTGCATGGGCGCTCCTTGACAGGGATAAATGGCAATGTCGCCAGTCTAGGAGCCACCCTATAGGAGAGATATGCTAGGGTTGGCAATAAATTGACAGTTTCGGCAAGACAATAAAATCAATATGGCCAGTCATTCGATCCTTGGACTCACCTACATCTTCAACAGCCTGCGCAAGCAGGGCGTGGATGTTTCCCCGCTGCTGCAACGCTACGGCCTGGATCTTGAGCATCTGGCGCCGGATGCGCGGATCGATCGCAGCCTGGAGCTGCGGCTGATATGCGAGCTGGCCGGGGAGCTGAACCAACCCTGCGTCGGCCTGAGTATCGGCAACGGCGTCGGCTTTGCCGGCTATGGCCCCCTCAGCCTGCTGTTGCTGACCTGCGACACGGCCCAAGAAGTTCTGTATTGCGGCATCCGCTACCAGCAACTGACCTATCTGTTCAGCGAGGTTAGCTTTCAACCCGGGGAGAGAGTCAGCGCCCTGACCCTCGCGTCACTGCCGCTGGCCGAACCCGCACGACGGATGCTGATCGACATGCAGATGGCCGGCACCTACAAGCTGATCCTCGATGTTCAAGCCAGCCTGAACATGGACTTGTATGCCATTCAGGTTGACCTGCCGTATCCCAAGCCGGCCGAGGCCCAGCTGTATGAGCAGTTTTACGGCTGCCCGGTGCACTTTGACGCCAGCATTGCGCGGTTTTGGATGCGCAATGAACACCTGCAGTTGCGCCTGCCCAGCGGCGATCGCAGCGCCAATGCGCTCTACCGCCGGCAGTGCGACCAGCTGCTACTGGGGCTGCAACAGGAGCAGGCCAGCGGCAACTCGGCCGATCAGGTGCGTGCGCACCTGAGCCTGTTCACCGCGGGTTTTCCGACGGCCTGCGAGGTGGCCGCGGCCCTGGGGTTTTCCGAACGGACCCTGCGCCATCAGCTACGCAGCCAAGGCACCTCGTTCCGGCGCATCCTCGAAGAGCTGCGCTTTGCCCGTGCGCGGCAATTGCTCGAAAGCAGCCAGCTGTCGGTAGAGGCCATCGCCGGGCAGCTGGGTTATGCCGAGTCGGCGGCCTTTATTCACGCCTTCCAGCGCTGGTCCGGCAGCACCCCGGCGCTCTATCGCCGCCAGCACCAGTTGGGGCGGGCGCCTGAATTGCCCCGACCTTGTCCGGTGTGATTTTGGGCTTGATTTTAATCGCTGCTACCGCTGAACGGCTGCAATAGTTCTTAACCGGCAAGCCATAGCAGGCAGCTGCCGGCCGGCTAGACGCGGCTCATGGGCATGGCCACAGGGAATCAGTAACAGTGCCGGCACTGTATGTCGTTTTCCCCCCGCCTTATGTCGAATTGCAAAATTCGACACCCAAGCTGATCAAGGAGTTAAGTGTTCAACAAAAAGTCAGGTTGTAATCATTTCCGAATCCAGCCTGGATGCGGTCGAGTGCGCCCTCTAACTCTGCTCGTGTGTGTTTGCGAAAAGGCAGCCATCCTATTTAGTCTGCCGAATAATCAGAAAATACGAGCCACAACTTCCGCATTGGCATGCTTTTGTGTACCGAGGGTGGGGTATTCGTCATGCCGTTTGTACCCATCCACTACCGTGTTCAGCCGTTCATGACGGCGATGTCCGGTTCTGTCTTGATTGCGCTACTTGCGCCGATGGCCCTGAACGGTGGTGGCGGGGCACGACTGGCATTACTTACCACCGCAATCACGATGCTGATTGTGAAAAAGCCGCTCCTGGCGATTACTGCCGGAATTCTGGCTGCAGCCTTGTTCAGGCATTTATAACTGTGTTCTGACAGCTCTGCTTTTAGCGGTCTAGTGCGAACTCGGTGAAAAACTTCCTTTAGTCAACGCCGTCCGAGTCTATTCGCCCTGTAGGATTCTGCACGAGCGGCTGCTAGTGTCCGCGAGCCTGCAACAGTTTTAACGGAGGGTAATGAACATGGCGCATAACCCTGCTTTACCCTTGGTGCGAATTCCCATGCTTCATGCTCGACGAATCCCTCTGGGACTATTCGCTGCTGTGCCACTTCTTCCGATAATAGCCGGGGCTTTCTCCGGTCCACTGCTTGAACGCCCGGTGAAGCGCACTGGCCTCGCAGAAGCCGGCCTTCTCGGCGATCGCGGTGATGCTCAGGTCGGTGTTGCGCAGGCACTCGAAGGCGATGGCGCGGCGTACCTCGTCTTTGAGCTCCTGGAAGGAGAAACCTTCTCGCTGCAGCTGGCGGCGGAAGCTGGCGATGCTCAGGGCGCGCTCCTCGGCCATGTCGGCCAGGGTCGGCCAATGTTCGTAGCGACAATTGCGCAGCTGTTGGTAGACTTCGGCGCTCAGTCCCTGGCGATTGCTGAAACGCACGATCAGCCATTGCGGCGAGGTGCGCAGGAAGGTCTTCAGCGTCGCCAGGTTCTGTACTAGCGGCAGCTCCAGATAACTGGCGGCGAACTCGATTTCGCTATGGGTGGCCTCGAAGGTCAGGTTGGGTCCCCAGAACAAGTGGTCGTCACCATGCTCCGGTCGCGGGTGGGTGAATTGCGAGCTGTCGATGGGGATGCGCCGGCCCGCCAGCCAGCACAGCAGGCCAAGCACCACGGTTAGGTAGGTTTCCTCGGCGACGCTGCGCGCCTGCGGGTCTGGCTGGCGGTTGTGCAGGCGGATCACGGCACGGTCGCCGCGTACCGACAGGCTGCCGTGGATATCCCGCAAGAACAGACCGAGGCCGTTCAGGCACTGGAGCAGCGCCTGGCCGAGGTTGTCGGCCTGGATCAGGCCCCGACAGATCAGGGCGAAGCTGCCGGTTGGCATCCCGTGCGAGTCGAAACCGAGGAACTCGTCGTCGAGCTCCCGGGCGACGGCCAGCCAGAGTCTGGCAAAGGCCGAGGCGGCGATGCGTACCGATTTGTCGCTCAGTTGCTGTTCGGGAATACCCGCCGCGGCCAGTACCACCGCAATCCGCTCGGGTTGCCCGTGCAGCCCGTAAAGCGCTGCACGGGCAAAATACACGGCCACTGAATCCTTCTCTTGCATAACGCTCGCTCGCTGCGGGTCAGTTGCCTGGGGGTTGCAAAAAGTATCAGCCAAATCAGTAATTTTCGGCATAGGCCAATGTTCATCGGCTCCCTAGACTACCCCACGCCTGGGCAGTGCGCCGCCATAGCGTGCGCAGTCTACGCATCAGTTGGATCTCAATGCCACCGGAGTCTCCTATGCCTAATCCCGAAGTCTATATCGTCAGCGCTGTCAGAACTGCAATCGGTTCCTTCGGCGGTACGCTCAAAGATACCCCGCCATGCGAACTGGCCACGACCGCGGTCAGCGCCGCCCTGCAGCGTAGTGGTTGTGACGCCGAGCGTATCGGTCATGTGGTGATGGGCAATGTCATTCCCACTGAGACGCGAGATGCCTACATTTCCCGGGTGGCCGCGATGAATGCCGGTATCCCCCAGGAAGCACCCGCATTCAACGTCAATCGCCTCTGCGGTTCCGGTCTGCAGGCGATCATCTCGGCGGCGCAGAGCCTGCTGCTGGGTGACTGCGACATCGCTATCGGCGGCGGTGCCGAATCCATGAGCCGCGGCCCTTATCTGCTGCCCGGCGCGCGCTGGGGTGGCCGCATGGGTGATATGCAGGCCGTGGACTACATGCTCGGCATCCTCCACGACCCGTTCCAGCGGATTCACATGGGCATTACCGCCGAGAATATTGCCGAACTGCATGGCATCAGCCGCGCAGAGCAGGACACCCTGGCGCTGGTCAGTCAGCAGCGTGCGGCGCGTGCGATTACCGAAGGACGTTTCGCCGGCCAGATTGTGCCGGTTGAAATCAAAACGCGTAAAGGCTCGCAACTGTTCGAGGTCGATGAGCATGTGCGTGGCGACACCTCGATCGAGCAACTGGCGGGCATGAAGACCGCATTCAAGCAGGGCGGCACGGTCACCGCCGGCAACGCCTCGGGACTCAACGACGGCGCGGCGGCGGTAGTCCTGGCCACGGGGGCGGCGGTGCAGGCCGATAACCTGCGCCCGCTGGCCCGTCTGGTCAGCTACGCGCATGCCGGTGTCGATCCGGTGTTGATGGGCTTGGGGCCGATCCCGGCAACCCGCCTGGCCCTGCAACGTGCCGGCCTGAAGGTCGCCGACCTGGATGTGATCGAGGCCAACGAAGCCTTTGCCGCCCAGGCCTGCGCCGTGGCTCGAGAACTCGACTTCGACCCGGCCAAGGTCAACCCGAATGGCTCTGGCATTTCCCTCGGCCACCCGGTCGGTGCCACCGGAGCGATCATTGTCACCAAGGCCGTCCATGAACTGCATCGTACCCAGGGCCGTTATGCCCTGGTGACTATGTGCATCGGTGGCGGCCAGGGTATTGCCGCGATCTTCGAGCGCGTTTGAACAGGGGGGAGACGACCATGAGCGACGAAATTATCGGTGTCATTGGTGGCGGCATCATGGGCAGCGGTATTGCCCAGGTGTGTGCCCTTGCGGGCCTGTCCGTCGTGCTGGTGGATATATCCGAAGCCGCCTTGGCCAAGGCGCGGGTGTCCATTGATCGCAGCCTTGGCCGGCAGGTGGAAAAGGGCACGCTGACGGAACAGCAGCGCGCCGCTGCGCTAGGACGCATCAGCACCAGTACCGACTATGCCAGCCTGAGCGACGCCGGCCTGGTGATCGAGGCGGCCAGCGAGAACCTGGACCTGAAGCTACGCATCCTCAAGCAGGTTAGTGAGCAGGTCAGCGCTGAGGCCATCATCGCCAGCAATACCTCGTCGCTGTCGATTAGTCAGTTGGCCTCCCAGGTGCAGCGCCCCGAGCGCTTTATCGGCCTGCATTTCTTCAACCCGGTAGCGGTCATGACGCTGGTGGAAGTGATTCGCGGGCTGGCAACCACCGAGGTTTTCCATACCCGCACCCTGGCGTTCGCCGAGCGCATTGGCAAGACCGCGATCAGCACGGGTAACCGCCCGGGCTTCGTGGTCAACCGGATTCTGGTGCCGATGCTCAACGAAGCCATCTTCACCCTGCAGGAAGGCCTGGCCACTGCCGAGGATATCGACACCGGCATGCAGTTGGGTTGCGGTCTGCCCATGGGGCCGCTGGCGCTGGCTGATCTGGTTGGTCTGGATACCCTGCTGGCGATTCTGGAGTCCTTCCAGCAGGGTTTCGGTGATCCCAAATACCGCCCGCCCTCCCTGCTCAGGGAGCTGGTGGCAGCCGGTCGCCTCGGGCGCAAGAGCGGTCATGGTTTTTATCGCTATAGCTGATTAGCGGTTGCCAAGGATGGGCTACCGATGGCTTTTCCCGGGAGTCGTGTCGTCATGAATACCAAGCGATCATTCATCTCAGCATGCCCGGGCGAGTCAGGCGAGGCACCGCTCTCGCGCCTCGAGCAGATGCGCAGGCGCTATGAGGAGAAGCTCCTGGCGCGCTTGCTGGAGGCCGGCGCTACAGGCCCGCTGCCGGTGCTCAAGGCGACCGTACAAACTAACGGCGCCAGGCTCAACAACCTGCCGGCCTGGCTGGATCAGGCTGGTTTGTCCCCGACGCAGCGGCAGGAGGTGATCGGCGGGATCGTCCTCGGCTCGCTGTCCGGCGCTCTCAAGCAGCCGCCAGCGGCTGCAGATAGCGCAACCGTAGTTACGTTGCGCGTCCCTGGTGCAAGCCCGCGCGGCTGACCTTTCTATTAATCGGGGCATGCGCAATGCCCGCACACTGTCTGAGTAATTCAATCATGTCTGACTACCAAGCTCCCCTGCGCGATATGCGCTTTGTGCTCAATGAAGTGTTCGAAGTCTCCAAGCTGTGGGCCCAGTTGCCGGGCCTGGCTGAAGTGGTGGACGAAGACACCGCCGCGGCCATCCTCGAAGAGGCCGGCAAGGTCACCGGCGGCGTGATCGCCCCGCTAAATCGCAGCGGCGATGAAGAAGGCTGCTCCTGGAGCGACGGTGCGGTGAAAACCCCGGCCGGCTTTCTGGACGCCTACAAGACCTACGCAGAAGGCGGCTGGGTCGGCGTCGGTGGCGACCCGGTATACGGCGGCATGGGCATGCCCAAGGCGATCTCGGCTCAGGTCGAGGAAATGGTCAGCTCGGCCAACCTGTCGTTCGGCCTCTACCCGATGCTGACCGCCGGCGCCTGCCTGTCGATCAATGCCCACGCCAGCGAAGAGCTGAAAGAAAAATACCTGCCGAACATGTACTCCGGCGTCTGGGCAGGCTCCATGTGCCTGACCGAGCCGCATGCCGGCACCGACCTGGGCATCATCCGCACCAAGGCCGAGCCGCAGGCTGATGGCAGCTTCAAGGTGTCCGGCACCAAGATCTTTATCACCGGCGGTGAGCACGACCTGACCGAGAACATCATCCACCTGGTACTGGCCAAGCTGCCGGACGCCCCAGCAGGTCCGAAAGGCATCTCGCTGTTCCTGGTGCCGAAGTTTATGGTCAACGCCGACGGTTCCCTGGGCGAGCAGAACAGCCTGTCCTGCGGATCCATCGAACACAAGATGGGCATCAAGGCTTCGGCCACCTGCGTGATGAACTTCGATGGTGCCACCGGCTGGATCGTCGATGCGCCGAACAAGGGCCTCGCTGCCATGTTCACTATGATGAACTACGAGCGTCTGGGCGTGGGCATCCAGGGCTTGTCCCTGGGTGAGCGCAGCTACCAGAACGCTGTGGAATACGCTCGCGACCGTATCCAGAGCCGCGCGCCGACTGGTGCGGTGGCTAAAGACAAAGCCGCTGACCCGATCATCGTGCACCCGGATGTGCGCCGCATGCTGCTGACCATGAAAGCGTTGAACGAAGGCGGTCGTGCCTTCTCCAGCTACGTCGCGATGCAGCTCGATACCGCCAAGTTCAGCGAAGACGCCGCCACCCGCAAGCGCGCGGAAGAGTTGGTTGCCCTGCTGACCCCGGTCGCCAAGGCCTTCCTTACCGATATGGCGCTGGAAACCACCACCCATGGCCAGCAGATATTCGGCGGCCACGGTTATATACGTGAGTGGGGCCAGGAGCAGCTGATTCGCGACTGCCGCATCACCCAGATCTACGAAGGCACCAACGGTATCCAGGCGCTCGATCTGGTCGGCCGTAAAGTGGTCGGCAGCGGCGGTGCGTTCTACAAACACTTCGCCGAAGAGATCAAAGCCTTCACCGATTCGGCTGACAGCAGCCTGGCCGAATTTATCGAGCCACTGAAAGGCGCCATCGCCAACCTTGAACTGATGACCGCTGACCTACTGGAGCGGGCCAAGGCCAACCCGAACGAAGTCGGTGCTGCCTCGGTCGAGTACCTACAGGTGTTTGGCTACACCGCCTACGCCTATATGTGGGCACTGATGGCACGTACCGCCCTGGCCAAGCAGGAACAGGACGAGTTCTACGTCAGCAAGCTGGGCACCGCACGTTTCTTCTTCGCTCGCCTGTTGCCGCGTATCCACTCGCTGACTGCTTCGGTTAAAGCCGGTAGCGAGAGTCTGTACCTGCTGGATGCGGCGCAGTTCTGATCGTCCCATGCCCAGGCTCCCAAGCCTGGGCAAACTCCTGATCGCGGCATGCCTACCGTTATACGTACTGCGCGCCGATCCAACATTCAAGCCCTCAACAAGAACCAGGTAGGCCTCAGCATGCTGAAGACAAAAATAATTACCTCCGCGCAAGGTGCCTACAGTTACCCCTTGCTGATCAAGAGCCTGCTGCTGTCTGGCCAGCGCTACGAAGCAGGGCAGGGACTGCGCCAGAACTGTCCCGGCGTAGCGCCTATGATTAACTTGTAGACCCGAGTTAGGGGGCTGGTCGGCGACCCACGAGGCGATGTCTACCTCAGCCAGGCTGATGGCAGTTCCCAACAGTTTGTGCGCTCGCCGCACCCGTGCATTCTTAAGAGCGGGCCCTTTGGGCCCTTCTTCACGGCAACATCAATCGCCAACTGTCAGTGATCTCCCGACCGAGCCTTTTCAGTCTGGAGACCCTGGGCACTCCGGGGCAAAGCCTTTCCACCACTCAGGTCGGTCAGGTTGCTGCTGATAGGTCTGCACCTGATCAGCCGCACTGCCCAGCAGTTGCTCGACGCTGAGACCTCGTTTGACTACATATTCATCCAGCTCGCGTACAGCACGGGACAACACGTCGTAGCCGCCCGTGAACACCGCAGAGGTCATCTCTGTGGCGCAGGCCCCGGAAAGTAAAAAGCGCGCGACGTCCAGCCCGCTGCGAGCGCCGTTGGTGGCGATCAGCGGGTAATCGTCGCCCATGGCTCTGCGCGTCATCATCAACCAGCGCGCGGTCAGTGGTAGCGCCCAACCGCCACCTATTGCGGCACTGGTTCCCAGCACGGGCAGCCCGGTTTCCAGATCCGGCAGAAAACCCATGAAACGGCCCATCATCACGACGCTGTCGGCTCCGCCCCTGCGCGCGGCCTGAGCCAGGCCGACGACGTCCTCGCTTTGCCCGGTGAGCTTGATCCACAGCGGTAATGTCGTCGCCTGCCGGATACGCGACACAATGGCTTCAATGCGTGCCGCGCCCCGCTCAAGGACGATGGCGCCCTTGGCAGCTTCTTCACCGTGAGGGGCGCCAATGTTCAGCTCCAACACTCGCAGGCCAGCCTGTTCGATCTGCCGGGCGTACTCCGCACATTGTTCAAGGTCACTGAGGATCAGGCTGGGAATAACGTAAGCATCTTGCTGCCGAGCTTCCAGATCCAGCTTCACCAGGTCGTCGAGCCATTCGGCAAAACCGCGCTGAACCAAGCCTGAACGACCGAACAGGCTGGCATCTGGCGGCGGGGAAAAGTCCCACGGCAAACGGTTCCAGTTCGAGTCCAGCAGCACATAGTCCGTCTTGTCGAGCTGGTGCTTGGCGGCTTGTGATTCATTGGTGGATTTGGCTACCACCGCACCAGCACCGGTGGCCAGGGCTGCGCGGATGGCATCGCGAGTCATGGTCTGCTCGCCAGCTCCACAGATGACCGGGTTCTTAAAGGACAGTGGCCCAATTTGTGTGATAAGTCGCGTCATGACTGTGCACTCACAGGTTCATCAAGCGGGAAGCGTTGCCGGAGGTCATCTTGCGAATATCCTCGTCGCTGTAGTTGAGATCCAGCAGTTGGCCAATCACGTTACGAAAGCCCTCGGCGATGCTTGGATTGCCTTGCTGCCCCAAGTCGGAACCGAGAATGGTCAGGTCCACGGTTCCCGCTTCGATCACTTGTTGCAGGAATTGATCATCGTAGAATTTGAACTTCGATCCAGGCACCCACATACACATGGAGTGCTCCATGTAGACGCCAGCACGTGCCAGTTCGCGCATGTCATCGAGCGTGGCGTCGACCACGTAGGTCGGATGGTTGACCAGCAGTCTTTTAACCCCACGTTTGCGAGCTTCTTCGAACAGCGGCCAGATTTCCTTGATGTTGAGGTGACCGGCAGACAGCACCACGTCTTCTGCGGCAATCAGGTCCAGGATCGCTTTCACTTCTTCCTTCAGACGACCGTTGTCATCGAGCACGGTCAACGGGATCGGCTGCAGCATGCGTTGGGTGGTTTGTGGGAATTTCTCGGTGAATTTCTCGTCCTGATGGTGATGGGCAATGTGGTTGGCCGAGGAAAACGTCGGCATCCAGACCAGTTTCGCCCCCAATTTCAAGCCGTGCTCGACGGCATGGACGTTGAGCCCGCCGACCGAATTGTTCAGGGGGACGCCCGACAGCATGTGAACGCCAAGCTCGTTGAAGTGTTTGTTCAGCAGGGTCGTCACCGGTGTGCAGCTGTAATAGTGATCCTTGAGCAACACCGCCTTCAAACCAGCCTCGCTGGCTTCGCGCATGGCTTCAACATGGTCGCAGTAGCGCGGCATGACCGAGGGACCGCTGTGGCAGTGCAGGTCGATGGCGCCGCGCATGAGGCTGTCGATTCGCGCTTCACGTTCTTCGTTGGTGGATGTATTGATGATGGCGTTCATGGGGTTACCTATTGTTGTTTTGCAGGCGGTTCAGCGAGTCAAACTGTGGAAATGACGCACCTGTTGAGTCCAGCCAGCGCGTAGCACCGCCTGGTCCGAGCCCAGAATGAAAAAGCGCATCCCCTTGTTGCTGAAGCGCTCCAGGTCTTCGCTGTTGGAGACAAAAATTCCGGCAGCTTTGCCGGCTTGAAGTGCGGCGTCGATCACACGGCTGACAGCCGACTCGACGCGCGGATCATCCAGCGTATTGACGCCGAGCGAGACGGCCAAATCGGCTCGTCCGACCAACAGGCAGTCGATCTGCTCGACGCTTGCGATCGCCGCGAGGTTGTCCAGTGCCGCGCGGTCCTCGATCTGGGCAATGATTGCGTGACGACCATCCTCAGCGGCCATGTGTTCGACGAGGTTGGCGTTGCCATATCGGCCGGCCCTGGGCGAGTTGGAGAAACCACGGCTGCCATGGCGATACCGGGTTGCCTGCAATATCTGACGTGCCTGTGCAGCATCGACGATATGGGGCAAAACCAGGCCGTCGGCACCCAGGTCCAGCGCCTGCAACAGCGTGGTGGGGCGTTCGTCAGCGACGCGTACCAAACCGGCCACCTGCGCCGCGCGACAGGCAAGCAGACCACGATCAAGGCTGCTTTGATCGAAGGGCGCGTGCTCGGCGTCCAGCACCACTGCATCCAGCATGCAGTCACCGGCAATTTCCACCACCGCATGGCTTGGTGTTTTGATGAACGTGCTGATCAGTGACTGTCCAGCGCGCAGTCTGGAAGAGAAACTCATGCCGTTCATGACTGTGCTTTCCCGGCGTCGGCGAATTCGCCAGCCTGGTATTCGATCAGGTGCCGATAGTCATCGCGAATCGGCGAGAACACGTCCAGGTTCATCACCACGTCGTTACCGATCGGTTCGGCGTAATGCACCACATGGGGTGGTATGCGGATCATGCTGCCCGGTCCCCCTTCGACCACGTCGTCACCCAAATGAAAGCGCACGCGTCCTTGCACGATGATCACCAACTGTTCGAAGGTGTGGCTGTGGGGAAAAACATCCATGCCCGGGGTCAGCCAGTTCATGACGCACAGCGTGTTATCGCCACGGAAAGCCACGCGCTCAACGCCTTTACGGACGGTTTCGCGAGGCAGGTCATCCCAGTTATGAAGCAGTGCATTGGCAATACTCATTGGTTCGTACCTTTGTTTCTCTTGTAGGAATTATGTTTCTCTGTGAGATAAAGCTAGCGCGCTCGACAATAAGTGGTCAAGCGACTTTTTTGGCCTTGACATCCAAGCTTTTCGACTCCTAGGATTGCGCTACACAGAGAAACATTGTTTCTTTCAATGAAACTTGTTGCGTTCAATTCTCCAAAGGTCCAATTACATGCGAGTTATCGAATCCCTGCTGATTGACGGTCAATGGTCTGCTGGCGCCCACGAGCGTCAGGCCGATGTATTTAACCCTGCCACCGGCGAGTTGATCGCTAAGCTCAGCCTGGCCGCGACCGCCGATCTGGACCGCGCGCTGGCGGCGGCACAGCGTGGCTTTCAGGTGTGGCGCAAGACCTCGGCCTACGAGCGCTCGAAAATCCTGCGTCGTGCGGCCGACCTGGTGCGTCAACGTTCGGATGAAATAGCAGCGCTGATCACCCTGGAACAAGGCAAGCCGCTGGCGGAAGCCAAGCTAGAAGCCTTCGGCGCTGGCGATCACATTGATTGGTACGCCGAGGAAGGACGTCGCGCGTACGGCCGAGTGATTCCTGCGCGTGCCCGAGGCGTTCGACAAACCGTCTTGCGCGAGCCCGTAGGGCCGGTAGCGGCTTTCAGCCCCTGGAACTTCCCGGTCAGCCAATTGGTGCGCAAGATTGCCGGCGCACTGGCGGCCGGCTGTTCGATCATTGCCAAAGGCCCGGAGGAAACCCCTTCATCCTGCATCGAGTTGTGCCGGGCGTTTCAGGATGCCGGCGTGCCTGATGGCGTACTGAACCTGGTGTTTGGCGTACCGGCCGAAGTGTCCGATTACCTGATCCGTTCCGAGATCATTCGTAAAGTGTCGTTCACCGGCTCGGTACCGGTCGGTCGCGCGTTGGGTGCGCTGGCGGGTCAGTACCTCAAGCGCTGCACGCTGGAACTGGGCGGGCATGCACCGTTCATTGTTTGCGATGACGTTGACGTCAAGGCCGTGGCGGCGTTGGGGGCGGGCCTGAAATTCCGCAATGGCGGCCAGATCTGTGCCTCGCCTACGCGTTTCTATGTGCAATCGGCGGTGTATGAGCAGTTTGTTGATGCGTTCTGCGCGGCCGGTGCAGCCATCAAGATCGGTGACGGCCATGATGCTTCGACGCAGTTGGGCCCGTTGGCCAATTCACGTCGCGTGGCCGCTGCGCAGGAGTATGTAGATGATGCTCTGGCCGTCGGCGCTCAACTGGCGTTGGGTGGTAAAACCGTCGACGGCGCAGGCTTCTTCTATCCCGCCACGGTGCTGACCGATGTGCCGGAAAACGCACGGGTGATGAACGAAGAACCGTTCGGCCCGATCGCGTCCATTGTCCGCTTCGATACCGTCGAAGAAGTCATCGAGAAGGCCAATGGCTTGTCCTTCGGGCTGGCAGCGTTCGCGTTCACACGATCGATCCAGCGCGCTACGTTGCTGGCAGATGAATTGGAGTCCGGCATGGTCTCCATCAATCACTTCGGCCTGGCTGCACCGGAAACGCCGTTCGGTGGTGTCAAGGACAGCGGTTATGGCAGCGAGGGCGGAAGTGAAGGGCTGGACGCGTACTTCACCACCAAATTCGTCAGCCAGATCGGCTGAACAAGGACGCCCAACACCGAGAACAATGCCAATGCAAACCTTCGATTTCATTGTGGTCGGGGCCGGTTCCGCTGGCTGTGCCTTGAGCGCACGGCTGGCGAACGCTGGCAAACAGGTCCTACTGCTCGAAGCAGGGCCGGCTGACAATCATCCTTACATTCACATTCCCGGCACCTTCATCCGGGTTCACGGCTCTCGGCGTACCTGGATGTATCGCACCGAACCCGAGCCTTTCGTCAACCAACGCCAGGTCTACATTCCACAAGGCCGCACACTGGGGGGTGGCAGTTCGGTCAATGCGATGATTTATATTCGCGGCCAGGCAGAAGACTATGACGATTGGCAGGCCAACGGTTGTCCCGGATGGGGATGGCAGGACGTTCTGCCGGTGTTTCGGCGCTGTGAGTCGAATGTCCGATTAAGCGGTGTCTTGCACGGCCAGTCGGGCCCGCTGACTGTCAGTGACCCGGGGCACCGGCATGCCTTGAGCCGCGCCTTTGTGCGGGCGGCTGTCGAAGCGGGGGTGCCCGAGACAGATGATTTCAATGGCGCGAGGCAGGAGGGCGCGGGCTTCTATCAGACCACCACTTCACACGGTCGGCGCACCAGTTCGGCGGTGGCTTACATACGGCCTTTGCGCAACAACATAAACCTCAAGGTGCTCACCGAGACCCATGTCACCGAACTGCTGTTCGATGGCCGTCGGGTCACGGGTGTTCAGGCCGTGGATCGTGAAGGCGCTGCGATCAGCTTTGCCGCCCGTGCAGAGGTCATTGTCAGTGCCGGAGCGATCGCTTCACCCAAGCTTTTGATGCTGTCGGGGATCGGGCCACAGGCTCACCTGGAAGAAATGGGCATTGCAATGCGAGTTCACTCGCCGGGTGTGGGCGAGAATTTCCAGGATCACCTCAGTGCTTCGGTTTATGCGCAAACGCGTGAACCTGTCAGCTTGCTCGGACATGACCGAGGCTTGCGGGCGTTGGGGCATGGAATCAAGTACCTGGCCAACCGTTCGGGCCTGCTCAGCTCCAACGTGGTCGAGAGCGGGGCCTTTGTTGATGCCACCGGTTGCGGCCGGCCCGATGTGCAATTTCACGTGGTGCCCGCGCTGGTCGGTGACATCGACCGGTTGCCCCCCAGTGGCCACGGTATTTCGATCAACCCTTGTGCCTTGCGGCCACGCTCGCGCGGCCAACTGCGCCTCAAAAGTGCTGACCCGATGCAGGAAGTGTCACTCAAGGCTAATTATCTGAGTGATGAGCACGACCTTCGTACCATGGTCGCTGGAGTGAAGTTTGCTCGACGCATCCTGCGTGCACCATCGCTGGCCTGCGTGGTGGAAAACATGCTGTTGCTTCCTGATCACGACGACATTCCAGATCATGTGCTGGAGGACTACGTGCGCAGTGTTGCAAAAACCGTTTTCCATCCTGCGGGAACCTGTCGCATGGGGACGGATGCCAACGCAGTGGTCGGGCCCGATTTGCGGGTGCATGGCGTGCAGGGGCTGCGCGTCGCCGACGCGTCGATCATGCCGACCATCGTCAGCGGCAATACCAATGCTCCCTGCATCATGATCGGTGAACGGTGTGCCGATTTCATTTTGGGGAGCGCAGCCTAGTCCGTTCAAGCCCCACACCTCTTCGCATGCACAACAATTACAAGAGTACAGCGATGAACCTCATATCCCGCAGCACCTTCGACAATGAACAGGACAGCCTGCTCTACAACCGTATCGCCTGGCGCCTATTGCCGTTTCTTTTCGTTTTATATGTGGTCGCTTTTCTGGATCGCGTGAACGTTGGCTTTGCCAAGCTTCAGATGTCGGCCGATATCGGTTTGAGCGATCTTGCGTTCGGTTTCGGCGCCGGGGTTTTCTTCATCGGCTACTGCCTGTGCGAGATCCCCAGCAATATGATCCTGCAGCGCGTAGGGGCGAGGTTCTGGATCACCCGGATCATGATCACCTGGGGATTGCTGTCGATCTCAATGATGTTCGTCAAAACGCCAACTGCCTTCTATATCCTGCGCTTTCTGTTGGGCATGGCAGAGGCCGGTTTTTATCCTGGGGTCGTGCTGTACATGACCTACTGGTTTCCTTCCTACGCGCGGTCCCAAGGCATGGCCTGGTTCAATCTGGGCATTGCGATGGCCGGCGTTCTGGGCAGTCCGCTCTCCGGCTGGATCATGCAGACGTTTGCCGGCGTAGCGGGCATGGCGGGCTGGCAATGGTTGTTCTTGCTGGAGGGGATACCGGCCGTACTGCTGGGTATCGCGGTGTTCTTTTACCTGGACGATCGACCTGGCAAAGTGCACTGGTTGAGCCCGGAACAGAACGCTCGCGTGGTGCAGCAACTGGCGGCTCAGCGTCAGCACCATGAGGCGGCCGGGGCGGGCCACAACTTCCGTGCGGCATTCGTCAATAAAGATTTGTGGTGCCTGATCTACGTCAACTTTGCATTACTGTGCGGCACCTACGGTGTGTCGTTCTGGCTGCCGCAGATCGTTCAGGGGCTTGGGGTAAAAAGCCTGTTTCAGACCGGGTTGATTGCTGCCATTCCCTTCGCAGTCGCCTCGGTCCTCATGGTATTGGTCAGCCGCCACTCGGACAAAAAACGTGAGCGACGTTGGCACGGTACGCTCTGCAATCTGGCTTCTGCCCTGGGGCTTGCCATCGCAGCGTACTTCCATGATCAACCTGTGTTGTCGTTGGCAGGGCTGAGTTTGGCCATGTCGGGTGGTCTGGCGGGTTTCTGTGTCTTGTGGGCGCTGCCCGGCGTGCTACTGACCGGTACTGCGGCGGCGGCAGGGATCGCGCTGATCGCCACCGTCGGTAATCTGGGCGGCTATGCCAGTCCATTCATGATGGGGTGGGTCAAGCAGAGTAGTGGCCATCTGGAATATGGCCTGTATGCGCTGGCCGGAATGACGTTGATAGGGGCGTTTGTCATGTTTTCAGTCAAGCCTCCAGGCGCCAAGGACGCTAAGGGATTGCCCGAACTATCGAGCATCTGATATCGCAGACCAACAAAAGTGTTTCGGCAGGAGATACAATCGGGCTTTTCCAGTTATCGACTAGAGGTGACCTCTTGGAACAGGATGACGAAAAGCCCACCACCGGCCCCGTATTGCTGGAGTCAGTGGAAATGGTGTTCCGTCTGCTCGATGAGCTGACGGCCGCACGCCGCCCTTTGGGAGTGACTGAACTGGCGCATCTGCTGCAAACCGCCAAGCCGAGGACCTACCGGCATCTGGCCTCGATGCGCCAGCTCGGCATTCTTGAACAGGATCCCGTCAGCGAAAAATACCTGCTCGGCCCCCGCCTGGTTGCCTATGGTGAAGCCGCGGGTGAGCAGTTTGATCTGCGCGCTATCGCTGACCCCTACCTCACGCGTATCCGTGATGCCACAGGGCAAACCGCACTACTGGCGGTCGCGACTCACGACACCGCGCTGGTGGTGTCATGTGTCGAATCCAAGGCCAACGTCTGTATTTCGGTCAAGCCGGGTAATCGTGTACTGCCTTACTGTTCAGCACAGGGGCGCACGGTGCTTGCGTTCTCCGATGCCGCCAGTCAGCAACGGGTGATGCGCCGTAAGATGCCGCGCCTGACCGAGCGTACGCTGCATGACCCAGACGCGCTGATGCAACGACTGGAGTTGATACGCCAACGCCTGTATGACGATGCCGACGGTGAAGTGACCATGGGTATCAATGCTTTGTGCTGTCCGATCTTTCGCGAGAATGACGTGATTGTCGGGACTATCGGCATTGTCGGCCCTAGCGCGGCAATTGCCACGCCGCCGCCTGCGGCCATGCTGCGTGAGTTGCAGTCGGCAGCAGCGGAAATCAGTGAGCGATTACACGCGGGAACGTACCGGCGGTTGTAGTCGATGCCCAAGCCACCTCTTGTATCGAAATGGTAGCTTGGGCGCTTCCAGCCAGGTTCGGCGGATCAGAAGAGGTTGATCGGATACTCGGTGATCAAACGCACCTCGTTGAGGTTTACGCCTCGATCAGGACTCCTGAAGCTTGCTTGGCGTACCCTGAATGACAAGTCCTTGGCGCGTCCGGATTGCAGCACATACTTGACTTCGATATCCCGCTCCCATGCGTGACCGTCATCGGTCTGCGCGGTGTGGAAGTCCGTACCCTTCAGATAGCGCGTCATAAAACTAAGCCCCGGCACGCCGAGGGCGGCAAAGTTTAAGTCGTAGCGGGCCTGCCAGGAGCGCTCGTTTTCGTAGTTGAAGTCCGAGTATTGCACTGAGTTGGCCACGAACACTGTGCTATTACCGTCCACGCCGTAACTGTATTTGCCATGGCCGGTGACGCGCTGGTGGGCAATCATGAATGTGTGCGGTCCGGCTGCCAGCGAAGCCGACAGGCTCCAGATGCGGTTGTCCAGCACACCGCCGCGCTGTTGGCCCTGGCTCTTGGTGTCATAGCCGTTGAAGTCGAACTTGGTGGTGTAGCCGTCGCCCAGGGGCAGGCTGGCAGTAGCGCCCACGTAGTATTTGCGCCAGTAGTCCTCGACATCCGAATGGTAGACCCGGGCATTGAGGTTGCGGTTGATCTGGTAACTGCCGCCGATCAGGTCGAGGGAGGTGAGGCGGCCGCTGTCATGCTCGCTTTGGTCTCGGTTGCGCATGGCGGTGAAGTGGCCGGCGTGCAGGGTCAGGTCGGTGATTTCCTTGCTGGTGACGAGCCAGCCCTGGGTGGTTTCCGGCAGCAGGCGATTGTCGCTGGTGGCCAGCACCGGCAGGTTCACCAGTTGCTCGCCGTACTTGAACAGGGTGTTTGACAGTTGCGCCTTGACCGCCACACCGCCCTTGGCATATTGGGATTTGGCGCCGTCACTGTCCTCCTCGAGTAACAGCGTCCCACCGCCCTTGCGGCCGTTGCCGGTATCCAGCTTGATGCCGAGCAAACCGATGGCGTCCATACCGAACCCGACGGTGCCCGTGGTGAACCCGGACTCGAAAACCCCGATAAAGCCTTGGGCCCACTCTTCCGAATAGTTTTGCGACGTGCGGTTGTCGAGGAAGTTGCGGTTCATATAAAAGTTGCGGGCTTTTATGGAAAAGTGCGAGTCCTCGATAAAGCCACTGTTGTCGGCCAACGCGCTCAGGGGGAGGGTGCAGGTCAGCGCAACATGAAACACATGTTTGTTCTTCATTTTCACATCCCGGGTGCAGGGGCGCACGCGCCGGCCAATGGGCTCGGCCGAACGCTGCGCTTTTTAGTTATGTGTTGGCGTGGCAGGTTTTATTGGAGCACCGGGCGTTTGGTGTTGACCCAATCATTATGTTGCTCATAGGCATACGCCAGCTTGAGCAGCCCCAGGTCATCCCGCGGGCGTCCGATCAGTTGCATGCCCATGGGCAGTCCCTGGGGGCCGAAACCCACGGGAACGCTGATGATCGGACTGCCGGACAAGGTCCACGGGAAGCAGGTTTCCATCCACCGATGGTAGGTGTCCATCGAGCGGCCATTGATCTGCTTGGGCCAGTGTTCTGTGATGTCAAACGGGAACACCTGGGCGGTGGGCACTGCTAGATAGTCGTAGGTTTCAAACAGCGTGACGAGGGTCTTGTACCAGGCGCTCCGGGCTTTGCTGGCGTTGAAAAAGTCTGCAGCGGACAGCTTCAGCGAACCCTCGATTTCCCAGATGGCCTCGGGTTTGAGCTGCGCGCGCTTGGTCGGGTCCTCGTAGTACTTGAGCAGGCCGTTGCCGATGCCGAAATGACGATGCACCAACCAGGTGTCCCACAGGCTTTCGGGCGAAAACGGTGACTTGAGCGGCTCGACGACCATGCCTTGGCCTGCGAGGTTGCCCAGGGCTTTTTCGCAGAGCTCAAGGATGCCGGGCTCCATGGCCAGGTAACCGCCCCAGTCCCCCAGCCAGCCGATTTTCTTGCCGGTTTGTCGGGACTCAAGCGCGTGCTCGACGTTATGCGGGGTCAGCGCAGCCAATTCGGCCGAGATTTCCAGGGACAGCGCGTCGGACAGGTCCAGGCCCGACTGGGTGGCCAGCAGCAACGCCAGGTCCGGCACCGTGCGCGCCATCGGGCCACTGTAGCCAAGCTGCGAGATAAACACTTCATCCGCCGGGCTGCGGGGCACCCGGCCCTGGCTCGGGCGCATGCCGTACACGTTGCAGAATGCGGCCGGGTTGCGCAGCGACCCGCCGAAGTCACTGCCATCGGCCACCGGCAGCATGCGCAGCGCCAGCGCCGTGGCCGCGCCACCGCTGCTGCCGCCGCTGGTTTTCTGCCGGTTGTAGGGGTTGCGAGTGGGGCCGTACACCGGGTTGTACGTCTGGGAACCGAGGCCGAATTCCGGCGTGTTGGTTTTGCCGATCATCAACGCACCCGCCGCCCGTGCCCGGGCGACGTGAATCGAATCTACCTTGGGTTGATTTTTTTGCAGCAACGGCGAGCCAAAGGTGGTGACGATATCCTTGGTCAACGCCAGGTCCTTGGGCGCTTGCGGGATACCATGCAGCCAACCCAGGGACTCACCGGCCTTGAGTTTGGCGTCAAAGGCCGACGCCTCTTTAAGCAGGCTGTCGGGGTCGCGCAGGGCGACGATGGCGTTATAGGTGGGATTGAGCTGCTCGATACGCGCCAGGTAGGCCACCATCACGTCGCGGCACGACACCTGCCGCCCGTGGATGGCCAGGCTCAGTTGAGCTGCACTCCAGTCGACAATCTCTCCCGTCGCTTTCGCCGGTTTTTGGGCGCCGGCCAACGCGGGTTGAGCGGCAGCCGACCAGGCAACCCCGGGCAGGGAGCCGGCGATCACCCCGCCGACAATCCCTTTTAAAACCTGGCGGCGGCCTGCATCGGTACAGGCGGAGTCGAGAAGCGTGTTTACATCGTTTTCGGTAATGGACATCTGTATTCCTGTCAGCGGCAGTTTGAGGGCTTATGGAATTTTTCTTGTTGTGGTTTGCCGGGTTTCGCCGGCAAAAGGCCTAAACGTGTAACGCAAGAAAAAGCTGTCATCTCATTGGTTGGGGAGCGTCCTCGGGTGGGTTGTCCAGGCGTGCCTACAAGCAGGCAACGAACCATTCGTTGGTTTCACGAAACAGGCTTGCGGTTCGCTCGATCACCGCTTTTTCTGAAAGGCCAAGGCATCGCTGTCGGGTTGTTGCGCCTGGAGCAGCTCCAGCATCGGGCGACCACCGCGGTGTGCCAGCCACTCAGGTCTTCCAGGGTGGCCAGGCCACAGAACGGCACGTAGGCCTCCGCATACCACGTTGACCCGGTCCAGGAAGGCGACCACGTACAACACAAACAGCAAGGGAAGAAGGCGCCAGGCAATGCGGCTGTACAGCGCGCAGTCCTGGCCATTGTCGAAGGTGCGACGTGAGATGAGGTGCATGGTAGCTCTCTGTACTTATGCGGCAGGCGACCAAGGCCGCAGCAGAATGTTGTTGGCAGGGAGCGAAAACATACGGCTTTGTATTTCTCTAATGGAAACATCATTTCTTTTGGTGTTTCGATGTTAGTAAGGCCCTATCCGGAGTGTCAAGCACCGAATTCAGGCTTTAAAACCAGGCTTTTCAAGGACGTGCGCCAGTCCACGGGCGTGGCCCGTGAGTGACGTGAGGGCACGGCCTGTGTGGTAGGCCCCAGGGTTACGAGCGTCGGCTCAAAGAGCGTGACAACAGCAACAGCAGGGTGGCAAACAGCACCATGATGGTGGCCGCGGAAAGCAGGACTGGACTTAATGCTTCTCGGGCCGTCGTGAACATTTCGCGAGGCAGCGTCCGCTGATCGGGGCCGGCGAGAAACAGGGTTACGACCACTTCATCCAGGGAGGTGGCAAAGGCGAAGAGTCCTCCGGACAACAGGCCCGGCGAGATGAGCGGCAATGTCACTTTGCGCAAGGTTGTCCAGGGCGTCGCGCCCATGCTCGCAGCTGCCCATAACAGGCGTTGATTGAGACCACCCAGTGCCGAGCCGACATTGACCACCACGAACGGCACCGCCAAGGTGGTATGCGCCAGAATCAACCCCAGGTAGGTTCGCGTCAGCCCCGCATTGGAAAACACAAAATACATGCCCACGCCGACGATGACCGCTGGCACGATCATGGGTGCGATCAACAGGACTTCGATGAATCGTTTGCCAGGCATGGCCGGGTGCCGAAGTCCTAACGCCGCCAGCCCACCCAGGATCACGGCAAGCGCGGTGCTCGCCAGGGCCACCGCAAAACTGTTGAACAGCGCACTTAGCCATTGCGAGGAGGAGAAGAAGTCCTCGTACCAGCGCAAAGTAAAGTGTCCCAGTGGCAGTGACATGTAGCGACTGTCACTGAATGAGAGTGGCAGCACGATGAGAATGGGCAACAACAGGAAGGCCAGTACCAGGTAGCCACTCAATGACACGCCGAAATTGCCGAACCAGGCCATCGGCCCACTATTGGGATTACGGATCATCACTTAGCTCCTGTGCTGCGGCGGGCCAGATGCGCCTGAATGAGGTAGAGCAGGGTGGTCGCTACCAGCAACACCAACCCCAATGCCGAAGCCAGGCCCCAGTTCAGGGTGCCGGTAGTGAATTGGGCGATATAGAAACTGATCATTTGATCAGCCGGTCCACCGAGCAATGCGGGCGTGATGTAGAAACCGAGAGTGACAATGAAGACCATCAAGGCACCGGCCGCCAGTCCAGGAAGTACCTGTGGAAGGTAGACCTGGAAAAACACCCGCGGCGGGCGAGCCCCCATCGAGTAGGCCGCCTGTACCAGCAAGCGATTGCAACTGGACATGGCGGCAAGAAGCGGGAACACCATGAACGGCAGCATCACGTGAACCAATGCCAGAATCACGCCGAAGCGGTTATATAGCAGGTGCAACGGACTGTTGACCCATCCGAGCTTCAACAGCATCGCGTTGACGATGCCCTGGTCCTGTAACAGCACCATCCAGGCGGTCGTGCGAACCAGAATCGATGTCCAGAACGGCAGCAGGATCAGGAGCAACAGCGCGTTGCGGGCCTTGGGCGTTCGGCGGTCCAGAAACACGCACAACGGGAATGCCAACAGTACACAAACCAGCGTTGTGATGGCGGCGATGCCAAAGGTGCGCCCAAGGATCGAGCGATACAGACCGGCTTCATCCTTGGCGACCAGGCCCTGTTGGTAGTCGTGTTTCATGTCCGCGGCGGACAGTAGGTGGTAAGTCCCGACAGGGCCAGAGGCCCGTTTGAAAGTTTGCCAGGTGGCATTGTCCAGCCAGCGTGGATCGAGCGTTTGCATGCTCGCGCTGCTGCCGTCGAGATCGCCGGCCTCGCGTTTGGCTGCCATCAGTAAACCACGCAGTTCCGGCGCCTCGTAAGCCAAACGGCGGGCAGCCGCCGCGAGGTCGCGGGACGATACCGCCTTGAGGTCTTGTACCAACGGTTTGAACAAGCGCTCATCCGGGGCGGAAGTGCCGTCCCAGTCCGAGACGGCACGGGCCGTTGCGGGCATCGCTTGGGGCAGTTCGCTGTCAGCGACTGCGCGCCACAGCAATGTGCCGATCGGACCGACGAAGGTCAGGGCGAGAAACACCACCAGAGGTGCCAGCAGGCCGTAGGCGCGCCAGAGGGCGCCGCGATCCTTGCGGGCGACCACCGGTGATGAGGCATTGATTACGATTGCACTCATGTCTTTTTACTCGATTTGGATCACTGGGCCGACCAGGCGGTCCATTTGGCGTTCAGCTCGTCGATACGGTCGACCCAGAACTTGTCGTTGAGCACCAGCACGTTGGCGCTGTTCTGAGGTGCGCTCGGGGAGTCAGCGAGCGCTGCCGGGTCGGTTCCGGCGATGCCTTTGACGGAAGTGATACCGGTCGGCTGCAGACTTGGCCATTTCTTCTGGTTTTCGGCTTTCCCCATGACATCCAGCAGACCATAGGCTTTGTCGACGTTCGGCGAGTTGGCGAGGATCACCCAGCTGTCCATGGTTTGCAGGGACTGATTCCAGACCAGTCCGAAAGGCTTGTGGTCCTGGCGGATAGCGTTGGTCACCCGGCCGTTATAGGACGTGGTCATGTTCACTTCACCCGACGCGAGTAGTTGCATCGGTTGACCACCCGCTTTCCAGAACAGCAGCTGGCTCTTGATAGTGTCGAGTTTCTTGAAGGCGCGTTCTACGCCACCCGCCGAGTTGAGGACTTTGTAGACGTCGGCCGGTGCGACACCGTCGGCCATGAGGGCGATTTCCAGGTTGCCCTTGGGACCTTGGCGCAGTGCGCGTTTGCCGGGGAAGGTTTTGGTGTCGAAAAAGTCGCTCCAGTCTTTTGGAGTACGACTGGCTTTGCTGGTGTCGTAGCTCAGTACGAAGTTGTAGACCGCACTACCCACACCGCATTCGCTGACCGCGCTGGGAATGTAGTTGTCTTTGCCGCCGATACGCTTGAAGTCCATCGCGACGAAAAGCCCTTCACCGCAACCCAATTGCAGGTCTTCGGCCTCGACCTGAACCACATCCCAGCCACTGTCTGCACCTTCAGCGTGAGTTCTCAGCAGGCCGATACCACCATCCCAGCTGTCATCGATGACTTTATTGCCGCTGGCCTGGCTGTAGGGTTCGAAGAAGATTTTGCGTTGCACATCCTGATACGCACCGCCCCATGAGGCCACGGTGAGGTCTCTGGCCTGAGCGGTTCCCTGAAGCAAGGCAAGCCCGCACAAAACGAATGTGAGACTGCGAACGGAACATGGATTGAACATGATGTGACTCCCAGACTGTTGATTTAGTTGTGGTCGGCAGAAGTGACGTAACAGATCGACGCGTTCTTGTTGTTTTGGGCTTTCAGCGCAAAATCATTGCCTGTGCGGCAGGCAGCGCCAGCCTCACGCTTTCGCCGGGCAGGGGTGGTGCCTGGCCCAGGCTGCCCGGGTTGTAAGTCATCGACAGCTCGCAGCCATCGGTCATCACCAGGCGCAACTTGCAGTGGGCGCCATGAAAGATGCTGTCGACGACGCGGGCCTGAATCGCGGCCTCTCCCGGCGTTGCCAGCCTCAGGTTTTCGGGGCGAATAGCCAGCGCCACCGGGAGACCTGCGACCAGCTCGGGATCAGAGCAAAACGCCTCGTGAACCGTGTCGCCTTCGGTCAGGCGGATTCGTGCGAGATTGCCGCTGACACTGACCAGGACACCTTCCAGCACATTGGTTTCACCCAGAAAGTTCGCCACGAAGCGTGTGGCAGGGCGGTTGTAAATGGTTTCCGGTCGGTCGATCTGGGCGATCTTGCCTTCGTTGAACACCGCCACGCGATCCGACATGGTCATGGCTTCGTCTTGATCGTGAGTAACGTAGACAAACGTGATGCCCAGCTGTTTATGGATGGCTTTGAGTTCCAGTTGCATGTGTTCGCGCAAACCCTTGTCGAGGGCACCCAGCGGTTCGTCCATCAGCAGGATGCGTGGGCGATACACCAGCGCTCGGGCTAGCGCGACACGTTGCTGCTGGCCTCCGGACAACTGTGCGGGGTTGCGATCTTCAAACCCTTCCAGACGAGCCAGGGTCAACGCTTCCTTGACGCGAACCTTTGCTTCGGCGGCCGGTATTTTGCGCAAGTTGAGGGGGAAGGCGACGTTCTCGGCCACGCTCATGTGCGGGAACAAGGCGTAACTCTGAAAGACCACGCCCATGTCGCGTTTATAAGCCGGCAGTTTACTGATGTCAGTGCCGTCCATGAGGATACGGCCACGGTCTGGCGCGTCGAAACCGGCAAGCATCATCAATGTGGTCGTCTTTCCCGATCCGCTGGGGCCCAGCAGGGACAGAAATTCGCCCTGACGGATGTTCAAGTCCAGGTTGTCTACGACCCAGCTGCGCTCGTCATATGTTTTGTGTACACCTTCGAACCGGACCAGTACCGGACTTTCCGCTACGGGTGCTTCGATGTTGTCGGGTAGTGGCATAGGGACCCTGGTCAGCGCGCGACTGGATTGTGCGGTCATGGCCGGATACCCGCGAGGACTTCATCGAGTGCCTGAGCCACAGCCTTGAGAATAGTCTGGATCTGATCGGCATCGACGATCAGCGGCGGCGCCATCACCAGGGTGTCGCCCAGTGCGCGCAGCAGGATGCCGTTGCGTTGCAGGACATCGCTGACCTTGCTGGCTACTTTGAATTCGGCGGGGAAGGGTTCACGGGTCTGCTTGTCAGCGACGAACTCCAGTGCCGCCATCAGACCGATGCCGCGTGCATCGCCCACCAGTGGATGATCGGCAAAGGCTTTGATGCCAGCCTGGAAGGCCGGGGCAACCTCGGCAACGTGTTCGACGATAGCCAACTCGTCGTACATGCGCAGGGTTTCCAGTGCAACGGCTGCGGCCACCGGATGCCCTCCGTAGGTGTAGCCGTGCCCCAGGCCACCCAGGGTATTGCTCTGATCGGCGATGACCTGATAGACCTGATCGCTGAGCAGCAAAGCCGAGATCGGCTGAAACGCTGCGGACAAACCTTTGGCACAAGTCAGCATGTCGGGCTGAATGCCCATTGCCTGACAGCCCCAGTAATAGCCGGTGCGCCCGAAGCCACAGATCACTTCGTCGGCCACCATCAGAATGTCGTACTTGCGCAGTACCGCCTGAACCTTGGCGAAATACCCGGCTGGCGGCAGGATCACGCCACCGGTGCCCATCACAGGCTCAGCGAAGAAGGCGCCAATGGTTTCAGGGCCAGCGTCGAGAATGGTCTGCTCCAACTCTTCGGCGAGGCGGGTGGAGAACGCTTCTTCGGTTTCCCCGGGAAGGCCTTGGCGATAGAGGTGTGGGCAACGCACATGGATGACGTCGGCCAGGGGCTCGCCCCAACCTTTATGCATGTTGGGCAAACCGGTGAGGCTGGCGGCGGCCAGTGTGGTGCCATGGTAACTGCGGTGACGTGCAATCAGGCGTGTCTTGCCCGGTTTTCCCAGCGCAATGTGGTAGTAGCGAACGAATTTGATCGCGGTATCGATCGCTTCCGATCCTGAACTCTGGAACACCACTTTTTCCAGGCCCGCCGGCGCGTGGGCAATCAATTCGGCAGCCAGGTCTGCGGCCGGTCCATGACTGCGGTGCGCGAAGGTCTGCTGATAGGGCAGCTTCAACATTTGTGCATACGCCGCTTCAGCCAGACGCGGTTGGCTGAAGCCCAGCGTTGCACACCACAGGCCTGACATGCCCTCTATGTAGCGCCGGCCTTGGTCATCAAATACATAAATGCCCTCGCCACGCTCGATCAGCAATGGACCCAGTTGTTCGTGCAGTCGCAGATTGGTCTGCGAGTGGAGATGGTGGGCGATGTCTCGCTTGGCCAGGGCCGAATCACGAGCGGTCATGACGTCATCCTCTTAAATCATTAATCAGTCGTATGCGTATGCGGTACGTAGTTTCATTTTTACGACTATTGGCGGTGATCGTCAAATGTTTTGTGTATCGCTGTAAGCAATAGTGTTTCGTTGGAAGAAAAATTATTCGATGGATTTTTGTAAGGGGAAAGACTTTTGTCGAGAAATCATCCGCTTATGCTGCAGTTGGTGAGATGTCGAGATGAGGAGTTCAGTAAGGCGAAAATGCAGAGTCACAGACTTGTTTATCGGTGATATACAGTTGTATCGTTTCGCCTACGCGAACACGGTGCTTTTAAGATCTACAGCACAAAGCTTGCCAGCTCGACGCGGACTTCGATGAATCGCATGAACGGGATCAAACATGAGCGACGATGCAGGGAAAGGTGGAGTCAGATCGGTGCAACTGGCCCTCGATGTGCTCGAACGAGTGGCAAGCGCGGGGGATGAGATTGGGGTCAGTGAGTTGGCCGTACAACTGGGGACTACTAAAGGCTCAGTGTTCAGGCACCTGAAGACTCTGGTCGAGCGCGGTTACTTGAGTCAAAACCCGCAGACCTCAAAGTATCGACTGGGCATCCAGGCCTATGTGCTCGGGCAGGTAGCCGCCAGCGGCATCGACCTGCTAAGCGCTTCCGCTGACGCCATTCGAGATCTGCGAGACGAACTGGGATTGACGGTGGTTCTGTCGGTGCTTCAAGCGCGCCGGTTGATAGTGGTCGAAACGCTGCTGGGCAAATCCACGCTTGAAATTGGTGTGCGTATCGGCACTGAACTGCAGCTGCATTGCAACGCCCAGGGCAAGGTCGCGTTGGCCTTTGCCAAGCAGTTGAGCATGGATCAACTCCCAGGCGAGTTGCCCGCCGTCACGGTGAATACCGTGACCGACCGTGCCGATTTGGTGGGCCAGGTCAGCGAAGCCAGGTCTCAAGGTTGGGCGTCAGCCATCGAGGAAGAAACACTGGGAATTTCTGCTATCGCTGCTCCGATATTAGGCATCAACGAGGAATTTATCGGCACTGTAGCGCTGGTGGCGACCGTGCAGAATATTTCCCGTGAACTGAATCCTGAGCAGGTCAGGGCATTGAAAAAAGCAGCGTTGCGCGCGTCTTGGAACCTTGGGTTCAAAGGAGACTTTTGACGGGTGTAGTCATTACTGGCTAGCCGCATCCAAATCGACATGCTCCACATACACGACTTCACGGACGAGCCGGTGCAGGGGTCACCTTGGACGGGTATAGGCCGATCTTCTACTGCTTCCTACTATGGGGTCATGTTCAATGCCCCATTGGGGTAACAGGAAGCCTGAGTCATGGCGATCGACAGTAATGATTATTCACGCCTGAGCCCTGCAGCTCGTGTATTTCTCGAGCACACACACGGTCACTTTATTGATGGGCAGTGGCAGGCGCCCACCGCCAGCATTGCTGTGCTCGACCCCTCCAGTGGTCATCAGATCAGTGCTATCGGGGCAGGCAATGCCGCGGATATCGACGCCGCTGTGCAGGCTGCTTATCGTGCTTTCAATCAGCCATCCTGGCGCGGATTGTCGCCGCTTGATCGTGAACGCCTGATCCTGCGCCTGGCCGATTTGATCGAAGCCAATATGGCACTTCTGGCTCAAGTCGAAAGCGTCGATAACGGCATGCCGTTGGGCTTTGCCGAAATCAACGTGGGCGGCGCCGCTGGCGTTCTGCGCTATATGGCCGGCTGGCCGTCGAAGATCGTCGGCGAGACGGTTGATGTGAAGATGCCGTTTCCCGGTAGTCAGTTTTTTGCCTACACCACCCGTGAAGCGGTGGGCGTGGTCGGGGCAATCGTGCCGTGGAACGTACCGCTGATGATGGCGATCTGGAAGCTTGCGCCGGCGTTGGCAGCCGGTTGTACGGTCGTGCTGAAACCGGCTGAAGATGCCTCGCTGACGGCCCTGATCCTGGCTGATCTGATTCAGCAGGCCGGTTTTCCGAATGGTGTGGTCAACATCGTGACGGGCTACGGTGCAGAAGCAGGTGAAGCCTTGGTGCGCCATCCCCAGGTGGCGAAGATTTCCTTTACCGGTTCCACTGAGACTGGCAAGTACATCAACCGTCTGGCCACTGACCACTTGAAGAAAGTCACCCTCGAGTTGGGCGGAAAATCTCCAACCATCGTGTTTGATGACGCCGATCTGCAGCAGGCCATCAGCGGTGCGGCCAATGCGATTTTCACCAACTCAGGGCAGATCTGCGTCGCCGGTGCGCGTTTGTATGTGCAGCGCCGGGTGTATGAGCAGGTCCTGGAAGGGGTCGCCCGGCAGGCTGACAGTCTGCAGCTCGGGGCCGGGCTCAATGCGGGTAGCCAGATGGGGCCATTGATCAACGCTCGTCAGCTCGAAAGAGTGCAGGGTTATGTGCAACGAGCAGTGCAGGGGGGCGCAAGCCTGGTTACCCAAGGGCGCTCACCTCAAGGCGAGGGCTTCTTTGCAGCGCCGGCAGTCCTGGCCGGCATCAAGCAGGAGGACGAGCTGGTGCAGCAAGAAATTTTCGGCCCGGTCCTCGCCGTCATGCCATTCGATGATCTCGAAGAGGCAGCGATGCTTGCCAATGACACAGTGTACGGTTTGGCGGCCAGTGTCTGGAGTCGTGACTTGAGCCGCGTGCATCAGCTTATTCCTTTGCTCAAGTGCGGCAAAGTTTCGGTTAATACCGAGGGCTTCCCTTATCCGGCGTTGCCAGAAGGTGGTACGAAGCAATCCGGATTCGGCCGTGATCTTGGTCGTGAAGGTTTGGACGGCTATCTGGAAAGCAAAACCGTATTGGTTCGGGTTTCCTGATCGGTCTGAGCTCTGCCTGAGGTCTTCAAATGCCGCATTTCATTGTCGAGTACACCGCCAATCTTGAAAACGAACTGGAGCTGGACACTTTGTTCGCCAAAGTTCATCGGCAACTGATCGCCAAGCAGTTGTTCCCCACTGGTGGCATCCGCAGTCGGGCACGGCGCATTGAGCACTATTGTTTTGCGGATGGCTTGGGCGACTACGCGGGCGTTCATGTCGAGCTCAAGCTCAGTGCCACTCGTCCGCAGACGCTGCGTGAGGAAATAGGGCAAAACATTTTCGCCACTCTTCAGGCGCATTTTGCTGATCTACAGGCACGTCGTTTTCTGGCGTTGTCGATGGAGGTGGGGCTGTTCCATCCGGGTGCGTTCTTCAACTCAAACAATTTGCACGCGCTGTTCGAGCATTCCTGAGGCGAGAGCGCGCCGTTGAGCTCTCCCTGCCTCGAACTCATCGGGCAGGGCTGCCCATTTAATGTCTGGAGTTAGAATCATGAAGCTTGCGTCACTGAAATCTGGGCGTGATGGCCAACTGTTAGTGGTCAGTCGCGATCTGAGGCTGGCAGTCAAAGTGGGTGAGCGTGCGCCCACCTTGCAGTTCGCACTGGACAACTGGGACTCGCTTGAAGCCCCACTGCGCGAGTTGTATGACGCGTTGAATCAGGGTCAGATCGAAGGGGCTTTTGCCCTTGATATGACGGTGCTGGGGTCGCCGCTGCCACGCAGCTATCAGTACCTGGATGGGGCCTGCTACCTCAGCCATATTCAGCGCAATCGTGCTGCGCGGGGCGAGACCTTGCCGACGGATCTACTGGAAAAGCCGCTCGTGTATCAGGGCATCTCCCATGGCTTCATGGCTTGGAATGACCCCATCAGCTTGCCTGACGATGGCATGGGTATCGACTTTGAAGCGGAGATCGCCGCCGTCACCGGTGATGTACCCATGGGGGTCTCGCCAGAGAATGCGACAAGCTACATCCGGTTGTTCGTGCTGCTCAATGATGTTTCGTTGCGCGCGCTGATTCCCGCCGAACTCAAACGCACCTTTGGTTTTGTTACCAGCAAATCGGCTTCCACTCTGGGGCCAATCGCCGTTACTCCCGATGAATTGGGCGATTTGTGGGACGGCAAATTGGTGTCTGGGAAAATGAAGTGCTGGGTTCGCGGAGAACTCTTTGGCGATATAGAAACCGGTATCGATACACCCTTCCACTATGGCCACATGATTGCTCATGTGGCTCAAACCCGAGACTTCGAGCCCGGTAGTTTAGTGGGGCTGGGCACGGTTTCTAATGAGGATGACAGTGTCGGTTGCGGTTGTATCGGCGAGTGGCGTGCACTGGAAACCATCAAGACTGGCCAGGCCTCGACCTCACTGTTGAAGTTCGGCGAGCGGGTCAGGATCGAGCACTTCGACCGACAAGGGCGTTCGGTATTCGGTCCCATCGATCAGGTTGTTGCGCAGCGCAACATTAACTGAACCAGACATCAAACCCAGAACAGGGAGCTCACCATGCTCTGTAAAAGTCTCCACCATGCTGCCTTTCGTTGCAAAGATGCCCGGGAAACGGTCGAGTTCTATACGAATATTCTCGGCCTGAAATTCATTCACGCGATGGGCGAAGACCATGTCCCGTCAACGGGCGCCTACAGCCCGCACATTCATATTTTTTTTCAGATGGAAGACGGAAGCTGCATTGCCTTCTTTGAACTGCCCAACGATCCAGGCGCTGTTTCAGGGCGGGATCCCGAGACTCCAGGCTGGGTTCAGCACTTTGCTTTTCGGGTCAAGGATGTCGAAACACTGTTGCAAGCCAAGGCCGACTTGGAGTCCAAAGGCGTCAACGTATTGGGGCCGGTCAATCATGATGACTTTCTGCTTTCAATCTACTTTTTCGACCCTTCGGGGCATCGCCTTGAGTTGGGTGTGCACACGGCTACTCCCGAGATGGATGAGAAGTACGAACGTGATGCGCAGGCCGTACTAATGCATTGGGATGGGCGGCATAACTGGTCTGAGCGGGAGCTGATTTTCGGCGCGGCTCATGGCTATAAACACTAGCTACAACCCCATGGCGCTTATGCAAAATTGGCATGCCCCTTGAGCCTTGTGCGCAAGGGGCTTTGCTCATTGAGGAGTTGTCTATGTTGATATCTCGCGCCCATGTCAGCACGCCGTTGGCAGCCCGCTGCCTGACCCGTCTTTGCCGCCATTGGAGTCATAAGTTCACCGTCAGTTTCAATGAGACACAGGGAGAAATTTTTTTCGATCCGTCCCGTTGCCTGCTTGAAATCAATGAGGGCGGCTTGCTCATCAGCCTTCAGGCGCCTGATCTGGCTCAATTGGATGAGCTGAAGCCGGTGGTGGCTGATCACTTGCAGCGCATGGCCGGCGAAGACCTTCTGATCATTCGCTGGCAACGCTGAATCAATTGCTTACAAACTCGACGGGCGCCGCTAAAGGCGCCCTTTTTTTGCGTGTGACTAGCGATTTTGAACTACCCAGTGCGGTTTCACTCAATCGGCCGGCCTGGCCCCCCAGCAAGTCTGAACATCTGAACAATTGAGCGTCACCCTTCAGGGTGACGTTAGTTGATCCGAGCGAGCGTAGCTTACGGTTGTAGCGAGTCGGTGAAAAAAACATTCCGATATATCCGACTGCCTGCACTGAGGGTACGTCCATGAACCATAAGTTTTCTTCGAGTATCTGCGGTTTATTGGCTGGGGTTGTTCTGGCCAGCAATGCTTCGGCTCAGGTCACCTTGGTGTCTTGGGGGGGCATCTTTCAAGATGCGCAGCGAGAGGTGTTCTTCGATCCCCTGCGGGCCGAAGGGCTGAACATTCATGAAGACAGTTGGGACGGCGGCATCGGTATCTTGCGTTCAAAGATCATGGCCGGTGACTCCGGATGGGATTTGGTACAGGTCGAACCCGAGGAGATGGTGCTGGGTTGTGAGGAGGGATTGTATCAACCGCTGGACTTCTCGCGCATTGGCAAACCCTCGCAATTTATCCCGGGGGCCGCGAGCGAATGCGGGTTGGGTGCGAACGTATACAGCATAGTGATTGCCTATGATGGCAATGTGCTGAAGGCCGGACCTCAATCCTGGGCTGATTTTTGGGACGTAAAGAAATTTCCCGGCAAGCGAGCACTGCGTCAGGGGCCGAAAATGAACCTGGAGTTCGCCTTGATGGCCGATGGTGTTGCGCCTGATCAGGTCTACGCCGTATTGAGTACTCCGCAAGGTGTCGATCGCGCGTTTGCTAAGTTGGAGCAACTCAAGCCGAACATAATCTGGTGGTCGGCCGGCAACCAGCCGATGCAACTGCTTGGCTCTGGCGAAGTTGTTATGACCACCACTTACAACGGCCGTGTATTTGCCGCCAATGAGTCGGACAAGCGCAATTTCAAAGTGGTATGGAATGGCGGAGTTTTTATGGTCGACTCCTGGGTGCTGCTCAAGGGCAGTAAGAATCAGGACGAGGCTTACCGTTTCCTCAAGTATTTCGGCGATGCTCGCAACCAGGCGCGTTTCCCGCAGAAAATTCGGTATGGGGTGGCGAACAAAGACGCCAATCAGCTGATCCCGGCCGAGATTCAGGCTCAGTTGCCGAGCTCGCCCGAGACCCTGGCCAAATCAGTACCTTTCAATGCAGAGTATTGGCTGGAGAACATTGACTCACTGACTGAGCGATTCTCCGCATGGTCGGCAAAATGAGGGTCGTGAATTCACGAAATGCCGCCGCCGGGGTGATGGCTACCGCCACGGATTCAGGCGTCAAGGCATTCCCACGAAGCTGCCCCCAGTTGCGCCGACGTCAGTGTATGGCACTGCTGCTGATCGCCCCGTTATTCTTGTTCCTGCTTGGCACATTCATCATGCCGTTAAGTGGCATGCTCAAACTTGCAGTTGATGACCGAGAAACCGCCACGCTGTTATCTCGCACAATGTCGGCATTGAAGGGCTGGGACAAGCGGACTTTACCCTCTGACGCAGCGTATGAAGCGTTGGTGGCTGATTTGCGCCAGGCCCAGCAGGATAAAACTCTCGGAACAATAGCGCGGCGTATTAACTACGACACTCCGGGGTTGCGCAGCCTGATCAGTAACAGTGCGCGCAAGTTGGCAACTTCTGAAGCTGGGAATGGGACCTGGCAGCAGCGACTGACCGCGATTGATCCGCAATGGGCAAAACTGGAGCCATGGATCGCCATCGAGCGTGCCCGTGGGCCGGTTACCGATCTCTACTTGCTGACGGCGTTGGACCTTAAGCGCGATGCTCAAGGACAGATTGTTCAGGTTGACGAGGGGCAATCGAACTACCTGGATATTCTCGGGCGTACATTCGGTATTTCGTTGTCTGTGACCCTGATCACTTTGTTGCTGGCGTTTCCGGTGGCGCAATACATGGCCTCTGCGTCACCTCGGCTGGGCGGGATCATCATGTTGCTGGTGCTCCTGCCGTTCTGGACCTCGGTACTGGTAAGGACCATGGCGTGGGTGGTTGTGCTGCAAGGAAATGGTCTGGTCAACAACCTTCTGCAAACGTTGGGTGTAATCGAGGACCCGCTGCACATGCTTTATAACCGCACGGGTGTGCTGGTGGCGCTCAGTCATGTGCTGTTGCCCTACATGATCCTGCCGCTGTATGGCGCGATGCGCGCGGTTCCGGCTGCACAAATGCGTGCAGCGGTGTCGCTCGGCGCGGGACCGGTCATGGCTTATCGCAGGGTGTACTTACCACAGCTGCTGCCGGGTATAGCCGCGGGCTCACTGCTGGTCTTCATTCTTGCTCTTGGCTACTACATCACTCCGGTGCTGATTGGTGGCTCAAATGACCAACTGATCAGTTACTACATTGCCTTTTACACCAGCGGCACAATCAATTGGGGCTTGGCCGCGGGGTTGGGCATGGTCCTGCTTATCGCAACGCTGGTGCTTTATCGGGTTTATGTCGGCTTGGTTGGCGTACAGCGCATCGGTCGCTAGGAGAACGTATGCAAAGCACTCTGTTTTGGCGCTATTTCAATCGTTGCGCGGCGTGGATGGTGTTGGTGTTCCTGATGGCCCCTATCCTGGTGATCATCCCATTGTCATTCAACGGTGGAAGTTTTCTCAGCTACCCGTTGGATGGTTGGTCGTTGCGCTGGTATCAGCAGGTGTTCAACTCGCCTCAATGGCTGTTTGCACTCAAGAACAGTTTGACGATCGGTGTCGCCAGCATGGGCTTGGCAACGGTGCTCGGCACACTGGCAGCGCTGGGTCTCAACCTTGCGGATTTCCGCATGAAGCCTCTACTGATGGCGGTATTGTTGTCGCCGATGATCGTTCCGACAGTGATCACAGCCGTCGGTATCTACTTTCTGTTCTCCACGCTCGGGTTGGCCAGCACTTACATCGGCATGGTGCTGGCGCATACGGCACTGGCAACACCTTTTGTGTTGATCGCGGTGAACGCCACGCTGCAAGGGCTTGATCGCGGCTTGCTGCGCGCGGCGGCGAGCCTTGGTGCCGGTCCGATTCGTACGTTTTACAGAATCACCTTGCCGCTGATTCTTCCGGGCGTAGCAAGCGGTGCGGTGTTCGCCTTTGCAACTTCATTCGATGAGGTGGTGGTGTCGCTACTACTGGCGGGACCAGATCAGCGCACCTTGCCCCGAGAGATGTTCTCCGGTGTTCGCGAAAACCTGAGTCCATCCATTACCGCCGTGGCGTTCCTGCTGACGCTGTTGTCGACACTCTTCCTGCTGACCCTTGGCTGGTTGCAACGCTATGCCTCGCGCATGGCTGGGAAAAGTGCCACATCCGGAACGTGATTTCGGTTGCGACAGGTTCGCGGCCACCCTGCAATTCACTCGAGAGCGTGTGACTTCATGTCGAAGAGTAATGATTCCTACGTCAAGTTCGCTGGCGTGAAAAAAAGTTATGACGGCCAGAATTTCGTGGTCAAGAATCTCAATCTGAGTATCCGTGAGGGCGAGTTCATGACGCTACTCGGTCCCTCGGGGTCGGGTAAAACCACCTGCCTGATGATGCTCGCCGGGTTTGAAACCGCCAGCGAAGGGGAGATCTATCTGGATGGCCAACCGATCAGCCGTATAGCCACTCATAAACGTAACATCGGCATGGTGTTCCAGAACTATGCCTTGTTCCCGCATATGACTATCGCCGACAACCTGGCGTTTCCGTTGCAAGTCCAGCGTCTGGACAAGGCGGAAATTCGCAGTCGGGTAGGGCGCGCGTTGGAAATGGTGCACCTGCAGCACCTGGCAACACGAAAGCCCGCGCAACTGTCTGGTGGTCAACAACAAAGGGTGGCCGTGGCGCGCGCATTGATCTTCGAGCCCAAGCTGGTGCTGATGGACGAGCCACTGGGGGCGCTGGACAAACAACTGCGCGAGCAGATGCAATATGAGATCAAACGCTTACACAGCCAACTGGGCATCACCATGGTCTACGTCACCCATGATCAGGGCGAGGCCTTGACCATGTCTGATCGAGTGGCGGTGTTCAACGATGGTGTGATCCAGCAATTGGCCAGTCCGGGCGAGCTTTACGAGCGTCCCGCGAATGCCTTCGTTGCGCAGTTCATCGGCGAGAACAATCAACTCAAAGGTATCGTTCAGAGCGTGCAGGGTGAGCGCTGTGTCATTGGCATGGATACAGGTCAGCAAATCAACGCAATGAGCTCACCAGGCCTTAAGACAGGGCAGCGTTGCTGTCTGGCGTTGCGTCCCGAGCGGGTCAGTTTTCTGGAGCCGGGAATTGAACTGAGCAACAACTTCGAGGCAGACGTTTGTGAAGTGATCTACCACGGTGACCACCTGCGTACCCGCGTCAAGCTATGTGGACATGACGACTTCATCATCAAAATACCCAATGTTCAAGGGCTGGTTCCCTCCTTGCCGGGTAACCGTGTGCGGATTGGCTGGCATTTGCAGGATTGTCACGCGTTGGGCGTCTGAAATATGCCGTTGTGAGGGTGGCGACTCACCCCTTGAGGGTAGAGACGCAAGGGGTGTCAGACCCTAGATTCAGGACCAGGGATCACACATGGCTGTGTGTCCTTTCCCTAATGAATGACCTGGAGTGGCAGTATGAACAGTAACAACAATGCCTGGCTCAAAGAACACAATACGGTGCACTTGATGCACCCGATGCAAGATCCCAAAGCGCTGCATGAACAAAGGCCGTTGATCATCAAGTCCGGCGATGGCGTGCACATTACCGACGTTGACGGGCGTCGTTTTATCGACTGTCAGGGCGGGTTGTGGTGTGTCAATGCGGGTTATGGCCGACGCGAAATCATCGATGCAGTGACCAAGCAGATGGAGGAGCTTGCCTACTATTCGTTGTTCCCGGGCAGCACCAACGCACCGGCCATTGCACTGTCGCATAAGTTGACGGAAGTGGCGGCCGAAGAGGGTATGGTCAAGGCATCGTTTGGTCTGGGTGGCTCCGATGCGGTGGAAAGTGCGCTGAAGATTGCACGTCAGTACTGGAAACTCGAAGGTCAACCTGACAAGGTCAAATTCGTCTCGCTGTACAACGGTTATCACGGCCTTAATTTTGGTGGCATGTCCGCGTGTGGCGGCAATGCCTGGAAAAACAGCTATGAACCGTTGATGCCAGGATTTTTTCAGGTTGAATCACCGCACCTGTATCGCAACCCTTTCACCAATGATCCAGAGGAGCTTGCTGAAATCTGCGCTCAGATCCTCGAGCGGCAAATCGAAATGCAGGCGCCAGGCACCATTGCTGCGTTGATCGCTGAGCCGGTCCAGGGCGCCGGCGGAGTCATCGTCCCGCCTGCGTCCTATTGGCCCCGTTTGCGCCAGATCTGCGACAAGTACGACATTCTGCTGATCGCCGATGAGGTCATTACCGGGCTGGGTCGAAGCGGTTCGTTGTTCGGGTCCCGAGGTTGGGGCGTCAAGCCGGATATCATGTGCCTGGCCAAGGGCATCAGTAGCGGTTATGTGCCTTTGAGCGCAACACTGGTCAATTCGCGCGTTGCCCGGGCCTGGGAGCGTGACGCCGGTTTCACCTCGGTATACATGCACGGTTACACCTACTCCGGGCATCCTGTCTCCTGCGCGGCAGCGCTTGCTGCAATCGACATTGTGCTGGATGAGAACCTTGCAGAAAACGCGCGGGTGGTCGGCGACTATTTCCTCGAGAGGCTGCTGTCGCTCAAAGAGAAACACCGGGCGATCGGCGATGTACGCGGCAAAGGACTGATGCTGGCAGTCGAGTTGGTCAAGGACCGTGCGACCAAGGAGCCGTTCGGTCCTGCGGATGCTTATCCGTTGGCGATCTCAGAAGCCTGTGTGAACAATGGAGTGATGATCCGCACCATCGTCAACAAACTGATCATTTCGCCACCGCTGACCTTCAACAAAGAACACGTCGACGAAGTCGTCGAAGTGCTTGATCGCGCGTTCGTCGCCAACCCCTGGTAAGCCGCTATCGACCAGCATTCACGGATGCTGGTCATTGTACGTCTACCTTGAGTATGAGTGCCCCCATGAGTTCAACATTGGAAATGGCGAATGATCTTCGCCGACGCTTGTCGAGCCTCGATGATGCAAGTCTCGATCTGCTGTTTCGCGAGGGGCGCAGCCACAATGGTTGGCAAGCGCGCCCTGTCAGCAGGTCGCTCCTCGAGGAGTTATGGGCTTTGGCTCAGTTTGCACCGACTTCGGTTAACTGCATGCCAGCAAGATTGGTGTTTGTCACCAGTGATAAGGGCAAGCAGCGGTTGAAGCCATGTCTGAGTCCAGGCAACGTCGAAAAAGTGTTAAGCGCACCAGTCACGGTGATTATCGGCTTTGACATGAACTTCTGGCGGCAGTTGCCCAGGTTGTTCCCCCATGCCGATGTGAGTGACATGTTCCGCAACGACCCCACGGCGAGCGAGGAGTGCGCCTTGCGCAACAGCTCCCTGCAAGCTGCCTGGTTGATGCTGGCAGCCCGGGCACTAGGACTGGATTGCGGGCCGATGTCGGGATTTGATAGTCAGGCACTGGATGAGGCATTTTTTGCCGGCACTACAGTGCGCAGCAATTTTCTCTGCAATCTGGGATATGGCGATGTGAGCAAGTTGCATCAACGCTTGCCACGCTTGTCTTTCGATGAGGTCTGTACGTTTGCCTGATGGTGGATGGAACTGACCACGTGATGGCAGTGCCCGCCGTCGAAGGCGGGCACTGGTTTTGTAATCAGTTCAGGTTCCGCGCGCCACCCATATTGTCGTAATAGCGAGCGAACAGTTCGTTCTGGCAGGAAATGCCAAGCTTGGCATAGGCCCGTTTACGATGGGTCGCCACGGTATTGATCGAGATCCCAAGATTCAGACTGATTCCCAAGGTGGTATATCCCAGAGCGATGGACGCGCAAATCTGCGCTTCGCGTTGGGTTAACCCCCCGGTTGCCTTGAGCAATGTGTTGCGTAAGTCTTCATACATCTTTTCCCTGCGTTCCAGACTCAGTGTCGCCGGTTTTATCTCTGGCGTGTCCTCGCGATGCCTGAGCTCAAGCATTTGCGTATGCTTGCTCAACGTCTGTGCGAGGAACCCTCCCAGATACTGAAGCCTGAGCGTGTCCTCATGGACAAAGTCTCTTTGCTCGTCGCTGCGGTAAAAACTGCAGTAGAGGGTACGGTCGTCGATGGACGTTACCAAGGCTAGTTCCTGACGTACCAGCGCGTCATGATAAAAGCGCCGACGGTATCCCTGATCGCGGATATGCGCGGGAGAAACGCAACGTACCAGCATCGGGTGATTCGGGGTCAGGGCGGCTTGCCCAAAAATGATGTTCGGATCACGACGGAAGGCTCCATCGGTATATTCCTGAGCGAGGGTGCGTGTCACATTGCGGGCCTGGCTGTGCTGAGCCTCGGCAACCAGGCATTGAGGATTACCATGGTGATCGAAGCTGAACACGGTGCACTGGTCCACATTCAATTGATCTTGGCAAAAACTGAAGAAATTCTGCGAAAAGTGGTTGTCGCCAATTCCGCCGACCAAATTTGCCATTTCATTCATGCCAGGGATCATGCTGGGTTCTCCTCACGCAAATTTTTTTGTTCTGTTTGGTTGCGGCTTGGTTCTTATCGCTGATTCAAGTGTGTAATCGCAATGCACGCATTCTTGAAATGTACGCATAAACCAGGCCATGGATACCGGCGTGGGGTTTCTCGTGGAACTTCAGGTAATACTTGCTGCTTGTGGCGACAGCTTCAGGGAAAACCTCTGATCAGGCTTTGGCGCCCGCCAATGGCGGGCGAAAGCTGTCATGGGAACAGCAAGCCCTGGGTTTAATTGCACCCAATCAGGGCATTTCATCGCGAGCGATCCAGGGTTGCCTGCTACTGCCCGTGATTTTCTTTACCGATGGACCAGACCAGTAACATCGCAGCTGTTCGATAGGTAACACTTTTGTAGTAAATGCCCAGACTTTATCCCTCAGGCGAGTCCGAGTTGGCGTATGGCAAAGTCGCGCAACCGGTTTTTCTGGATCTTGCTCGAGCCGGTCATTCCGATGCTTTCGAAGTCTTCGACAATGCACAGATAACGCGGCACCTTGAAATTGGCGCAACGTGCCTTGCAAAACGCGATCAAGTCTTCGCTACTGGTGTTGGCTCCCTGCTTAAGGGTGACATAGGCCGCAGGAACTTCCCCCAGACGTGGGTCTGGCACGCCGATCACTTGTGCCAATTCGATCGCAGGGTGTTTGAGCAACACCTGTTCGACTTCCAGCGGCGAGACATTCTCGCCACCGACACGGAACATATCCTTGAGTCGACCGATGAACTGCAGGCGTCCGTCCGCGGACAGTGTCCCAAGGTCTCCGGTATGCAGCCAACCATCGCGCAAGGTGGCGGCTGTCTGATCGGGCAGTTTGTAGTAGCCCTTCATCAGGCTCCAGCCGCGAGCGCAGATTTCACCCGGTTGGTCCGGCGGCAGTGGCTGACCGCTGACGGGGTCGCGAACCTGAATGTCCAGTCCAGTGTGTGTTGTCATGGAGCCATTGAGACGCAAGTCCAGAGCTTCACGGTAATCGGAAAAGACCAGGTTCGGTGATGCTTCCGAGAGACCGTAGGCGTTGCAAATGTCCTTCGCACCCATCTTCTCGACGACGTCATGGAGGATCTGCGGACTGGCTGCCGCCCAGCCTCCGCGCAGGCACAATCGATGAGAATCGAAGCCAGGTTCAGCGAGCATCATCAGAAACATAGTGTCGTTGCCCGAGGTCAAGGTGCACCGCTCACGCTCCATGATCGCCAGCGCCTGAGCCGGATCGAAAGTTGTGGCGGTGACCAGGGTGGCGCCATGAACCAGCGCGACCAGCAATGACATGGTACTGCCGGCCACATGGTAGAACGGTCGTGGACTGAAGTAGCGATCCTCTGAGCGCACGCCCATGCGAACGGCCACACACTTGGCAATCCCGAGCATCGAGGCATGGCTGAGCATTACCCCTTTTGGAAAAGCGGTAGTCCCCGATGTGAACTGGATCAACAACGTATCGTCAGGTTCGACTCGCCTGCGTGCTGCCGCCAATTCGGTAGGCTGGATATCCGCGCCAAGTTGAAGGAAGTCGGCCTCGCTCAAGCCGGCCCCCGGTACTCGTTGACCAAAAACAACCAGGTGCTGCAAGAGCGGCAGATTGATTCCCGGCAGAGTGGTGTGTATCGCCGGTTCGACGTTCCCGAGCATGCCGACAAAATCGATCTTGCCGAGAAAGGTATCGACACAGAACAGTGCCCGCACATCCTCGTGGGCCAGGCCATAGCTGAGCTCTTCGCTGCGAAAGCGGGTGTTGAACGGCACGCAGACCAGACCGAGCGAGGCCGCAGCATACCAAAGCACCGCCCATTGCACGGAGTTACCCATCAGCAGGCCGATATGCTCACCCCGTTGCAGGCCCAGCCCTAGCATGGCGCGAGCGGTGCTATCCACCTGTTCGAGCAACTGGCGATAACTCAGGCGACCGTCTTCGGCAATCAAAGCGTCGTTGTCGGGGGAGTGCCGGGCAATGTCATTGAGTACCGTCCACAGCGGACCGGGTAGTGGGGAAGTCGATACAGTCATGGAGTACTCCTCAGACGAAAGATGTCATGCCGGCACGCCAGGTGCCTTCAGTCAGGTTGTCCTCGATGGCGAGGATCTCATGGGCCAGCGCTCCAAAACGACTGTCATCGGCACCTTTGTCGATAGTCCGTTTGGCGCTGCGGATGGCATGGGGCGGCGCTGCGGCGATCTCTTGGGCCAATGTCTCGACGTAGAGGTCGAACTCACTGTGCGGCAGCACTTGATTGACCAGACCGATGGCTTTTGCTTCTTGAGCACTAACTTCACGGCCGGTGAACATCAGCTCTTTGGCGATTCGCCTGCCAACAATACGTGGCAGCCGTTGCGTGGCGCCGACCGTGCCCCAGCGTGCCTCCGGGTATCGAAAGGTGGCCTGGTCGCTGGCGACGATGAAGTCGCAGGCGCTGGCTATTTCGCAGCCAGAGCCCACCGCTGGTCCCTGGATAACCGCGATCACTGGTATCGCCAACTCTTCCAGTGCGGCATACAAGGCGAAGGCCTTGATGCGTCGAGCGCGGATCTGGTCTTCGTCCATTCCCTTGCGTTCTTTAAGGTCAGCACCGGCACAGAACACCGGGCCGTTGGCACGTACCAGCAGTACATGGACATCGCTACGTTTGCTGACTTCTCGGACGGCCAGGTAGAGTTCCAGGCACAGTTGGGTATTCAAGGCATTGCGTGCTTGCGGGCGATTCAGGGTGAGCGTGGCGACAGTTCCCGCCACGCTAAGGCTGACCATACTGGGCAAATCGGACTGAGTCATGGTTATACCGCTCCTGCGCGGTGCAAGGCATGGATGGCTTGCGCGTTGTAGCCAAGGTCGTGCAACACTAGGTCGGTGTGTTCACCCAACAGCGGCGGGCGGTTGGCCGTAGGGTTGTCGTAACCGCTGAACTGAAAGGGCAACTGGATGGCCGGGAAGCGACCGCTTTGCGGATGCTCGAAATCGGCAAAGACGCCGCGGGCGCGCAAGTGCGGATCGACCACCACCTCATCCAGGGTTTTCAGAGGTCCTGCCGGTACACCCGCAGCATCGCAGGCCGCGCAGAGCTGATCCCGGGTCAGTAAGGCAATGGCGTCGGTCAAATGCGTCATCACCTCATCGCGGTGTACGACGCGACCACTGTTGTGTTGCAGGCGAGGGTCTGCTCCGAGCGTCTCCAGACCGAGCAGGGCGCAGAGTGGATGCCAGTGCTGATCGGCGCCAGTAATGTGCACGTAACCGCCATCGGCACAGCGGAAACTGGCCGACGGGACGCGGCCGGGATGCTCGGTTCCTAGACGCTCGGGCACCTCGTCCAGCGCAAAATAGCGGGCAGCAGCCAAGGCCAGCAGACTGATTTGTCCGTCAAGCATGGAGAAGTCCAGGTACGCACCCACGCCTTCCTTTTGCCGACCCTGAAGCATGGAGACGATACCCAGCGCGATCCACAACCCGGAGCTAAGGTCCGAGACCGGTATCCCTGGCTTGACCGGGCCGCCATCTTTCTCGCCGGTCAGGCTCATGATGCCGCTCATGGCCTGAAACACGGTGTCGTAACCCTTGCGGCTGGCATAGGGGCCCGTCTGCCCAAACCCGGTGCAGGAGACATACAGCAGGCGCGGATTGAGCTCCTTGAGCACCGGCCAGTCCAGACCGTAGCGCTTGAGCGTGCCCACCGGAAAATTCTCCAATATCACGTCGGCTTCGCAGGCCAGTTTGCGGATGATTTCCTGGCCTTCACTCGTGCGCAGATTGACGGTGATCGATTCCTTGCTGCGATTGAAGGCATAGAAATAGGCGCTGCGCTCACGGCCCAGTGCTTCGGCCTGGGCATCCTCGTCGAGGTGGTCGATGTTCTCGTCAGCCTGGCGCACAAAAGGCTCATAGCCACGGGTCTCATCACCATCGCCCGGCTGTTCGACCTTGATCACGCGTGCGCCCAGTTCAGCGAGAATCATTCCTGCGAAGGGGCACGCTAAGACACGGGCCAGCTCCACAACCGTTACACCTTCCAGGGGTTTCATGCTGGCGACTCCGTTTGGCGAAAGGCACGCATCTGGGCATTCAATTGCTGACCGATCTTCAGACCTTCGCTGAAGGGCAGTTCGGTAACCCGGTGGAAAATGCCTTTGGTTGCTTGCATCGCCTGCACCGGATGGGCGGCGATCTGCTGCGCCAGCGTTTGGACCTCGTCAAGCAAATCGGCGTCGGCCACGACCCTGTTGACCATGCCCAACTGCTGAGCCTCATGGGCGCCTAGGGTGCGGCCGGTGGCGACCAGATCGAAGGCGGCTTTGCGCCCGACATGTTCGACCAGCCCGGCCATGACAATCGCCGCGACGATGCCGTGCTTGACCTCCGGGTAGCCAAAGCGCGCGCTTTCGCCCGCCAACGCCAGATCGCAGGACAGCGCCAGGCCGCTACCGCCGCCCATTGCATAGCCATTCACGGCCGCGATCACAGGCTTGCTCATCTGCTTGACCAGCCCCTGCAACTCGGTGGTCAGGGCGGCGCGACGCTCGACCAGCGGTTGATTGTCCGGTGTCAGTACCGTGAACTCGCGTGTGTCGGCACCTGCGCAGAACCCACGACCGGCACCGGTGACGATAACGACCCGCACGGACGGATCGGCATCGGCCTCCTTCAAGGCCTGAACCAGCCCCTCGGTGAGTGCGAAGTTCAAGGCATTGAGTTTGTCCGGGCGGTTGAGCGTCAGCGTCTGTACGCCATCCCGGGTTTCGCGCAGAACGACCATGTGATCGGCCATAGAGAGTGCTCCTGTCAGGGTTGCATGGCGCGCAGGCGTGCAAAGGCCTGTTCGAGTTCTTCAATGAGTGATTGCATGATGGCCGCGGCGGGCAGAATTTGATGGATCAACCCGGCACTTTGCCCGGCTTCCACTTTGCCGTTGTTGACGTCGCCATCGAATGAAGCCTGTTTCAGGCTGGCCGAAGCCAGCAGTGCCGCGTAGTCGTCGGGAGCCACCCGGGGCATGCCGTCGCGTTCGGCCAGGGCAACGCGGTCGGTAAAAGCGTTACGCACACTGCGCACCGGTAACGATCCACGCCCGACCAGGACGGTATCGGCAATATCGGCGTCGAGGACCTTCTGCTTGTAGGCCGGGTGAAGGTTCGCTTCCTCGGACAACATGAAGCGCGTACCCAATTGCACAGCCTCGGCACCGAGTGCCAGCAGGGCGGCAATGCCGTAACCGTCGGCGACCCCACCGCCGGCTACGAGCGGGCAGTCGACCTCCTGCAAAACGCGCCGCACGTTCACCAGTGTGCTCACTTCATTGGCCGGCGGGTGGCCGCCTGCTTCACTGCCGACTACCACCAGTCCATCGACCCCTGCCGCGGCTGCCTTGCGTGCGTGCTCGACGAACGCGACAACGTGCAGCCAGGTCGCTCCATAATCCTTGAACCGTTGCAAGTGGGCCTTCGGCGAGCCTTGGCTGGCAATGATCACCGGTACCCGTTCGGCCACCAGCAGGTCCAGGATTTCATCTGCGCCTTTTCGGTATAGCGGGATGTTCACCGCGAACGGTTTATCGGTCAGCTCACGCACCTGTCGCAGTGTGTTGGCCAGATCGACCAGGCGCATGGGACCTGCGGCGATCACTCCAAGACCACCGGCATTGGACACGGCGGCGGGCAGGGCTGCGCAACTTGATGCCCAACTCATGCCTGCCTGAATGATCGGGTAGCGTATGCCGAGTAAATGGGTCAGGCGGGTGTCGATCGACATGCTTCATTCCTCATCATCGTTCTCCGGACTCAGGTTGTACGGATTGTTTTTCTTGAGCTCGCCGTAGTACTCGAGGCTGTTGTTGTATACGCGCTGCATCAGTTCACGCAGTTGCTTGAGTTCGTTGGCCGATAAGCCGCTCAGCATGCGTTCGTTCCGCTCGTGGGAGTCATCGAGGATCCGGTGGACCATCTCCTTGCCTTCCGCACTCAGGCAAAGCAGTGCGCTGCGCCCGTCCTCCGGGTTGGGTTGACGCTCGATCAGCTCGCGTTTGGTCAGGTTGGTGACGATCCTGCTCATCTGGCTTTTCAAGACGCTGGCATGCTTGGCGACCTGAACCAGCGGCGCCTGTCCGAGGTAATCGAGAATCGCCAGGGTTCGCCACTCAAGCACCGTAATGGCGAAATGCTGAGGGATGGTCATGGCGGCGATACGACTCGACAGGCCAGCCAGACGTTGCAGCTGGACAGAGAACAGATCGCGCATGTCCGTGGTGATTTCAGGCTCTCGAGCGGCGGCTGTGGTTTTTTTCATGAGGCACCAAAGGCTATCTAGGGAAAGGAATTAGCCTCTCATTGTTTGGGAGTGCAGAGCTGAGCTCAACCGTTGAAACGTGATTGCTCGCGCAATAGCGTCAGACTGGCGTCCAGCCCTTTGGAGAAGGCTTCAAGCACCAGATCGACTTCGGCGTCGGTGATGATCAACGGTGGCGCGAACACCACGCTGTCGTTCAGCGAGCGGGCAGTCACCCCATTGGCTTCGGTTTGCTGGGACACGCTCAAGCCGACTTTCCACTCTTTCGGGAACGCAGCCTTGCTGGCTTTGTCGGCCACCACCTCGACGCCCCACATCAGGCCGGCGCCGCGCACCTCGCCCACCAGAGGATGGTCGGCCAGCTTGCGCAAGCCGGCACCCAGACGTGCGCCGACCTTCTGGGCGTGAGACGGAAGCTGGCGCTCTTCATAGATGTTCAGGCATTCCAGTGCGACAGCCGCCGGGACCGGATGGCCGCCGTAGGTAAAGCCGTGACCGAAGATGCCGATTTTTTCGCTTTGGCTTTTCATCGCCTGATACACCGGCTCTGAAATCATCAGCGCGGAAATAGGCAGGTAGGACGCCGAGAGTGCCTTGGCGCACGTGATCATGTCGGGTTGCAGGCCGAAGGTTTGCGAGCCCCACCAGTTGCCGGTACGACCGAAGCCACAAATGACTTCGTCTGCCACCAGCAAGATGTCGTAGCGCTTGAGCACCTGTTGGATTTTTTCGAAATAGCCTGTCGGTGGCGTGATTACGCCGCCTGTGCCCATCAGCGGCTCGGCAAAAAACGCACCAATAGTGTCGGCACCTTCGCGCTCGATCAACGTCTCCAGCTCGGCAGCCAGGCGGGTGGAGAAGGCTTCTTCGCTCTCGCCCGGCAATCCTTCGCGGTAGTAGTGCGGGCAAGTGACATGCAGGAAGCCAGGCAGCGGCAGGCCGAAATCCTGGTGCAAGTGCGCCAGACCGGTGAGGCTGGCACTGGCGATGGTCGTACCGTGATAAGCGCGATTGCGGCTGATGATCTTGCGGCGTTGTGGCTGGCCAATGGCGCTCCAGTAGTACCAGACCAGCTTGATAGCGGTGTCGTTGGCTTCGGAGCCCGAGCAAGCGAACAACACTTTGGACATTGGCACCGGCGCCAGCGAAATCAAGCGTTCTGCCAATTGGATCGCCGGTTCGGTCGAGCGGTGCGCAAAGTTCTGGTGATAGGGCAATTGCTTCATTTGTCGCAGCGCGACTTCTTCCAAACGTGTCTCGCTATAGCCCAGCGCGGCACTCCACATGCCAGACATGGCGTCCAGATACTTTTTGCCTTTGTCATCCCAGGTGTAGATGCCCTCTCCACGGACCATCACGGTCGGACCGACTTTTTCATGGTTGGCCAGGTTGGTCTGGCTGTGGATGTGAAAAGCGATGTCGCTGGCGTGTAATGAGCGTGACATGGCGGTACTCCGTTCGGGTAGTGCGACTTGCGTCGTGGGTGCAATTGTTGTCGATGGGGTGATTTCAATATGGTTGACAATGTGAATCATGTAGTTCATGTTGTCAACCATCTTCTGGCGATTCATGCTGATGAAGAAAAACGACCGGAGACACGGTCGAGCTGATGGAAAGCTGCGCTAAGGTTTGATCTTTATCTCTGCCTAATAACAAGTCCGCGCTCATCGGGCGCTAGAAACAGGAGATGGAAAATGTTCGACACCCTGAAGTTTTCAGCAGTAAAGCGTCATGTGTTGGCGGTCGCGGGCGCAGCGTTGATCGCGCCGCAGGTGTGGGCGACCGATCCGTCTACGGTGACCGTCGCGGGCTACGGTGGCGGCCTGCAAGATGCGTTGATCGCCACATTGTGGAAGCCGGCGGTAGAGAAGGCTGGATTGAAGCTTCTTACCGAGTCTCATGACGGACAACCCGCTGTGCGCCTGCAAGTGCAATCCGGCAAGCCCGCCTGGGATGCCATTCATATCGGCGCCAATGACTGCGCAGCACTGGCCAAGCAGGGAATGCTCGAACCCTTGGACTATTCCGTAATCGATGCCAAAGGTGTACCGAGCCTGGCGCGGGACAAAAACTGGATCGGGACTAACAGCTATTCGGTGGTCATGGGCTGGCGAACCGACAAATTCAAGGATGGCCCGAAGAGTTGGAAAGAGTTCTGGGACGTGAAGAAGTTTCCGGGACGCCGTGCGCTTTCAGTCGCGCCAGATGAAATGCTCGAGGTCGCCTTGCTGGCCGATGGCGTGCCACGGGATCAGCTCTACCCGCTGGATATCAAACGTGGCCTCGCCTCGCTGGAAAAGATCAAACCTTACGTCGCTGTCTGGTGGACCTCCGGTGCTCAATCCGCGCAACTCATCAAGGATGGCGAAGTCGATCTGATCGCAATCTGGAGCAGCCGTGTCGACTCCGTGGTGAAAGACAAAGCGCCGGTGGCCTATACCTATGAAGACGGTCTGCTCGGTTATGGCTGCATGGCGATCCTCAAAGGCGCGGGTAATGTGCCAGGCGCTCAGAAGTTGATCGCCAATTCCGTATCGGCGCCCATTCAAGCGCGGATTCCGACCATGATGGGCTACTACGGCCCGACCAATAACCTGGCGTTCGAACAGCCCGGTGTTGCGGCCGATGCGCTGAGCAGCTCAAACATGTCACCGGCCAACAGGGCCAAACAAACCTTGATGGACGCGCGCTGGTGGGGCGAACACGTCACCGACGTTCAGGAAGACTACAAAGAACTCATTGCACGGTAATTGTCGTTTTTGTGGAGGTCGGTGTTATGCAAGGCAATATTGCGATTCGGGATGTCTACAAAGGTTACGGATCATTTACCGCAATTGATCATGTTTCCCTGGACGTCCATCCTGGTGAGTTTCTGACACTGCTCGGCCCTTCGGGGTCGGGGAAAACGACCTTGCTTAATGTGTTGGCGGGCTTCATTCGCCCGGACTCGGGAAGCATCAAGGTCGATGGCGTGGAGTTCCTCACGTGTCCGCCACACAAGCGCGATATCGGCATGGTATTTCAGAACTATGCGTTGTTCCCGCATATGACGGTTGCAGAAAACGTCGCTTATCCCTTGCGCTTGCGCAAGGTCAGCGGCGCGGAGCGAACCCGCAGAGTCAAGGCCAGTCTGGAAATGGTGCAGATGGACCACCTCGGTGAGCGCGGTATCCACCAGCTTTCAGGTGGTCAGCGTCAGCGCGTCGCGCTCGCCAGGGCAATGGTGTTCGAGCCAAAGATCATGCTGATGGATGAACCGCTTTCAGCGCTCGATAAAAATCTGCGCGAGCACATGCAACTTGAACTCAAACGCCTGCATGCCCGATTGGGCATGACCACTATTTATGTCACTCACGATCAGAAGGAAGCACTGACGCTCTCCCACCGCATTGCGGTATTGAACAAGGGCAAATTGGCGCAGCTGGATACACCGGATGCGCTTTATGAGCGACCGAAGGACCGTTTTGTCGCGGGTTTCATTGGCGAAAGCTGTTTTTTCCCCGTGGAGGAGGTTGGCGACGCCGTGTTGTTCCAGGGGCGGGCACTGAAGCTGCCATTGGGAACGGCGCTCAAGCATTCACAGCGACGCGTGCTGATGGTGCGACCTGAGCGCCTGCAATGGCAGGCGCCGGCCGATGTCGGCGCGATGAACCGGATCGACGCGGTGGCGCGCGATGTGGTCTATCAGGGTGACAGCTATCACGTCGGTCTGGTGTTGGCCGACGGGAGCGAGCTCACCGCTCGTCATCAAAAGGGTTTTCGCGATGTAGCGGTCCCGACACCCGGTGCAACGGTCCAGCTATGGCTGCATGCTGAAGACACCTTGCTGGTGACGGAGGGCGCATGAATGCCGATCTTCCCCCTCGTCCAAAGCCTCGGAGGGTTACGACCATGAAAGAAGTCAGTCTCACCGGCCGCACCGGCAACGGTGCCAGAGTCGCCGAAGATCCCATGGTCAGCCGCTTGGCGATGGCCGAACTCAAGGAGCGCTGGGCGCTTCTCTCCTTGACACTACCCGGTTTCATCCTGGTATTCGTGGTGTTGGCGGTGCCCTTGGGTTGGTTGTTCTGGTTGTCGGCCTTCGATACCAGCGGAGCGCTGACACTGGACAATTATTTGCGCTTACTACGACCGGTGTACCTGAGCAGCTTCCTCATTACCTTCCAGATGGCGTTCTGCGTCACGCTTGTTTGCGTGCTGCTGGGGTATCCGCTGGCGTACCTGCTTTCGCAGTTGCCCGACCGTGCCAGCCAGATTTGCATGGCCTTCGTATTGTTGCCGTTCTGGACCTCGATACTGGTGCGGACTTACGCCTGGCTCGTGTTGTTGCAGCGTCAAGGCGTCATCAACAATTGGTTGCTCGATCTGGGCCTGATCCATGAACCACTGGCACTGGTGAACAACTTCTTCGGAACCGTCGTCGGCATGGTGCATGTCATGCTGCCGTTCATGGTGCTGCCGCTTTACGACAAGATGAAAAACATCGACCCGCTGTTGATGTCGGCGGCCGCCAATTGTGGCGCAACGCCGTCCCAGGCGTTCCGTCAGGTCTTCCTGCGGTTGTCGCTGCCTGGCCTGGCTTCGGGCATCACGCTGGTCTTCGTGATCTGCCTGGGCTTCTACCTCACCCCGGCATTGTTGGGCGGTGGCAAGGTTTCAATGTGGTCAATGAAAATCAGCGACACGATTGCCCTGTACGGTAATTGGGGGGCGGCGAGTGCACTGGGCGTTGCCTTGCTGGTCGCCACGGTGTTGATCCTTTGGGGGATGCGCAAGTTGTTCGGGCTCAACGATCAAGGGAGAAACAGCTGATGCTCAAACTCAATCAAGCGGTGACGCCGACGCAGATCACTCATGCGCATCGGCTCTGGTTATACGCGCTCGTCGGGTTGATCCTGCTCTTCCTGATCATTCCGTGCCTGATTGTCATCCCTATGTCGTTCTCCGCCTCGCAGTACCTGGAATTTCCGCCGCGGGAATGGAGCCTGCGTTGGTACGAGGCTTATCTGGGATCGCCGGAATGGATGACGGCGACCTGGGTCACGGTAAAAGTGGCGGTTATGTCGACCTGTATCGCCACGGTGTTGGGCACGCTGGCCGCCTACGGGCTGTCGCAAGTACGCGGTGGTATGGTAAAGCTGGTCAACAGCCTGATGATGCTGCCCATGCTGGTTCCGATCATTCTGGTCGCGGTGGGTGTGTTTTTCGTCTACTCGCGTACCGGACTGAACAACTCCATCACGGGCCTTGTGCTGGCGCATAGCGTGCTGGCGATCCCCTTCGTGCTGATCGCCGTGGGCAATGGTCTCCAGGGATTCGACATGAATCAGGAAATGGCGGCACGCAGCCTGGGTGCGTCACGTCCCTGGGCCTTTCTGACGGTGACGTTGCCGCAGTTGCGGCTATCGATCTGTTCTGGAGCGTTGTTTGCCTTCATCGCCTCATTCGATGAGGTGGTGATTGCGCTGTTCATTGTAGGGGGCGAGAGCTCGACGCTGCCCCGACGTATGTTCGCCAACATCCGCGATCAGATCGATCCGACTGTGGCAGCGGTTTCCACTTTGATGATTGTCCTGTCGATCCTGCTCCTGGTGGCGATGCAGTACATCAAGCGCCTGGAGCGTCGTCAGCAACATTAATTTGATTTCTTTAGTGCTTGATGAGGCGTGCGCTGCCTATGTCCCTTTGGAGACATAGGCAGCATGCGCGGTGCATTCGAAGATGGCAGTCGGGGAATTTGCCCTGAATGAGTCATTGGAGGATCACCGCGTGGACAGACCGACAACATCAGCGCCGACGGCGGCGGCAGTTGCCCCCTCAGGGATCAGCTATCAACATGTGGAAAGCGGTTACTTTGAACAACGTCGCCTGCAGCGTCATGCAGGCTTTTTCACCCTGCTGATTCTCGGCGTCGGTGCGGTGGTGGCGGGTCAGTATTCCGGCTGGAACCTGGGCTTGGCTCAGGGCTTCGGCGGCATGTTTTTAGCCTTGCTGATCATTGCCGTCATGTACCTGTTTCTCTGCTCGTCAATCGGCGAAATGGCCGCTGCACTGCCGCATACCGGCGGTGCCTATTCTTTTGCGCGTACCACAATGGGCCCTTGGGGTGGTTTCAGTACAGGTCTTGCAGAGAATATCGAATTCATTCTGGCCCCCGCCGGCAACATGTTTTTCATGGGGGCCTACCTGACCGCCATTTTCGGCACCGGACCAGAATGGCAACCTGTCTGGTGGGTGGCCGGGTATGCCTGCATGTTGCTGCTTTCGAACCGGGGGTTGGGGGTGTCGATGCGCGCGGTCGTGCTCATTACCCTGGCGGCGGTAGCGGTGTTGGTGGTGTTCTTTGTTGCGGCTTACCCGCACATGGATTTCACCGGCAAAGCCCTGAATCTTGCGGTTGATGCTGCAGGCAAGCCTGTCGAGGTGGCTGGTGGCAATGGACCATGGCTGCCGTTCGGAATGACTGGCGTCATGCTCGCGTTGCCGTTCGCCGTGTACATGTTCCTGGCCATCGAGCAATTGCCGTTGACGGCCGAGGAGTCTCATAACCCGACCCGCCACTTACCGCTGGCATTGGTCTGGGGCACCGTGATCCTTGCGATATTGGCGTTGGGGGTGTTGTTTTTCAGTGCATCGATCGGCGGTGGTAGCTTTTTCATGAGTACTTCGTCGGAGCCGCTGCTCGATGGCTTCCGCGAGATTTTCGGGCACACCGCGAGCAAGCTTTTGTCTGCGGTGGCGGTGCTCGGTCTGGCGGCGTCGTTCCTGGCGGGCAGCTTTGCCGCAGGACGCAATATCTATTCACTGTCGCGTGCCGGTTACCTGCCGACCGGGCTGTCGGTTACGCACCCGACCCGCAATACGCCAAACATTGCGTTGGCTACCGGGGCCTTGGCGGCGTTGGGTATCCTGATGTTGTGCTGGTTCACGTTCGGCAAGGATAACAACCCGCTGATGGGCGGCATCCTGGTTAGCATGATCGTCTTCGCGGGAATGATTTCCTACATCTTGCAAAGCGTCGCCTATATTCGTTTGAAACGCTCCTTTGCGAATTTGCACCGGCCTTATCGCAGCCCTTACGGGATATTCGGAGCGGTTGCGGTGATCATGATTGCGTTGGCAACACTGACTTATCAGTTTCTTGATCCACTGTACAAATGGGCTGCACTCGCCGCGGCCTGCTGGTACCTGATCGGGATTGCCTATTTTGCATTCTATCGTCGCCATCGTCTGGTGTTGTCGCCTGAAGAAGCATTCGCCGTGAGTGGCGGTCGTGAAGGAAATCCGCAATGAGTAAAGTCGAGCTATCCAAAGGCAAGGGCCGTCTGGCCGGTAAAGTGGCCATTATCACCGGCGGTGCTGGTGGTTGCGGCGCTGCCGCAAGTCGGTTGTTCGCGGCGGAAGGGGCCAAGGTGGTCATTGTCGATTTGAATGGTGATGCTGCCGTCAATCTGGCGTCGCAGATTATTGCCGATGGCGGTCAGGCACTGGGGTTGGGCGCCGATGTCTCGCAAGCGGTTCAGGTTCTCGAAGCTGTCGCTCGGGGGCTGGCTGAATTCGGCCCGGCAGATGTGCTTTTCAACCATGCCGGCACGCTGATCGTGAAACCTTTTCTGGACGTGCAGGAGCATGAGTGGGACTGGCTTATGGCGGTTAACGTCAAGAGCATGTACCTGGTCACTCAGGCGGTGCTTCCACAAATGATTGCCAAGGGTGCGGGCAGTATCGTTTGCACCTCGTCGATCTCCGCGCAGTACGCGACTCCGGGCGAGGTCGTGTACAACGCCAGCAAGGGCGCCTGCCAGATGTTTGCGCGAGCCATTGCCGTCGAGTTTCGCGATAGAGGTATTCGGTGCAACGCGGTAGCACCAGGATTTATCCGCACTCCCCATGGGGAGCGGGAAATGCGGGACTTGCAGGCCATGGGCGTGGATGCCAGTGAGGGGGCGATCAGTCAGCAGCAGGGGCGTCTGTGCGAGCCCGAAGAGGTAGCGCGGGCAGCACTGTTTTTAGCCAGCGATGACGCGTCGTTTGTGAGTGGTACCCAGCTGTTCGTGGATAACTGTTTTTCCGCGGTATAAGTCATTCGTGGCAGGATATGTGCTTGTTTTTATCGCGGGATTTAGAGTGCGCTTATGCAGCGTGGCGCACTGGATAAAGACAAGGGGATGGCATGACAACTTCAGTTCCGGAGCACAGGCATAGCATGGATGCCGCGCCCGTCCTCAGTGCATGGCACACGGCGACGCCCGGTTTGGTCGCACAATTGCAGAGTGATGGCTTTGCCCGACAGTTGGACGAAGCACTACGGGCACTCGTTGATTTCGACCAAAGCTGTGTGCTGTTTTACCCATCGGGCGGCTCGCCACTGTTACTGCATGACAACTTGCAAGGCATTTCCGAGCCAGGTGCGATGCACAGCTATCTCAGCGGTACCTACTTGTTGGACCCGGTCTACACGGCCTGTGCGCATGGCCAGGCTACAGGCCTTTACCGCATGAGCGAATTGGCCCCTGACGCCTTCTTCGAGGGTGATTATTTCAATTCGCCGGACGTGCACCCCTGTATCTCCATGCAGTCGGGCACGTTGGCCGAAGAAATCGTCTTCATCTGTGCTTTGCCAGGCATTGGCCATCTGGCCTATTCATTGATGCGACTGAATGCTTCTCCGGTGTTTTCAGCTGCGCAGTTTGAAGGTTTCCAGTGCAGTCAGGCGATGGTCAACGTTTTACTGCGTCGTCACTATCAGGACGTATGTACCCATGTCGATAGCAGTGGGGTGGCGTTAAGAGAGCATTTGAACAGCGCTTTTTCCCGCTTCGCCGCTGATCAGCTAACCCCTCGTGAACAGTTGATCGTCAGCATGATTCTGCGTGGGCACTCCAGCCTGTCGATCTCGCTGCACCTTGGCATTGCAGAGGGCACGGTGAAAAACCACCGCAAGCACCTGTATTGCAAGCTTGGCATTTCAAGTCAATCCGAGTTGTTTCATCTGTTCGTGAACTTTGTCCTCAGCCATACCGCGAAAATCCCGCTCGCCCACGCAGGGAGCGCGATACCGTTACAGGAAGCTTTTACCAGCTAGTGGGAACAGCTTTGATCGCTTGGATGACGCAGCGAGGTAAGAATGGCATCAGCAGGGAGATACCAGCTCTGCGCCATGAATTCAGGTGCAAGCAAAAACGCATGGACTCAGGTCCACGCGTTTTTTGGCCTTACGGGTACAGCGCTGTTACTCAAGGTAGATGGTTTTCGCCGAATCGTATGCCGGAGCATCGAAGCTGATGAACAGCGCCGATTGCTTGCCTTCGACGTAATACTTGTGTGGGACGTTCTGCGGAATGGAAACGTAATCGCCTTTCTTCAGAATGCGATCTTCAGTCGGGGTCACGACCCGCGCGCTGCCACCGAGAAGAATTAGCGAGTGATCAGCGTCAGGGTGACTGTGGTTTTTCAAATCGGAGAACATCTCCACAAGATTGACGCGCTTTTCCGGCGTCTTGATCAGGGTCCAGCCGCGGTCACTGGGGTCATTCCAGCCAGGCGGGCTGGCCATTACCGCTTGTTGTTTCTTGACGACTGGCGTGGGGCCATTGGTTGGCGTGGAGAAATCGACGGCAGTGGCCTTCGCCATGTCGAGGGTGGGCACATCAAACCCCAGGAGCAGGACTTTCTCCTTGTCCAGCGGCGTCATCTGATAGGCCTGTCCCGGAGGGATCGCCACGTAATCGCCGGCTGCCAAGGCCACTTCCCGATCCGCGAAGTGAAACTGGACCTTGCCTTGCAGCACGATTAACGTGCGCTCGCCGACGTCATGCCTGACCACTGGCGTCTGCTGGTCGAGTTGGACCAGGGTCGTGCGCGACAGATCGGTTTTGTGCATTTCCCAGATGTGCTGGCCCAGCAGTGTTTCGTTCGCCGGGCCGCGGATCAAGTCATCACGTTCAACCAGCAGCAATTTATCGCTGGCGAACACTGGCGTTGAAAGCAATAACACTCCGCAGAACAACCGTAACTGTCGGGCAACCGGATTGAGGCTGAGCATTTTTATACCTCTTCTTCGGATGATGTCGCTTGAGGGAAATTCGTGTTCAGCAGTGGATTCAGCCCGCTGCGCAGCACCCGGCTGTGCAGTTCACGACCGAGAGCGGCTTCACATTCGGCGGCCACGTCGAGCAGGCGGTCCAGGTCGATACCGGTGCGCACGCCCATTGACTCCAGCAGGTTGATCCAGTCTTCGGTGCTGACGTTGCCGGTATGTCCGCCGCCATACTTGACCTTGGCCGGATGACCGCCGACACCCCCGAAGGCGCAGTCGTAATGGGTGACCCCGGCTTCCAGCGCCGCGACGTAATTCACCAGGCCGGTAGCACGGGTGTCGTGGAAGTGAGCGATTGGAGTGATCCCGGGAAATGTCGCCAGCACCGCACTGAACAGGCGTTTGGTGCTCTGTGGTGTCGCGACACCGGTGGTATCGCCTAGGGTGACGAACTTCACCCCGCGCCTGGCAAACTGTTCAACATCCGCCAGTACACTGGCCTCACTGACGCGCCCTTCAAACGGACAGCCGAACGCCACGGAAATCGTGCCGATCAGGCGGAATCGATTGAGGGCCTTTTCGGCCATCTGCTCTATGTTCAACCATTGATCTTCGCGGCTGCGCTTGAGGTTTTTCAGCGAGTGCGACTCAGAGGCGGATACCAGCAGGCTGATTTCATTGGCGCCGTGGCCGGCGGCGAAGTCGCTGACCGCTCGCTCCACTGCCCGCACGTTGGCGCAGGTCGCTTTATAGAAAATCCCGGCACGCCGCTGCAGCGTCGCCAGCAGCGCGCTGGCGTCGGAAAATTGCGGAATCACCGCAGGATTGGAGTAGGAGGTTGCTTCGATCCTTTGAAAGCCGATTTGGGCGAATCGCTCCACCAATTGGCGTTTTATCGGAGTAGGCAGAAAGTCCGGTTCGTGCTGCAGACCGTCGCGGGCGAAACATTCACACAGGATGACGTCTCTCATTGGGGCCTCAGAGGTGATCATGAAACATGGTTGACATGGTGAACTAAATTTACGAGTATATGGTTGATAGTGTCAACCTGTTGCTGTGTTTTTCAGTGCCGCTGATGCAGGGTCGATACCTGTGCCATCGCCTGCGTCCAATGACCTTTTCCGAGGAGTGATCCATGTACACCGACCTGTTGTTTTACATCGACGGCCAATGGACTGCCGGCAGCTCCGGCAACACGGCGGTTGTTCTCAATCCGTCGACGGGGGAGACGCTTGGGCAATTGCCATTGGCTTCGAGTGAAGATCTCGATACCGCATTGGCCGCCGCGGCCAGCGGGTTCGCAACATGGTCAGCGATGTCTGCTTTCGACCGCTCGGGCATCTTGCGCCGCGTAGCCGCGCTGGTACGTGACCGCCATGCACTGATGGCCGAGTGCATGACGCTGGATCAGGGCAAGCCGCTGGCAGAATCGACCATGGAAGCCAAAAGCGCGGCGGACCACATTGAGTGGTATGCCGAGGAGGGGCGGCGGGCCTATGGTCGTATCGTGCCTTCACGTAACGCAGCCGTACGCCAATTGGTGGTGCGCGAGCCGGTAGGTCCGGTAGCGGCTTTCACCCCGTGGAATTTCCCGATCAATCAGGCGGTGCGCAAGATTGCAGGAGCGCTGGCGGCGGGTTGCAGCATCATCATCAAAGGGCCTGAGGAGGCACCCGGCGCCGTGATCGAGCTGGTGCGCTGTTTTCACGATGCCGGTGTGCCCAAGGGCGTGTTGAACCTGGTATTCGGTAATCCGGCGCACGTCTCCGACTACCTGATTCGGTCACCGGTCATCCGCAAGGTATCGTTCACCGGCTCGACGGCCGTGGGCCGGCAGCTCGGAGCCCTGGCGGCGACGCATTTGAAACTGACGACGATGGAGTTGGGCGGCCACGCGCCGTTTATCGTCTGCGCGGATGCCGATGTGGAAGCCGCCGCTGCGTTGGCCTGCACCCTCAAGTTCCGCAATGCCGGACAAGTGTGCGCTTCGCCCTCGCGCTTCTATGTGCATGACGACGTGTTCGATCTGTTCTCCCGGCGATTTACCGAACTGGCAGTGCAGTTGAAGGTGGGCGACGGTTTCGACCCCAGCAGTCAGATGGGGCCGTTGGCGAATGCCCGGCGCTTGATGATGGTTCAAGAGTTGATCGCCGATGCTCGGGATCTGGGCGCCACGGTGCTGACCGGCGGAAATCGCATCGGTGGCATCGGGCATTTTTTTGAACCGACGTTATTGACCGACGTGCCTGAACAGGCTCGACTGCTCAACGAAGAGCCGTTTGGTCCAGTGGCGCCGTTGTTGCGTTTCAATGATCTGGACAGCGTGATCGCGCAAGCCAACAGTCTGGAGTACGGGCTGGCTGCGTTTGCATTCACCCGCTCATTGAAAACGGCCACCGAGTTGGGCAATCGCCTGCAAGCGGGGATGGTCTCGATCAATCACTTTGGTTTGGCCCTGCCGGAAACGCCATTCGGCGGCATCAAGGCCAGTGGTCACGGCAGTGAGGGTGGGACTGAAGGGTTGGATGCCTATCTGACGACCAAGTTCATCAGTCAGGCGGGTGTCTGAAATAGATCAAAATGACCCCAGGGACGGGGTGCATGGCGCAATGGGGAGTCGCTTGATCCCCGGCCTTACAGCGTTGTCGCAAGGCAACCCCGAGGCCGCCCGGCCCACGAATACCGGGCGGTCCTGGGTTTGTTGGCGTTATCAGTAGCGAATCATCACCGACTTGAGTTCGGTGTAGTCATCGATGAACGCGCTGCCAAACTCGCGACCGACCCCCGAAGATTTATTGCCGCCGAATGGCACCGCAGGATCGAGCAGGGTGTGCATGTTCACCCAAACCGTTCCGGCGTTGATGGCAGGTACCATGCGCAGCGCCTTGCCCAGGTCGTTCGTCCAGAGGCTGGCACTCAAGCCGTAAGGCGTGTTGTTCATCAATTCCAGTAGCTCTTCTTCGCTGTCGTAAGGGAAGAACGTCGCAATCGGACCAAATGTTTCTTCGTTGAGCAGCGTGTCATTGACAGTGTTGGCGAGTACTACTGTTGGTTCGACGTAGCAGCCCGGGCGGTCGATAAGATTGCCACCGTAAATGATGGTGTTGTTTTCTGATCGAGCCTTGGCGAAAAACTCGCCGAGTTTAAGTTGATGCTGGCGATTGGTGACCGGGCCGAATTCGGTGCGCTCATCCAGTGGCGAACCGATGTTCAGTGCGCCCAGGCGTTGGGCCAGTTTGTCCATGACCGGATCGATCTGTGAGCGATGGACGAAGAACCGCTCGGCGGCGGCACAGATTTGCCCTGAATGCAGGAAGCCGGCTTCGATGATGCCGTTGACCGCCTTGTCCAAATCTACATCGCGCAGGAAACCCGCGGAGTTTTTTCCGCCAAGTTCCAGTGTGGCGCGGGTCAGCCCGGCACCCATAGCGCTCTGGCCGACGGCAATGCCTGTCGGTACCGAACCGGTGAACGAAACCTTGTCGGTGCCTGGATGTTCGATCAGTCCTTTACCCACCAGACCGCCACCGGTCAATACGTTAAGGGCACCGGCAGGCAGGCCGGCTTCAATGGCCAGTTCGGCGATCCGCAGAATGGTCAGCGGCGTGAATTCACTGGGTTTGATGATGATGCTGCAGCCGGTTACCAGCGCCGAGGCGAGTTTCCAGATGGCGATCATGGTCGAGAAATTCCACGGCACGATGCCGACGACCACCCCGACGGGTTCGCGAAGGGTGAAGGCGGTATAGCGTTCGCCAGCGAAGGAGGGCAGTGACGGGGTGATGGTCTGACCGCTGATCTTGGTCGCCCAGCCAGCGTAGTAACGCAGGAAGTGTGCGGCCTGGTCGACTTCGAAGGCCCGGGAAATCTGGATGATCTTGCCCGATTGGCAGGTTTCGATCTGCGCCAGTTCTTCGCGGTTCTGCTCCAGCAGGTCGGCCAGTTTCATCAGCACGTTTGCGCGAGTCGCCGGTGCGACCTGGGACCACTGCTTGAAGCCGTGGTTGGCCGACGCCACTGCCGCATCGATATCGACCGGATCTGCTTCGGTGACGCGGGCGATGACCTGGCCAGTGGCGGGGTTGATCACCTCCAGCGTCTGGCTGGAATGACCCTGAATGTAGCCACCGTCGATGAACAGCGCATGGCTTCGACTGAGGAAGGCTTCAACTTGAGGCAGCAGTGGAATATCGCTCATGGGGTTTTCCTGGTCGCGAATAAATAAAAGCCCGAGGTTAATCCATGGGTTCCAGGCTGGCTTGACTGTGGCTGCCGGAGCCTATGTCTGTGGCTGCCAGCGCCGTAAGGATGTGTTTGGCAGGTTTGGCTCATCGCCTTTGAAAAGTACAATCTTGGCTCTGGAAGGTGCATTTTCTACCCGGAGGGGTGTCTCCATACTGGCTCTGCATCCAGCGCCACTCTGCAATTATGGGAGTCGCCTGGACATCCAATAATAAGCAGGGCCATCTATGAAAAAGCCAAACCCGCTCCTTGAAGACCTGAAGTCCATCCTGCCGACCATCGCTGCAAACGCCTTCCAGGCGGAGCAGGATCGCAAGGTCCCCGGCGAGAATATTGCGCTGCTCAAAAGCATCGGTTTGCACCGTGCCTTTCAGCCGAAAGCCTTCGGTGGCATGGAGTTATCGCTGCCCCAGTTTGCCGATTGCATTGCCTTGCTTGCGGGTGCCTGTGCCAGTACTGCCTGGGCTATGAGCCTGCTCTGCACCCACAGTCATCAATTGGCGCTGTTCTCGGCCGAACTGCAGCAGGAAGTCTGGGGCGATGACCCGAATGCCACCGCGAGTAGCAGCATCGCGCCTTTTGGTCGCACCGAAGAAATCGAAGGCGGAGTGCTGTTCAGTGGTGAAATGGGTTGGAGCAGCGGCAGCGACCACGCCGAGTGGGCGATTGTCGGTTTTCGTCGCAAGAACGCTGAGGGCACTCAGGATTACTGCTTCGCAGTTCTGCCGCGCAGTGATTATCAGATTCGTGACGACTGGTTCGCCGCCGGTATGAAAGGCAGCGGTACCAAAACCTTGATCATCGACAATGTGCGGGTGCCGGAACATCGAATCCAGAAAGCCAAGGACATGATGGAAGGCAAGTCTGCAGGCTTCGGTCTGTACCCGGACAGCAAAATATTCTACTCGCCGTACCGTCCTTACTTCGCCAGCGGCTTCTCCACCGTGAGCCTGGGTGTGGCCGAGCGGATGCTTGAGGTGTTCCGCGAAAAGACCAAGACCCGCGTGCGTGCTTATACCGGTGCGGCAGTCGGTGCCGCGACCCCTGCGCTGATGCGTCTGGCCGAGTCGACTCACCAGGTCGCCGCAGCCCGAGCCTTTCTCGAGAAGACCTGGCAGGAACACGCCGAACACAGTGAACAGCAGCGTTATCCAAGTCGCGAAACCCTGGCGTTCTGGCGCACTAATCAGGCCTACGCCACCAAAATGTGCATCCAGGCCGTGGATCGGCTGTTCGAGGCAGCCGGTGGCAATGCCTGGTTCGAACATAACGAGATGCAGCGCCTGTTTCGCGATTCGCACATGACGGGTGCCCATGCCTACACCGACTACGACGTCTGTGCGCAGATCCTCGGCCGCGAACTGATGGGCCTGGAGCCCGATCCGAGCATGATCTGAACCCGCCTTCATAACAACAATCAGGACTGCTCATGGAAGCAGTCCGGGAGTCTTGCATGACTGATAACAGCGTTCGCGCAGCCACTGAAACCACCTTCGACCCACGGGCGTTTCGCCGGGCACTGGGCAACTTCGCTACCGGGGTGACCGTGGTGACGGCCGCCACCGCCTCCGGGCGCAAAGTCGGGGTGACCGCCAACAGCTTCAACTCGGTGTCCCTCGATCCGCCTCTGGTGCTGTGGAGTATCGATAAACGCTCCAACAGTCACGAGGTGTTTGAGCAGGCCAGCCATTTCGCGGTCAACGTACTGGCGGCGGACCAGATTGACCTGTCCAACAATTTCGCTCGACCCAAGGAAGATCGCTTCGCCGAGATCGAGTACGAATCGGGGGAGGGTGGCTCTCCGGTATTCGCCGATTGCTCGGCGCGTTTTCACTGCGAGAAGTACCAGCAGGTGGATGGTGGCGACCACTGGATCATGATCGGCAAAGTGGTGGCCTTCGACGATTTCGGTCGCTCGCCATTGCTGTATCACCAGGGTGCTTACTCCATGGTCTTGCCTCATACCCGCATGACCAAACGCGATGAAAACCAGTCGCCGAGCAGTCATTTCCAGAGACGCCTTTGCCACAACTTGTACTACCTGATGACGCAGGCAGTGCGGGCTTACCAGTCGAGCTATCAGCCCCGGCAGTTGTCCACCGGTCTGCGTACCAGCGAAGCGCGGATGTTGATGGTGCTGGAAAACGACGCCAGGCTGAGTCCCAACGATCTTTTGCGAGAGGTAGCAATGCCTGTTCGGGAAATCGATGAGGCCGTAGCCAACCTCAAACGCAAGGGACTGGTGAGCGACGATGCCAACGGTGTACATCTGACGGCTGCCGGTATCGAGCAGACCGAAGACCTTTGGGCGATCGCTCAGGCGCAACAAGATACAGTCTTTGCCGTATTCAGCGAGACGCAGATCGAAACGTTCAAAACCGTGTTGAAACGACTGATCAGCAACTGCTGACTGCCAGCCAAATCACGTTTGATCTTTGGCGGTAAAAAATAAAAACCCGATGCCTGTCATGGCATCGGATTTTCATTGCGTCACGCTCGGGCGGTGGAATTGCCCCGCAACGTTGTCAGCACCAAGGCTCAGCGTGCTTCGGCCATCTCATCGATCAAGTGCCGCTGAAACGTCGCAAGCGCCTCCTTCGGTTGCTGCAACTGCACAAATTCCAACATTGGATCTGCGACTTCAGTCCTGACGCCCGCCAGTTCCTCAATGGTCGCTAACCCGCAAAACGGCACATACGCTTCGGAATACCCGCCTTCATGCACCAGAACGAGACGGCCTTGACACAGACGTTCGGCGGCTTTGCGCACGCAACGGGTCATTTGCCGGAACGAGTCACTGTGTAACAGCATCCGGGCCAGCGGGTCGACGGCATTGGCGTCATAACCGCAGGCGACGATGATCAACTCTGGCTCGAAGCGCTCCAGCGCCGGAATCACGATGCGCTGCATCGCATAGAGATATGCCTCATGACCGCTGCCGGGGGGCAACGGAATATTGATATTCGCCCCCAGTCCCGCGCCGCGGCCGCGATCGGCTTCACCGCTGTAACCAGCAGGGAAACAGCCGTCTTGATGCAGCGATATGGTCAGCACATCACCACGCTCTTCAAAGATTGATTGCGTGCCGTTGCCGTGGTGCACATCCCAGTCGATCACCGCGACTTTGCCCAGGCCACGGTGAGCTTTTGCGGCCTCAATGGCGATGGCGATATTGGCCAGGAAGCAGAAGCCCATGGCGCTGTCAGCGAGGCAGTGGTGGCCCGGTGGACGTGACAGGGAATAGGCATTGTCGACCTCGCCGGATAGCACGGCATCGACCGCTGCTATGGCCAGTCCGGCGGAGAGTCTGGCTATTTCATAACTGCCGGGCCCGATGGGTGCGCTCGGCCCCAATTCGCCGCCCCCGGCATCGCTCATGGCTTTGAAGCGTTGCAGGTAGTCAGGCGTATGAACCCGCAGCAGGTCTTCATGCGTTGCCGCATTGGCGCTTCGTACCTGCAAGTGTCGGGTCAGGCCGGAAACGTCCAGCAGGCTTTTCAACCGGCGTTTGGTTTCCGGCGATTCGGCGTGGCCGGCAGCAGCAGGCGGTTGCACCCAGCCTCCCACTGGCAAGGTCAAGGCGTGCAGTCCGGCGCTGTGCCAAAGGCTGAGTTCGTCGAAGAAAAATGCACTTTTTCGATTCATCGTCGTTTCCATTTTCTTTAGGGTAAAAGGGCTGCTCATGCGCTAGGGCGGCAGCTCAGAATCAACACCAGGGACAGCAAGGTGATGCAGGCCCCCCCGATCAGCAGTAATTGGAAGCCGCCGCTGGCTTCGATCAGCCGGCCAGCCACTGTCGGGCCGATGGCCAGGCCACCACCGATCACCAGGTTGGAAGCGTTCATCAGTTTTCCGGAGCGATCGAGGTCGGCCAGGCAGGCCAGAATCAGCGGCAGAATGAACGTCCAGGTGAACTTGAACAGCAGCGCGGCCAACGCAAAACGCAGCATTTCGGGTTGGCCCAGCAACAACAGCACCGAGCCTGCCATCAGCCCGTAACCCAGCAGCAACAACAGCAGGCGTGGCAGACGATTGCCGATCAGCGAGGCACAACCTGCACCGACAATGCCGGTCAACGTGGCGATGGCAAGAATCTCGCCGCTGGACTCGGCAGAGAGGCCGGCGCGTGTACTGATGGAACCGATAAAGGTCCAGACGCCGCTCAGGCTGATGTAAAAACTCAGGATGCCAAGAATGCCCAGTGCGGCTTTCCATTTAGAGACGAGGGCCACGTGCTCGGCGTTTTTTTCAGTTGGTGGGCTGCCCTCGGGAAAGTAACGCGCCAGTGGCAGAAAAACGGTCATCAACCCGGCGAGGATCAAGTAGCAGGCCGACAGCCCGTAGTGTTCGAACAGGCGTGGCAAGATGCTCAAACCAATCGCCCCGACTACCAGTTGCCCCATCACCCATAAGCCATAGACTCGACCGGGGTTGGGCGTCGAGGCAGCGCTGGACAGGCAGATGATCATCAATGATCCGCCGGCCAGGGCACTGCAGAAGCGCAATGCCAGAAGTATCGAGTAATCGTGGGCAAGTATCGAAAGCAGGTTGGCTGCAATAAACAAAACTCCGGCTGCCAAAGCGGCGCGGCGCCAGTCGATTCGTTTGAGCCACCAGAGCGCGGGCAGGGTGGCCAGGCTCATGGCACCGAGTTCAGTGGAGAACAGATCGCCGATCTGTGAGGGGCTCAACTGCCATTGAGTCGCCAGTTGCGCCGCCACTGCCGGAGCGGTCATGAGGATGGTTGGGGTAATGGCAGCGAACAGCACAATGGCTGCCAGCAATGCCAGTTGCGATGCAGCGAGCGAGCGGTGATGGGTCAGCGGTTTGGTCTGGGTGTTCATGGTCAAACTCCGATATATGAATTCAGAACACATGGACCAGACGCAGCAGCGCGTCGGTGCCGTGATAGCCGTTGTCGGTGGCGACGTTCTGCGAGAGGCTGAACATCAACTGATTCTGTTTATCGAGCCAATGTCCGACTTCGAAACCCACCTGGGTGTAGCGCTTGTGGGTGTCGTCGATGCGCTGGTCATTGATGCGTAACTCGCCGCCATCGGCATGGATCAGTCGCAACGCGCCATAGGTGCTTGAAGTGAAGTCGTAGGAGGCAAAGGCTTGCAGTCGATACAGCGGGTCCTGTTTCAGGTCGCTGCCGAAGTAGTCGTCGTTCTTGCCATAGAGTTGGGCTTCGAGGTTGGCTTCCAGCACCCATTTTTCACCGATGCCCTGGGTGTAGTTGTAAACGAAGGTGGCGCCCCAGCGATTGGCACTGGGCGACACATCCGGATTGTTGCCGTGGTACTCGCCCACCGGCAGGGTAATCAGGGTCAGCAATCCGCTGTAGGTGCGCGAGGCGGGGTCGTTGATGAAGAACACGGTGCCGCCGACCTGAGGATCACCGAAACCGCTTTCTCCAGTGTGCTGGCTGGCACCCGGCAGGCGGGCGTTGATGTCGGCGAAGGGCACGATGAACTGTGGAGTGCAGAGCGTGCCGCAAATGTCGGTGAAAAATACCTGGCGATAAGCCACGGCGTTGACCTTCAGGTCGGCTTTGCCTGTGCTGTCGGCCGGGCCGTGGAAATCGCTGGAGCGGCTTGCCGGCAAATACAGCACGCCCAGGGTGGTGCCCGAAGGGGCGCCAAAAAAATCCCGGGCGTTGAGGTCGGCAGCACCAGCGTGCAGGCTCGACAGACCACTGATGAGGGCCAGTGCGGTGTTGCGGGTGAAGGTATTGGTCATGGGCATTGCGTCTCTTCTTTGAGTTGTTATGCGGCGAACGGATCGCCCGTAATTGGCAGAGGGGCAAAAAAAGGGCAAAAGCGTCCCGTGGCTGTCAAAAAGACAGCTAAAAAGTCAGCGCGAGTCAGCGGTGCAGATCAGTCAGGTGGGGCGTGCAGCAGATGGGCAATTCGGGCTTTGTCCTTGACCCCGAGTTTGCTGTAGATGGCGCGGATGTGGTGGCGCACGGTATTGGGTGACATGCCCAGATCGCGGGCAACTTCCTTGTAGGTCTTGCCTTCGCCGAAGCCCTGAGCCACATCGTTTTCCCTTGGACTCAGTTGCACCAGCACCGTGCGGCTTCGGGCTGCCAGCAGGAACAGATCGCCGACCGTCGAGGCCTCGACCTGCAGGTGCTTGCCTTCATACCCCTGAGCGTCCATCGCCACCGGCAGGCAAGGGCCGGTCCAGTCCGGCCACTCGCTCAGCAGCAAATCGACGAAGCCACGTTCCGCGCAGTGCAGTGTGCCGCGCTGGTCACATACGGCGAGCGCCAGATTACGCGGGCTGGTGAGGGTTTCGCGCATGGCCACTAGAGTGCGAATCTGATTGGCCGATACCGCCGCCACCAGATGAAGCATGAGGTTGTTCAATAACAGGCAGTCCTGCTCGGTAAAACGCGGTGCGTCGGGAGCGCGATACACCGTGAGGTGATCGCTGAGGTGGGTTTGCGGGTCGACGTACACAACGCACAGTAATTCGCCAATGCCATAGGACTCGCCGAGCCAGTTGAGCCCGGGTCCGCTGGCGGGGTTGCGCATGTCGACGATGGCTGCGTGACCCGGATTGTCGTGGACCTTGCCGACGGTCACGTCGATATGGCGAATCGATTGCCAGTCGGGCAGGTAGCTGCGGGGCAGTTTGTAGAGGTAGGAACTGTGCTCTTCTGGCAACCCGTCAATCAGCGCTGCACGGCCCCACCAGGCACTGTCGAAGGGCAATAGCTGGCTCATGCAGCTCAGCGCGGCCTGGTGGAAATGCTCGATGTCTTTGTTCTGCGCCAGGCGCAGAAGCTCCAGTGTTATCGCGCTGAACGCTCCCAGGAGGCTGGCGTGACCACGATCATGACGGCTCATTCGTAGGTACCTCTGTGCGACATTCTTATTGTTTTCGTCACGAAGTCATAAAGGACCGGAACGTCGTTTGGACGTGGGCAGGGCCTGAGGACGAGTATCGGTGGTTTGAGAGCGGGTCGCTATCCTACAGATGCACGATGGCTCGTACGTCTGACGTCTGACGGCTGCGGGTATCGGCGGTCGCTCAAGCGCAACTGGGCTTTTTTTTGTTTATGGCAGACAGGAGCAAAAGGCTCAGCAATCTCGTACAAGTAATCTGCATCGGTTTGCTATCAGATCCTGAGTGTCGACTCGATTAGCAAAGGACAGACTGATGTTCTTCAAGAAAAATATACCGATGCAGCAACTTGCTGAAATCTTGGCACGATTGCTGGCCGATGAGGGGCTTGAGGCACAAGCACTGGACGCCTATCCGCAGGTGCAGGCGTGTCTGGAACAGTTCGCGCAGTATAGAGCGCAAGCCAGCCAACGGCTTCTTGAGGCAGAGGAATTAGCCAAGGACCAGATTGCCCAGTTGCAACATGCACAGCAAGCGCTTGAAGCGTTTCGCCAGCAAATTGAGCAGAGCCGGCAACGCGAGGATGCACTTGAGGCTGAGTTGAGACAGCAGAATCTGTTGTCACGTCAGCATCAGCAGGAGACGCAAATCTGGGAACTGTTGCAGTCAACACTCACCGAGGGCTGCTGGGACATTACCGTGGTCAACGGTGACGTTCAGGACCCCGGCAGTCGGATGCGGATTTTCAATCAGTTCCGCCTCCTCATGGGTTATTCCCCGCATGAGTTGCCCGACGGCTGGGATGCTCAAGTCAGCATTACTCATCCTGACGACTTGCCGAAGATCATGGCGATCTTTGACCGTGAAATTCTCGGCATGCACGGCAGTGGTGAGTACGTGTGTGAATACCGGATGCGCCACAAGACGCGTGACTACATCTGGTGTCGAGAGCGTGGTCGAGCGGTCCGAGATGAGCGGGGGCGATTGACCCGGGTGATCGGCGCGGTGCGCGACATCAGCGATGAGCAGTCAGCCAGGACGACTCATCAGCAGTTGCTTGAGCAGAATCAGGCGACCTACGGGCAAATCGCAAACGTCGTGAGTGTCATCAAAGGCATTGCGGACCAGACGAACCTGCTGTCGCTGAACGCCGCGATCGAGGCTGCAAGGGCGGGGGAAGTCGGGCGTGGGTTTTCCGTGGTGGCCGACGAAGTCCGAAAGCTGGCGCAAAGTACCCGCCAGGCTACGCAACGGATTCAGACTATGTTGCTTGAACACAAACAGTAGTTTGGTTCAGGAGCTGCGCAGTGCAGCTCCTGAAGGTCATCAGAACGGTACGGCCACGGTTAGCTGGCTGTAAACGTTGGTGCCATTGCCGCCCACCTGATTTCCGCCGTTGCTTTCATCTTTGTTCGGCTTGTACAGGCCCAGCAGTGGAGTGACGATCAGGTGTTCGCTCACAGCCCATTCGGCGTACAGATCCAGCTCGCGACCATCGAGGTTCAGTGCGTCGCTTTTGTGCAGGGTCTTGTAGTCGAAGAACAGCGCGCCGACCGTTACCACGTCGACCGGTTTGACCTTCAATGCGACATGTTGGACCGAGGTGTTGCTATTGAAGGGGCCGGAATAGTTGGAGGCCACTTCACCCTGGAACCAGGTGCCATAGCCGCGGTTGAAACCGTTGAACATCGAATCCCAGTTCTTTGAATACCGGTTGTAGCGGTAAGTCAGGTCGGGCGACCAGGGTAAATCAGCAAAGGTGTAGCCGGCTTCGGTGTACCAGGCTTTTTCGTCGCCGGCGTCCTTGTCCTGCCAGGCATATTCGAAAGCAAAGTGGGCGTTTTCTATCCCGGCATTGCCCGTGCCGCGAAGGCTATAGATGTTCATACCCTCGCGTTGCTTCTGGAAGTCGCTGGCGTAGCGATCGTCAACGTCGATGCCGTGGATGTAGGTCAAGCCCAGGGTACCCGGTTGAGCTGTGTATTCCAGCGTGCCTGCGGCCATTTCGGTGTTGGCTTGTGAGCGATTGTTGGACTTCATCCACATCATGCTGCCGTGTACGCCGTCTTTGCCCCCCAGGCGAACGACGGCGGTCTCGTCGAAAGCATGCCGGGCGGCCAGGTAGTACGCTCCTCCTCGATTGAGCTTACCGTCGGCAGGCCCCTTGCCAAAATTCAGGCCATCATCGTTGATGATGAAGCCGTCGCCGAGGGTGATGATCTGGCGGCCGAACGACAGGTCTACGCCGTCCTTGCCCAGGACTGGAAAAAGTTCGCCTGAACGCCATCCTGCAAAGGCTTCATCGAATTTCGTGGTGCGCTCGGTGCCATCCGTAATGCCCGCTGCATCACCATCCCCCCATGTGCCCGAACTGACTAGATTGGCCGTGCCATACAAGCTTCCTGCATTGCCGAGAGTCTGATCGATACTCAGTCCATACTTGATAAAACCTTCGCGCCAACTGGAGCCACCGTTGGTGCCGTCATAGTTTTTCCGGCTGTTAAACATCCCGTAGACAGCCAGGAAGTTGCCTGTGACTTTAGTGTCTTCATCGGCGTAAAGCTCGTAGGCGTAGGCGGACGAGTTGGCGGTCAGCAGCGCGACGCCCAGGCCAATGGCCTTGGAAAGCGATCGTGTTTTCAGCGTTTGCTCCATTGTTACGTTCCCCAGCATTATTGGTCGAGGGCGCATTAAGGTGATTGGTAGCGAGGGAAGTCTTTGATCTGCGTGCCACAGAATTGACTCTGCCGGCCAGACCGTGCTCCTTGGCAGGCAGCAACAAAACCGGCGGCAGACATGGGCAAGACGACGGGCCGGGACGAGCGCAAAGTGATCCTGAACACGAGGCCGTTTCGATCAGGGACTGGCTGGGGAGGGCTTCACCGCCGGCTCCTTGAACGGCTCGATACATCCATCAAGAAATCCGCTTTCGAGGATCCGCACCATGTCGATCAATGACCGGCTCACACAGCATCTGAAACGGGGCAGCGTTGGTTTTCCAACCGCGTTGGCCAGCACCATTGGCTTGATCATGGCCAGCCCGGTGATTCTCACCGCCACCATGGGCTTTGGTATCGGCGGCAGCGCATTCGCGGTGGCCATGCTGATTGCGGTAGTCATGATGCTTGCCCAGGCGACGACCTTCGCCGAAGCGGCGTCGATCCTGCCAACCACCGGTTCGGTCTACGACTACATCAATTGCGGGATGGGGCGTTTCTTCGCGATCACCGGCACGTTGTCGGCGTACCTGATCGTGCATGTGTTCGCGGGCACCGCGGAAACCATTCTGTCCGGGGTCATGGCGCTGGTGAACTTCGAGCACCTCAATACCCTGGCGGAGAGTGCCGGCGGTTCCTGGTTGCTCGGGGTGGGGTTCGTCGTCGTGTTCGGGGTTCTCAATGCGTTTGGCGTCAGCGCCTTCGGCCGCGCCGAGATCATTCTGACTTTCGGTATGTGGACAACGTTGATGGTGTTTGGCGTGCTGGGGCTGATCGCGGCGCCGGCGGTACAACTGGATGGCTGGTTCGGCGTCTCTCTGGTGGGTACTGACTTGATCACCATTCTGTCGCTGGTGGGCATGGCCATGTTCATGTTCGTCGGTTGCGAGTTCGTGACTCCATTGGCTCCGGACCTGCGCAACTCGGCGAAGGTCATGCCCAAGGCTATGATTCTGGGACTGTTGAGTGTTGCCACCTGCATGTTCATTTATGGCGCCGCGATGAAGCGTCAGGTCGAAAACGTGTTGCTGGATGCTGCCACTGGCGTGCATTTGCTCGATACCCCCATGGCCATTCCGAAATTTGCTGAGCAGGTCATGGGACATGTCGGCCCGATGTGGCTGGGGATCGGTTTTCTGTTTGCAGGTGCGGCGACCATCAATACGCTGATGGCGGGAGTACCAAGGATTCTTTACGGCATGGCAGTCGATGGCGCGTTGCCCAAGGTGTTCACCTATTTGCACCCGCGTTTCAAGACACCGCTGTTGTGCATTCTGGTGGCGATGATGATTCCGTGCCTGTACGCCCTGTGGTTGGGTGGCAATACCGATAACATCATGCACCTGGTACTGGCGGCGGTCTGTGCGTGGAGTTTTGCCTACCTGTTAGTGACGCTGTCGGTGGTCATCCTGCGGATTCGTCGTCCGGATCTGCCACGCGCTTATCGCTCGCCATTCTTCCCGTTGCCACAGATTCTCTCCAGCGTCGGCATCTTGCTGGGCATGTGGTTCATTACCCCGCCAGGGATGAACCCGGCGGATATCTACGTGCCGTTCGGGGTGATGCTCGGGATAACGGCGTCGTACGCCCTGTTCTGGACGTTGGTGGTACAGAAAGTCAATCCATTCAAGCCGGCTTCGGTCGAAGAAGTGCTGGCCAAGGAGTTTTCCCATGAACTTGGCAACCCTCACAACGGGTATCTCGACCATGCTGCAAAAACTGTCTGAGGTATTCAGTGCCCAGCGGGCCCCGGCAGGTTACCGACCGGGGGTCACGCTGGAGTACCTGCGGCGTAACCTTGCAAGGGAGGGTTTTACCTCGACAGGCCCGGCCGCGGCCGTGCTGATTCTGGAAGAAGCCGACCTTCAGGTCGACATCGTCGAGCGCACCGAATCGCAATTGCTGATGCACCTGGTGATGACGCAGTTCGTGATCAGGGTGCCCGCCTCAGAGGAGGGCAATGCTCGCTTCGAGTTGCACCATAGCGGGTCGATTCGACGCACGGGGTTGAGGTATCGACAACGGGCAGGAGACCCCGCTTTGGCAACCAGACTCCAGGCCCGCCTAGAAGAAGACCAAGCGTTGCATCAATCGTTGATGCTGCTTGATTTCAAAACCCTGCAAATCGATCTGGACGGGCCTCAATGGCAGGTTCGGCTGGAGCATATGGGCGGTAGCGAGGTGGTCAACCGAATGCCGGCCTTTCGTCGTTACATCGCCCTGAGCGGCGAGCAGCGTCAGGAGCTGCTCAATGTGCTGGTGGGTTTTCAGCGGGTATTGAACGGACTCTGAATTTAGGTGTTGGCACCATAAGTGCTTCTGTAGTCGGTACCACGGATTTGTTGCGTCTATATAGATAACATGTTAACTATTGACCAACAAAAACAAGATGCCACTGCGGAGATGCCCATGAGCACCTATCAGTCTGCGCAACATGGATTAGAAAACTGGACTCGGGACTTGCGAGCGGCCTGTGGCCATTTCGACACTGAACTGGCCTACAACCGTTCGCTGTTCATCGGCGAGGTTTCCAAACAGTCCAGGGGCGGTCTGTCTCTGGCCAATCTGCGTACCAACGCCGGTTTGATTTCGCGCGACCGGCCCAACGCCGATCACGATAACGATCAACATTGCTTCCTGGTCAGCCAGCGCAGTGGCTATTGTCAGATCACCCAAAATGGCCACGTCATTCAGTTGGCCCCGGGCGATATGTTGTTGATGGACTCCACAGGGTCGATCGAGATCAGTCCTTTCGGACTTATCGAACATGCCTCGCTGTCGCTCTCGCGCAGCGAGGTGTGCAAACACCTGGGAAGTGGTTCGAGAACCTTCGGCAAGATTTCTTCCAGCAAGGCCTGTGGCCGTATGCTTCATGTATTGATGGATCAACTCTGCAGGGAAGGGCAGAACGGCCAGGATTCGAGTGCAGAGGGTGAGGCCCTGCAATCAGCTTTTGTCTCGCTGCTCGGCTCCGCCTTCGAAGTGAATGACATGCCGGGTGACAGCGCTGCATCCCTGCAGGGCAACAATCTGCGTAGCTATGTCCAGAAAGTCATTGAGGAATCCTTGACCCAGCCGGGTCTAAGCCCGGTGGGTCTTGCCAGCCGCTTGAACATCTCGGTTCGCCATTTGTATCGGTTGTTCGAAGAGCAGGACGACAGTGTCTGCCGCTACATTCAGCGTGCGAGACTCAAACGAAGCGCGGATGACCTGACTAATCCGTTCCTGAAGAGTGAGTCGATCACATCGATCGCTTACAAGTGGGGGTTTACCGATTCCGCTCACTTCAGCCGATCGTTCAAAAAACAGTTCGATCTCTCGCCCAAGGACTTCCGCTCGACCCATTTGCAGCAAGCGGTCGGAGCTGCGTAGGTCGTTAATCTATTAACTAATTGACGTTGGCCAAGGTGCTGGATAAGCTTGCTGGGGCTTCCTACCTATTGGTAGGAAGCCCTCTTCGACGCCAGGACTTACGATGACTTTTTCAGAAAACGGTACCCGATCCAACTGGCGGTTTGCGGTTTCACTCGCAGTGATCGGTGCCCTTGGCCCTTCAGCCGTCGACATGTATCTGGCCAGCCTTCCGGGCATTGCCCAAGAGTACAGCCGTTCCTACTCGAGCGTTCAACTGACGCTCACAGTGTTTCTGCTGGCGATGGGGGCAGGGCAACTGGTATTTGGGCCGATGGTCGATACGCTTGGCAGACGGCGACCATTACTGGCGGGGTTGCTGGTGTTCATCCTCAGTTCGCTGACCGCTGCGCTGGCGCCGAGCCTGGAGTGGCTGTTGGTTGCACGCTTCGTTCAGGGGCTGGGCAGCGCGCTGACACTGGTGGTCATCATGAGCATGGTTCGCGATGTCGCCGAAGGTGCGCGAGCCGCGCAGATTTTCGCTTTGCTGATGACGATCGAAGGTTTGGCTCCAGTGATAGCCCCCGCCCTGGGGGGCTTTCTGAGTGGGCATTTCGGTTGGCGGGCAATCATGGTGGTGCTAGCGGTGCTGGGCGCTGGGGTATTGTTCAACTCGGTTCTGGCGCTCAAAGAAACCCTGCCCGCAGAAAAACGCCTTGTCTGGCAACCGTACACCATCGTGCGTACCTATGCGCACATCTGGCGAGATCCGAACTTCTTGCGTCCGGCCCTCGCTTTGGCCTCAGTGTTCTTTTTCCTCTTCGCCTACATTGCCGGCGCGGCGTTCGTTTATCAGACCCATTTCGGTTTATCGGCAACGAGCTTTGGTTCAGTGTTCGGTGCGACGGGGGTTGCTATCCTGCTGGGCGCGATCACCGCAGGTCGCCTGGTCATCCGCTTCGGCCTGAGCACACTCGCGTTGTTCGGGGCCGGATGCATGCTCATGGGAACATTGCTGACGCTGGTCTTTGCATTGGGCGAGCCGCACTTGATCGGCGTGGTTGCCGGTGTGGCCCTCAGTCTCTTCGGACTAGGCGTCTGCGAAACGACATTGGTGTCGCTGGCCATGGCTTCTCAGGTGCGTGCGCTGGGTTCGACCGCTGCGTTGCTCGGTGCTTTTCAGTTGGTTATTTCCTCTTCCTCCACACCATTGGCAGGGGCCGTGGTGGAGCGGGGTGTTGTTGAGTGGGCGCTATTGCTGATGCTGTCGGCTTTATTGGTCTGGGGTCTGACGTGGCTCACCACGCGTTGCACCGATGCTGTCTCAAACAGTGTGATTGAGCACTGAGTCCTTTTTTATGAGTCAGGGAAAACGATGTCATGAAACCGCTCACCCCTTCGGCCAGTAATATTTGCGCGGTAGCGGTCGGACACTTTGCCGATCACGGTTACGACGCCTCGTCCCTGAACGAGATTGCCGTCAGGGCAGGCATGCGCAAGGCGTCGCTTTACGCGCATTTTGTCAGCAAGGATGACCTGTTTAAGACGGTCTTCGCGATCGCCCTGGAACATGAGCATCAGTACATCGCCTCATGCTTCGAGGAAGAGGCCGAGCACACGGAGGTGCCCGGACAATTGCATCTTGAACGTTTGATCGGACGCTATGACGTGTCGGCGCATCTGCGCTTTCTATTGCGCACGGCCTACTTCCCGCCAGCGGATATCCGCACAATGATTACCACGGGGTTCGAGGGTTACCTGGCACGGATTCGCCGGTGCTTTCAGAGCGCCGCGCATGACAAATACCAGTCGGCGGGGGTCCAGCCTGAGCAGCTTGAAGTGTTCTGCGACGCCTATCTTGGCATTGTCGACAGCCTGCATGTGGAGCTGATTTATGCGACGCCGCAGGGTTACGGCAAACGGCTTGCAGCCTTGTCGCGCGTCTTCAGGGATTCCCTGTCGATGCTCGAAGGTGCAAGCCGTGTCTGATGGCGTCCATGCGGTTCAGGTCGTTTACCCGAGGTGCGAAATCACGCCTCTGGTAAGGTCGATCCACCGTCAACTACGATGGTTTGTCCGGTGATGTAAGTCGCCAGATCAGACGCAAGAAAGAGCATGGCCCCGGCAATGTCCTCGGCAGAGCCGAGTCGTCCCAACGGTACCCGGTTGGCAATGTCGCCATTGACTTGATCGTCACCCAGATTGTTCATGGCTGGCGTGGCAATCATGCCGGGCTCGACACCATTGACGCGCACGCCATGGCACGCCAGCTCCAGAGCGGCATTGCGAATGAAACCGTTGACCCCGGCCTTCGACGCGGCGTAATGGCTGAGCCCCGGATAGGCTACCCTTGGACCGGTGACTGACGAGGTGACCAGCACGCAGCCAGCACCCTGACGCTGGAACATTGGCAAGGCTGCCTGGGTCAGCCAAAACAATGCCGAGAGATTGACTGCCAGCGTGCGCTCGAGAATCGGCGGGGTGATGTCGGCGAACGACGTCAGCGGAAAGTAGCCGGCGTTATGGATCAGAATATCTAGCCGTCCCCAGTGTCGCTCCAACCCTTGAACCAGTTTGGATACCGCTGTCGCGTCGGCCAGATCGACGTCCACAGCCTCAACCTGACACGCTCGATCCTTCAGGTCTGCAGCGAGCGTCTGAGCTTGGGCCAGACGAAGATCGGCGATCATCACCCGTGCTCCGCGCAATGCGAAGGCTTCGACGATTGCTCGGCCAATGCCTTGCGCGCCACCGGTCACCAACACCGTTTTCCCGCTGAAATTGAAGTCTTCACGCATTGGCGGCCTCCATGTGAGCGTAAGCCAGCGTTGGCACATCGACGATGCTTGAACCCCCGTCGGCGACCACGGTCGCTCCTGTGATGATCGAGGCGTCGGCGCTGGCGAGGAAGCGACAGACCTTGGCGATTTCTTCCGCGCTGGCAGGACGCCTTAATGGCACATCGGCACAAACCCGGTCGTAGGCTTGCTGCAGCGTGTCGCCATAGAAACTCATCAATGGCTGCATTTCCTCATCGGCCATCGGGGTCGTGACCCATCCCGGACAAACAGCATTCACACGTACGCCGCGTGGCCCATAGTCCCTGGCCAGTGAGCGATTGAGCCCAAGCAACGCGTGCTTGGCGGTGGTGTATCCGCACACTTCGGGGCCGGCGGCCAAAGAGGCTATGGAGCCGATCAGCACGATGTTGCCGGCACTTTCGATCAGTAACGGCAGGCAGGCCCGGGTACTGTAGAACGCGCTGTCCAGATTGCTTCGCAACGCAGCTTCCCAGGTTTGCGGGCTGGTCTGGGTGGCGCTGCCCATGCCATGACCGCCGGCACAGGCCAACAGCACATCGAGTCGGCCGTAGCGCTCACGAATCTGCGCAACGAAACTTTCCCACGTGTCCGGACAAGCTGCATCGCCTACCAGGATCAGGCCCCCGGTTTCCCGAGCAACCTGCTCCAGAGGCTCGCGTCGGCGACCGACCAATACCAGATTGGCACCTTCGGCCGCATACAGCCGCGCGCAGGCGGCACCAATGCCCGTTCCGGCACCGGTGATGACAATCGTGCGTGACTCAGGCATCGGGATACTCCGTGCGATTGAGGACCTGGCAGTAGGAGCTGACTGGAAAGTTCGACAGCTCATCGAAGGACGAACCGGCGTAGCCGAAGATCTTGCCGTCGCTGCGGTGCTGTTTCAGGTCGATCAATACCAGGCCGAGGGTAGGGATGATCTTTTCGCGCCAGACGAACAGGTACAGTTGCTCGGCAATCTTGTAGTAGTGGCAACGGTCGGTATCGCACAAGCCTTGCTCGACGCCCTTTAGGCACTGCCAGGAATAGAACTGATCGTTGAGATAAATGTGCTCGTACACTTCGCTGGGGCTATAGCGATACATGTTGCGCAACCCGACCAATTCTTGGGTCGGCGTGTGTGGGCATTGGCCTTCCTGCCAAGGGTGGTCGAGGCTGCCATGAAGAAATTGCACGTCAACCGACGTCAGAGGTTTACCGGCGAGCGCGCGGCTGTACAGTCCTTCCTGTGTGTCTGCCTGCGTCGGCATGCTCGCGATCACGGCGGTGAACGACGACGTGGCGGTGTCCAGGATCAGGCTCACCGAGCAGGCCTGACCGGCTTCGCGCTTGATGAAATCGACCAGATACAGGCCCGGACGCACGGACGTGGCGCGGTACGCCGCAGATCCGCTGGAGTGACCGTCAGCGGCGTTCCAGCTCAACTCTTCTGTTTCAAAGCGATGCTCGATCTGCCAGCCGTTGGCGAAGTGCAGCGTGAAGGTCTTGCCGTTGAGATCGGCGAGGTTGGGCAGGATAAAAGCTTCTGGGGCGAAACCGTCGGCGAGGGCACCTACGGTGATCCAGTCAGATTGTGTGGTCATTGCATGGCTCCGGTTGGATGAATTGACAACCTGGATCATGCGGCCGGGATGGTGGTTCGCCTATCAACCAAATGGTTGAACCAGCTTACAGGAACAGCGCCCCCACCAGTTCGGTGCGGCTGGTCACGCCCGTTTTGCGGAACAGGTTGATCAAGTGAGTCTTGATGGTGGGAAGACCGACATCCAGCTCCTGGGCCAGTTGTTTGTTGCTGGCGCCCTGGCGCAACAACAACGCGATCTGACGCTCTTTGGGGGTCAGTTCTGACAGCGAATCTTCATAGGGCTGCATGTTGGCAACCGCCATTTGCAGCAACGCCTGCAAAGCACTGAGTTGAGCCAATTGATCCGCGGTGAAAGCACCTTGCGCAGCGGTGCGCAACAAGGAGATAGCGGCTAGCGGCTGGCCGGAGCGATGGGCGAGTATCTCCACTACGTCGACGACACCGTAGCGTTGCAGGAAGTCTCGATAGCGGCGACTGTCACGGGTGGGCTGTCGGGCCATGGCGAAACCAAGAGGCACCACTGCCAGTCCGCTCGATTGACAATTGCGCGGTTGAAGCGGATCGAATTGACGATAGTTGTCCAGATAATCGCGATGCATTTCACCGCTCATCTGGTGCAATCGGAAGTCGCGGGCTTGCAGCTGCCGGTCGACACAGTAGAACGCGGCCTGGCTGGCAGGAACGAGTTGAGTGAAAGCCTGCAGGCAATGGCCAGCGACTTCCTGGGCAGGGATGGCGTTCATGGTCGGTAACTTCGCCAAAAGGCTGCCGGCATGAGCCGGCAGCGGGTAACGGTCAGGCAACCGCGAAATAATGCTTCACAAAGCTTTCGCTGACAATGTCCCAGAGCACAGGCGTGCCCTTGGTCACGAACCAGCTGTCGCCGGCCTTGTAGCGCGTACTTTGGCCAGTGGACTCGTCAGTCAAAACCACTTCGCCAGTGACCACGGTGGCTTGTTCCGCAAATGGGTAGACCATGCGGAATTTACCTTGGGTGGTGCCGAAATAGGCACTGCTGACTGGGTCGGTCGGTGCGCCAAAGGTCATTTTTCCAAAGGCTTTGACTTCACCTTCGAGGATTTCGGAGCCGAGGTCGGCGACAGTGCCCCAGGCGTCGAGCTCGGACAGCTGGATGTCTTTCTTGAGTGTGGTAACGGGCATGGCAGTTCTCCTGTGAATGAAAGGGTGGGGATCAACGGCGACCGTTGAAATAACCCGAGAGTTGGTGAAGGCTTTTGCCGGCCGTCAGCAGCAGCGGACGGATGTGATCTTTGCCCATGATTTGCGCATGTTTGACCGAACTGATTAGGTCATAGCGAGAGGAACCCTCGCTCATGCCCTCGGCCAATACCTTGCAGATGATGTGGCTGGGTGTAACCCCAAAGCCGGCGTAGCCCTGCACATAAAAGGCATTGGGACGACCGCTGAGCGTGCCGATTTGAGGGAAAAGATTGGCCCCGGTCGCCATCGGACCACCCCATGCCAGGTCGATTTTCACGTCCTTCAGGTACGGGAAAATTTTCAGCATCAGGTTGCGGTTCCACGCCTTCAAGTCCAGCGGGATGTGCTCGACAAAGGGCGTCGCCGCACCGAACAGCAGACGGTTTTCGTTGGTGACACGGTAATAGTCGATCACCGGTCGAATATCGCTGTAGGCGCCGCGTATTGGACTGATGCGGTTGATCATTTCGTCCGATAGCGGTTCAGTCATCAACTGGAAGGCGTATGTGTTCAGCGTGGTCTTGTGCAGTTCTGGTTCCAGTTTGTTGAGGAAGCTGTCGCAGGCCCACAGCAACTTGGAGGCTTTCACCGAGCCCCGGCCTGTGCGTACGGTGATGCGTTCGCCATAGCTGACCTCCAGGGCCGGGCTGTGCTCATAGATCCGCACACCGTGCCCGGCGAGTGCCTTGGCTTCGCCCAGCAACAGATTCAGTGAGTGAACATGCCCACCACCCATGTGCAGTAACGCGCTGGTATAAGCGTCAGAGCCAATGATCTGCTTGACCTCGGACCCTGCCATAAAGCGGATTTCGTCCTTGGTGTTGATCGACTTGAAGTCCTTCTCCCAGGCGCGCAGGGTTTTTTCCTGGCGGGCGTTGAAACCCATGTAGCCATAGCCGTTGCAGAAGTCAGCGTCGATCGAGTATTTGGCGATTCGATCCTTGATGATGCCAGCACCAAGTTCGCTAATTTCAAAGATCTCGCGCAGCCCTTGCTCACCCACGTGTTTCTTGATTTTTTCCAGGTCGTGGCCGATACCCGCCATGATCTGACCGCCATTGCGGCCAGTGCCACCAAACCCCAGATAGCGTGCTTCCAGCACCACGATATTGGTGATGCCTTTTTCAGCGAGTTCCAGCGCGGTATTGATGCCGGAGAAACCGCCACCAATCACCACGACATCTGCTTCCACATCCTGTTCAAGGGTCGGGAAGCTGAGATTGTATTTTTTGGTTGCCGAATAGTAGGTAGGCGTTTCGATATTGATCATGGCGCAGCCTGGAAAAGTGAAGGAAAACTCATCTGCAGAACCTGCAAGAAGCTCTGTACCTGTTGGGTTGTATTAAGTGCCTTCCGACCGGTAGGTGTCTTGATCCTGTGTGCCGCAGCTTTTGACCGTGGCTGCCAGAACTGGAGAGGCTCGCTTTCCGCGCGAGTGTCCGATCAAGCACAACTGATTCCGGGACGCCTCGTAATGATCAGGACCGCGCAATGCTGAGCGGAGGATGATAGAGTTTAGTTAATCTATTAACTAACTTTGGGTTCGAGCGTATTCCGATGTCCAGGCCGCGCCAATCTTTGACCCTCACATTGCTCCATGCTCGCGAAGCCGCAATGGGTTTTTTCCGTCCCTCTTTGAATCAGCACGGGTTGACCGAGCAGCAATGGCGGGTCATTCGGATCCTGAGTCAGCATGATGAGCTTGAGATCAATCGCCTGGCTGAGCTGGCTTGCATCCTCAAACCGAGCATGACTGGTGTGCTGATGCGCATGGAGGCCGCCGGCATGGTTGAACGTCGTAAGGCGGAACAGGATCAACGGCGAGTGCTGGTGCGGCTGGCCGAGAAGGGGAAGGCCTGCTTCAACTCAATGAGTCAGAGCATGGAAGCGAATTACCAGCGGTTGCAGGCTGGTTTTGGCGAGGAGAAGTTGCAGACGTTGTTGACGTTGCTCAACGAACTGAAAACGCTCAAGCGCTAGTCACAAGTGGTTACATTACCCAACCCCAGCGTTGCGCTGGGGTGGTTTGTTATCGTCAGTCAGACGTTTCAGGCTTGACCGATACCCATGCACATATACTTTTGTTCGATGTAATCATCGATGCCGTACTTCGAACCTTCTCGTCCCAGCCCCGACTGTTTGATGCCGCCAAACGGCGCCACTTCGGTCGAGATCAATCCTTCGTTTACACCGACCATTCCGTACTCCAGCGCCTCGCTGACGCGCCAGGCACGCCCCAGATCGCGGGTGTAGATGTAAGACGCCAGGCCGAATTCGGTGTCGTTGGCCATTGCAATCGCTTCGGCCTCGGTTTCGAAGCGGAACACCGGCGCCAATGGGCCGAAGGTTTCGTCCCGTGCGACCAGCATCGCCGGGGTCACTTCACCGAGCACTGTCGGCTGGAAGAAGTTACCGCCCAGCGCGTGGGTTTTTCCGCCCGCTAGCAAGGTGGCACCTTTACCCAGTGCATCGCTGATATGTTCCTCGATCTTGGCCACCGCTTTGGCATTGATCAGCGGTCCTTGCTGGGCGTTATCTACGTCAGCTGCACCGACCTTCAGTTGATTGACCGCAGCCACCAGTCGACGCGTGAATTCATCGTAGACACTGTTCTGCACCAGGATTCGATTGGTGCAGACGCAGGTTTGCCCACTGTTGCGGAACTTCGAACCCATGGCGCCTTCGACCGCGGCATCGAGGTCGGCATCTTCAAATACGATGAAAGGTGCATTGCCACCGAGCTCAAGGCTGACTTTCTTGATGGTCTCGGCGCATTGCGCCATCAGGGTTTTGCCGATACCGGTAGAACCGGTGAACGAGACCTTCTGAACAGCGGGATTACCCGTCAGCTCGGCGCCGATGATACGGGCACGGTTGCCGGTGACGATGTTCAGCACACCGGCGGGGATGCCCGCGCGTTCGCCCAGTTCAGCCAAGGCCAGTGCGGACAGCGGCGTTTCCGACGCGGGTTTCACCACGACCGTGCAACCTGCGGCCAATGCCGGACCGACTTTGCGAGTAATCATCGCATTGGGAAAATTCCATGGCGTAATGGCTGCCACCACGCCGATGGCTTGTTTGATCACCACTAGGCGGCGGCCCGGCTTGTCATGCGGGATTACGTCACCGTAGATGCGCTTGGCTTCTTCGGCGAACCACTCGATGAAACTGGCACCGTAGGCAATTTCGCCGCGGCTCTCGGCCAATGGCTTGCCTTGCTCCAGGCTGAGCAAACGGGCGAGGTCCTCCTGGTTGAGCATGATCAAGTCAAACCATTTGCGCAGGATAGTGCTACGCTCCTTGGCGGTCTTGCTTCGCCAGACGGGCAGGGCAGCCTGGGCTGCGGCGATGGCGCGTGCGGTTTCTGCCTGGCCGAGAGAACTGACTTCGGCGATGATTTCGCCATTCGCCGGGTTGGTCACCGGGAAACGATTGCCGTCATCGGCTTCGATCCATTGGCCGTTGATGTAAGCCTGTTCGCGCAGCAATTTCAGATCGTTAAGTTTCATGGGGTTTCTCAAAAAATCAGTACACGCCGCCGGAGCTGGTAGGCGCCGGAGCATCTTTGAAGGTGGCAGCGAGGGTTTGCAGGCCGCGCATCAGGACGGTCGTGTCAACGCCAACGGCAACGAACGCCGCGCCCAGTTCGATGTAACGCTTGGCCAGTTTCTGATCGGCGCTGAGAATACCGGCCGCTTTGCCGGCTTTCTGGATGCGGGCAATGGCGTCCTCGATAGCAGCCTGTACTTCGGGGTGCCCCGGGTTGCCGCGGTAACCCATTGAGGCACTCAAATCCGCCGGGCCGATAAAGACCCCGTCAACGCCGTCGACCGCCGCGATGGCATCCAGATTGGCCAGGCCTTCGCGATTTTCGATTTGCACGAGCAGGCACATCTGTTCATCGGCTTTGTCGAGGTAACCGGGAATACTGTTCCAGCGCGACGCACGTGCCAGCGCACTGCCGACACCGCGAACGCCGTTGGGTGGGTAGTGGATTGCTTTCACCAGTTCTCGCGCCTGGTCCGCGCTTTCCACCATCGGAACCAACAGCGTCTGCACGCCAATATCGAGCACTTGTTTGATCAGTGCAGTGTCGCCGATGACCGGGCGAATCACCGGATGGCTAGGGTAGGGCGCTACAGCCTGTAGCTGGCCGAGCATCCCGCGCAGATCATTGGGTGCATGTTCGCCGTCGATCAACAGCCAATCGAATCCGGCGTTAGCGGCCAGTTCGGCGCAGTAGGCATCTGCCAGACCAAGCCAAAGGCCGATCTGTGCTTCACCGCTTTGCAGGCGAAGCTTGAAGGTGTTTATAGGCATATCCATGAGAAGACCTCCGGTCAAACGAAACGACAGGCAATGGACCCCAGCATGTCGTAGTCGACATGGAAGGTATCGCCAGGGTTGGCCGCCACAGGACGGGTGAAGGAGCCACCCAAGATGATTTGCCCTGGCTGCAGGGTGACGTCATAGGCCGCCAGTTTGTTTGCGAGCCAGGCCACGCCCTTCGCCGGGTGGTTGAGTACCGCCGCTGAAACCCCGGACTCTTCGATCACACCGTTGCGGTAGAGCACGGCTGGCACCTTGCGCAAGTCGATCTCCGTGGGGCGTACGGCGCGACCACCCATGACCACACCGGCATTGGCTGCATTGTCGGAGATGGTGTCGAACACCTTGCGGGTTGCGTTGGTGTGCGGGTCGACCTGCTGGATGCGTGCATCAATGATTTCCAGCGCCGGGATCACCCATTCGGTGGCGTCCAGCACGTCAAAAACCGTCACGTTCGGACCTTTCAAGGGTTTGCCCAAAATGAATGCGAGTTCGACTTCGACTCGCGGCACGATAAAGCGCTCGAACGGAATGTCGGTACCTTCATCGAAGAACATGTCATCGAGGAGCGCGCCGTAATCCGGCTCGGTGATGTTGGAAGACACCTGCATGGCCCGGGAGGTCAGGCCGATTTTATGCCCGACCAGCTTGCGGCCATCTTTTATTTTTTGGGCCACCCAGGCGCGTTGAATGGCATAGGCGTCTTCAATGGTGATCTCTGGATGGTCCAGGGAAAACTGACGTACCTGCTCGCGTGAGCGCTCGGCGTGGTCGAGGCGGGCAGCGGCTTGCTGAATAAGGCGTTGATCAAGCATGACAATGATCTCTTACTGAGGGTTGACGATGGAGGCTTGGGTGCGCAGCACCAAAAAACCACCGAGAGCGATGAACAGTGCGAGCAGGTAAAGGGCCAGGCTTGCACTCTGGGTTGTGTCGCGCATCCAGCCGATCAGATAGGGCGCGAAGAACGCCGCGATGCTGCCGAAGGAGCTGATCAGCGCAATACCGGCAGCTTGGGTACGGTTGGACAAGAACGCAGGGGGGAGTTGCCAGAACATTGGCAGCGCGGCGCTAGCCCCCATGCCGGCGAGGATCAAACCACCCAGAACCAGGGTCGGGTTGGTGGGTGAGAGCCCGGCGATGGCGATGCCGGCAGCAGCCATCAGTAGCGGCACACAGAGGTGCCAGCGGCGTTCACGATTACGATCGGATGAGCGCCCGCAGCCAATCATGAAGAAGCAGCCGGCCAGATAGGGCACGGCACTGAGCAGGCCGATCTTGCCATCGCTGCCGATGCCGGCGCCGTGGATCAGCGTCGGCATCCAGAAGGCCAGGGTGTTGACCGCGAGCATCACCGCGAAATACACCGCCACCAACAGCCATACCTGCGGGTTGCTGAGGATTGCGGAAAACAACGTGATCGATTTGCGGTGTTCTTCCTTGTTCAGTTGTTCACGCAGTTGTTGCTTCTGCTCCGGCGCCAGCCACTTGACCGTCTCGAAGCTTTCCGGCAAGCACTTGAGTACAACGAGCCCAAGCAGGATCACGGGTAACCCCTCGATGACGAACATCCATTGCCAGCCGCGCAGGCCGCCAAAATCATGAAAATGTTCGAGGATGCCGCCTGAGAGCGGACCACCGATGACACCGGCCATCGGTACCGCGATCGCAAACAACGCAGTGATTTGTGCTCGACGACCGGCCGGATACCAGCGGTTGAGAAGCACCAGAATGCCTGGGAAGAAACCGGCTTCGGCCACACCGAGCAAAAAGCGCAGGGCATAGAAACCCGTCGCGCCGTCGATCAAAAACATGCACGTCGACAACGCCCCCCACACCACCATCAGCGTGGCAATCCAGCGTCGCGGACCAACACGGTCCAGGGCCATGTTGCTGGGTACGCCAAACAGCGCGTAGGCGACGAAGAACAGGCCGGCGCCAAAGCCGTAGACGGTGTCGCTGAAATTCAGGTCAGTGCTCATCTGCATCTTGGCGAAGCCGATGTTGATGCGGTCGAGATGGGCGAAGAGGTAGCAGATCAACAACAACGGCATCAGACGCCAGGTGATGATGCTGTGTGTACGGTCGCGTGCAACCGTCTCGATAGTGTCGGCAGTATTGGCTGTGCTCATGGTTTTATACTTTTTGTCTGAGAGGCCGATGGAACGAACGGGCAGGCTGCCTTAACGGGCCTGAGCCTTGAGAAAGGCGTGGACGTTGTTTTCCTTGAAGTTGAGTTGCTCGTGCAGTTCGATCATCTCGAACGACAAGGCCAGCGGGCGTTGGGCCTGAAGCTCGGCAAAGTGCTGGGTAATGACTTCGAAGAGTTTTTCGGCGACTTTCTGCCGTGTCGCCAGATCACGGCCGTGACCGACTTTCAATGTCATATGGACGAACGCGTAGTCATGCTTGCCGTCGGCCATGCGCCAGGTGTCCAGCCGCACGCCTCGGCTGCGGATGCCGCCCAGGGGAAACACGCCACTGTCACCCAGTGTTTCGTGGACTTTTTCGAACAGGCCAGGCAAGTCGGCTTGCTGTTCAATGTTATCGGTGTACTCAGCAATGAAGTGGGGCATGAACGGCTCCTTCAGGCCGCGCGGGAGGAGCGCGTGGCCGTACAGTCAAACAGGGAAAATGGCGTTGATCTGACCGGTGCCTGAACTACCGAAGGGCTCGGTAATGATCTCAGCGGGCTTGTCGTAATTCGGCCCGCCGAGCAAGCCGAGGAGCATGGCGGTGTCATGCATCTTGCCTTCACCGAAGCAGTGCTCGGCGTAGTCCGGGAGCATGGCGCAGAACTCTTTCCAGTGGCCCTGGCGCCAGAGATTCACGACGTGCAGGTCGACTTGTTTGTCGAACTCACGGGTCCAGCTATGAATGTTGGCCTCGGCATCGCGATCATCGGAAAAGCGGTGCGACAATGAACCGGAGGCCAGCACGAGGACCTTGCGGTCACTCTTCTCGATGGCACGGCGTACGGCGGCGCCGAAGGTGAAGCTGTCTTGCAGACGATGCCAGGCACACCAGGCGGCAATCGAAACGACATTGAATTTCTGATCTTGCGGTACCCCCATGTGCATGTAACGCATAGGCACCAGGGTTCCGTACTCCAGCTCAAGGCTCGGGATGTTGTGGGCCAGGGTGCGTACGTCGGCAGCGTTGGCCTCGGCGGCGATCAACTCGCCCAATTCAGGACAGCCCGGGTAGTCGTACTCCATATTTTTAATGAAGTGCGGTAATTCGTTGCTGGTGTAGATGCCTTTGAATTGCTCGCCACAGTTAACGTGGTAAGCACTGTTGACCAGCCAGTGCACATCGAACACCACGGCAGTATCGGCACCCAGCTCACGGGCGCGACGACCGATTTCCTTATGCCCGGCAATGGCCGCTTCACGGCAGCCATGGTGTTTTCCGGGAAGCTCCGACAAGTACATCGAGGGGACGTGGCAGATTTTCGCAGCCAGGACGACTTCGCCCATGATGATTCTCCTGAAATTGTTGTTATGCGTTTCAATCCGACATTAAGTGAAGCCGCGACAGGCCGATGCGCGACCCTCGCGGACTTTAGCAATCGTTAGGCCGGTTACAGTCCCCACCGAGGAATGTGATGGCTGCCCATCGAGATGCAGATGTTCTTGATCTCTGCGAACACTTCAAAGCTGTACTGGCCGCCTTCACGGCCCGTGCCGGAGCCTTTCACACCACCGAACGGCTGGCGCAGATCGCGCACGTTCTGGCTGTTGATGAACACCATGCCCGCTTCGATGCCATAGGCCAGACGATGCGCCTTGCCAATGTCCTGGGTCCAGATGTAGGACGCCAGGCCGTACTCTGTGTCGTTGGCCAGTTGCAGGGCTTCGGCTTCATCCTTGAATGGGATCAGGCACACCACCGGGCCGAAGATCTCTTCCTGGGCAATGCGCATCTTGTTGTTTACATCGGCGAACACTGTCGGCTGGATAAACTGACCTTTGCTCAAGTGGGCAGGCAAGTTGGCCGGACGCTCAAGGCCGCCAGCGAGGAGGGTGGCGCCTTCTTCGATACCGATCTTGATGTAGCCGGTGACCTTGTCGTAATGAGCCTGGGTGATCATCGAACCGACCTGGGTTTTCGGGTCTTGCGGGTCGCCGACGATCAAGCGTTTGGCGCGAGCGGCAAACTCGGCCACGAACTGCGGGTAAACGCTTTCCTGGATAAATATCCGGCTGCCGGCGGTGCAACGCTCGCCGTTGAGCGAGAAGATGGTGAATAACGCCGCGTCCAGGGCTCGTTCAAGATCCGCATCTTCGAATATCAGCACCGGCGACTTGCCGCCCAGTTCCATGGAGTACTTTTTCAGGCCGGCGGTCTGCATGATTTTCTTGCCGGTGGCGGTGCCGCCGGTAAAGGAAATCGCGCGCACATCCGGGTGCCGAACCAGTGCATCCCCCGCCGTGGCGCCGTAGCCCTGAATGACGTTGAGTACGCCCTTGGGAATACCTGCTTCGACGGCCAGGCGACCCAGTTCGTTTGCGGTCAGTGGTGACAGCTCAGACATCTTCAGCACGGCGGTATTGCCCAGCGCCAGACACGGTGCGGTCTTCCAGGTCGCCGTCATGAACGGCACGTTCCATGGCGATACCAGGCCGCACACACCCACTGGTTGATAAAGGGTGTAGTTGAGCATCTGGTCATCGACCGGGTAACTGTGCCCGTCCATGCGAGTGCAGACTTCGGCAAAAAAATCGAAGTTATGCGAAGCACGGGGAATCAGTACATTTTTGGTTTGGTGAATCGGCAGTCCGGTATCGAGGGTTTCCAGTTCGGCGAGGTGCGGTACATTCTGCTCGATCAGTTCGCCAAGCTTGCGCATTAGCCGGGCACGCTCCTTGGCAGGAGTGTTTGCCCATTTTGGAAACGCTTCCTTGGCCGCCGCTACCGCTTGAGCGACTTCTTCGGCGCCGCCACTCGCCACTTCACCGATAGCCTCACCGGTTGCCGGATTGTAGTTGACGAACACGTTTTTGCTTTCGACCTCACGGCCGTTGATCCAATGTTTGATCATGGTGCTCAAGCCTCTTTCTGAGCGGAGAAGAACTCCGCTTCGCTGACAATCCGATTGACCAGGCGACCTACGCCTTCAACTTCCACGATGACTTCATCGCCGGGCACCACGTCGGCCAGACCTTCAGGCGTGCCCGTGGCGATCATGTCGCCGGGCTGCAGGGTCATGAAGCTGGACAGGTATTCGATCAGATAGGGGATGTCGAAAATCATGTCCTTTGTGCTGCCTTCCTGACGCAGCTCACCGTTGATCCAGGTGCGCAATTTCAGATTGCTCGGGTCCGGCACATCGGCGACGTCGACGATCCACGGGCCGACGGGGGTCGTGGCGTCGCGATTCTTCACCCGCAAATTGGGCCGGTAGTAATTTTCCAGGTAGTCGCGAATCGCGTAGTCGTTGCACACCGTGTAACCCGCCAGATATTCCAGGGCGTTTTCACGTTTCACGTTGCGTGCCGGCTTACCGATGACGGCAACGAGTTCGCACTCGTAGTGCATATAGGCGACGTTATCCGGACGCCAAGTCACCTGGTTATGGCCGGTGTAGGTGCCGGGCGATTTGATGAATGCCAATGGCTCGGTGGGCGGCTTGAATGCCAGTTCTGCGGCGTGATCGGCGTAGTTCAAACCGAGGGCGAACATACTGCCAGTGGCCGGTGGCAGCCATTGCACCTGGTCTTCGGTCAGCAAACGGCCGTCGGCCAAGCGTACGGCGTTGTTGTCTTCGACATGGGCGAGGTGGACTTCGCCTTCAAAATTTATACGGGCGTGTTTCATGGAAGCTCCTGTTACTCGGCCACGATGTGGTTGACCAGACGGCCAAGGCCGCTGATTTCGACTTCGACGGTGTCACCGGGTTGAACATCGACACGTCCTTCCGGGGTGCCGGTTATCAGCACATCGCCTTCGTGCAACGTCATGAATTCGCTGATCTCTGCAATCAGTTGGGGAACACCCCGAACGAAATTGGCAGTGTTGTTTTGCTGGCGAATTTCGCCATTGACGTAAAGCGTGACGGCCAGACTGTGCGGGTCGGCGAGTTGTGACGTCGGCACCAGTTCTGGCCCGATGGCACAGAAACCATCACGGCACTTCGCTTTGACGGCGGGGCGGTAGTAGCTGTCTTCCGGCAGGCTGAATTCATTGACGATGGTGTAACCGGCCACGTAATTGAGTGCCTCGACCGGGCTGACACGGCTGGCTGTTCTACCAATCACAACCCCCAATGCCGGCCCAGGTTGCAGACGTTCACCGTGGCCTGGATGCACAACTTCGGCGCCGTGCTGATTGCGCGTATTGGGCGTCTTGATAAAAAGCACAGGTTTGATAGGCGGCTTCTGATAGGGCGGCTGTTCGAATTCGGCGAGGCGCTGCTTCAGCAGTCCCTGATAGTTCAACGCGACACCGAAAAGGGTGCCGGTCGCGACGTCATGCAAGGCACGGCTCATGCTTTTCTCCTGGCAGAGCCATGAGGGCTCTGCGATTTGTTAATGTGTTAACAGTTATAATTAATATGTTAACTATCGTCAAGCGTGGCAGAATGGCGTGGCAGTGGTTGTCATGCCCAATTCGGCGCAGGATGAAAGCGACTGCGGTGCCTGAGTCAGTATAAAAACGAGTAGTCCACGATGACCGACCGTCAACAGATCCCGAACATCAACATTGGCCAGGTATACGACCAGCGTTATAGCGACGCTGAAGTCCATTACGACAAGCTGAACAACCTGGCGGGCTTCTTTGGACGCAACATGCCCGTTCACCGGCATGATCGGTTTTTCCAGATTCATTACGTGAAAAGCGGAACGGTGAGGGTTTACTTGGATGACCAGCAATACGTTGAGTCCGGGCCGATGTTCTTCCTGACACCACCCACCGTCCCACACTCCTTTGTGACCGAGGCCGACAGTGACGGGCACGTGTTGACGGTGCGTCAGCAATTGGTGTGGCAACTGATCGATGCCGACTCCAGCCTGGCGCCGGCCGGAGCGCAATTGCCGGCGGCGTGTGTCGCGCTGGCTCATTTGGGGCCGGAATATGCGGGCGATGTCCGCCGACTGGAATATCTGTTCGAGGAACTGAGCGAAGAGGTGATAGCTGCGCGTTCCGGGCGTAGCGCCGCCCTGGACAGCTTGACGCGATTGATCATGGTCAGCCTGTTGCGGCTGTGCTCCAACTCTTTGAAAGCGACCCCTGCCAGGCACGAGGATCTGAAAATATTCCATCGCTTCAATGAGCTGATTGAAGCTCACTATCAGCAGCACTGGCCTTTGTCGCGTTACGCTGAAGGCATTGGGGTTACAGAGGCACGGCTCAACGATGTATGCCGACGGATCGCCGATCTGCCTTCCAAGCGTTTGATCATGGAGCGTTTGATGCAGGAGGCCAAACGATTGCTGTTGTTTACGGGCAGCTCTGCCAACGAAATCTGCTATCAGCTCGGGTTCAAGGATCCGGCCTATTTCAGTCGTTTTTTCCAGCGCTACGCACAGCTCACTCCGGGAGAGTACCGCCAGCGTCAATCGGGTTTGCGTTAAGCGGGGCATAGGTGTTCTTGCGTCGGTCTTGTTGATCTTGTACGGATCATCATGGCCACCGCAGCGGTTCGACAGAATGGCTTTTACGGGGAACGGATTGTACTTTTCACAGAAGCTGCCGCTGGGCGATGTCCACTGAAGTCACGTTGTGAAAACGGTAACAAGCGAATAAACGAGTGTTGGTCCGCAGCTTGCCCCCGTTGGCTGGCGACACTAAGCTGCCGACTCGCCCATTCAAGTAGTTTCGTTATGGCTAACCCCAGACCCTCATTGACATTGACCTTGTTGCAAGCTCGCGAAGCCGCCATGGCTTTCTTCCGGCCCTCACTCAACAAACATGACCTGACCGAACAACAGTGGCGGATCATTCGGATACTGCGCCAGCAGGGGGAACTTGAAAGCCACCAACTTGCACATCAGGCCTGCATTCTAAAGCCAAGTATGACTGGCGTTTTAAGTCGTCTGGAGCGAGATGGTCTCGTGCGTCGGCAGAAATCCAGCCAGGACCAACGGCGAGTTTTCGTTGCGCTCACAGAGCGCGGCCAGCAATGCTTTGTCTCCATGAGCGAAGGTATGGAAAGCAACTACCTCAAGATTCAGGAACAGTTTGGTGCGGAAAAAATGGAGCAGCTTTTGGCTTTGCTCAATGAGCTGAAAAATATCAAACCTTGATTGATCGCGAGGGGCTCGAATACAACCATTCTGATTTCGTAGGCGTACTTCGTTGACGGCCGGCTCTAGTATTCCGACCAGAGTTTGCTCCGAAGTGGAATTGTCGGAGCAATGGAACACAAGTTTTTTGAACCCGGTGACGGCTGGTGTTGGCGCTGAGGCGATTTTGACCCAGGTTACTGATTTTAGCTGCCCCATGTGCAGCCTCTTAAATCCCACGCTGGGCCATCGATTGCTGAGTATTCGTATGGGTGAATGATTTCCGGCGGATTGGGTCAAAATCGCCTCAGCGCCAACAAGCGGCAACGCGTACGCACGTTTCCCGTTCCAATTATTGCGCTGCAGAGTTCTATTGAATTCCAAGAAGAACGAGAAAAACACCCGGGATATTTTTCGTCTACGCGGTGCCCCACTGCGTTCCAGTCGTACCATTGGAAAAGCCCAATGAGGGTACGCATAGAGATAGAGAAATTTTCGAACTTAAAATTTTCCTTTATTTTCAGCGACAAAGAGGAGGGTTCGATTCCGGCTTCGGGCACCATTTAAAATCAAGGGTTTGCGGGCGAAAGCTAATGCAAACTCTTGTTCGTTTCTGGTCCGCAATTATTGATCTGGTCCGCAATTCACTTCGTTGGAGATACCTTTTTCCCTTTTCGATTGCGGATGTACTGCTCGGTCATTACGATGGTCGTATGCCCCAGTTGATCTCTGGCCTGCAAAATATCGCCGCTTGACTCCGCCTTGTCCGTGCCGGCTTTAGCGCGCAAATCGCGCATCTGGAACTCGGATTTTGCAACCCCGGCTGCTTCTCTGGCCAAGTCAAACCTTCCCCGCAACATCGCCATCGACATTGGTGTGCCATCCTCGGTAACGATCAGCCGCGTTGAGCGGACCTTGTGTTCTGACTTTCGGGACATGATTCGATCAATCAAAACCTTCAGCTCCCCAGTGATTTCGATTCGGCGCTTGGCGTTTGTCTTGCCCTGCAGCACCCATATCTGACCCTCTCGGACGTCGCGCTCATCCATCAATCGAGTGTCGGTCACCCGTTGGCCAGTCAAATAGGCAAGGTCCATCGCATCCCGTAGACCGGCGTCAGCTTTCTCGTACACGCGCTTGAACAGTGCGTCCTCAATGTAGATGTCCCGCCCCGTCTCCTTGTTTCCCTTGATTCCTGCGCAAGGGTTGGCGAGCGCGGTATAGCCGATATCCTGGGCGAAGTTCCAGATTGCACTGAGCAGGGCCTTCTCCCTGTTGGCGCGCACTGGCGCGGCCTTGCGCCAGGTCAGGTATTGGCGGACGTGCAGGGGCTGGATTGTTTCGAGCGGGGCCGGCGGGTCGTCGAAGAATGACATCAGGTTTTTCAACTCCCTGACGTTGTCTTTTTGCGTTGCTGGTTTCTTTGATGGCACCACGTCGACCAAATACTTTTCGGCCACGTAACGGAAGGTGATCACCTTGGCCACCAGGTCGGTGGCGGTGCGATCACGCTCGAGTTTCGCGTACTCCATGATCGCCAGACCGTAATCGCTGCCCAGCGGAATTTCTTTGCGGTCCTTGCCGCCGGTGTCGTAATAATAGAAAATCCGGCCGCTGGCTTTCTTGCGCTCTCTCAGCCGGGCGACTGATCCGGGTTTGCTTGGTCGTCGTCCCATGTCAGCTAGCCTTGCGTGGTGTCCATGCGGGTTTCTCTGGCTCAAACATACCGACCGCGGTCACGGCCATCGCCGTGACACTTGGCCAGCCATTCACCTTAATGGTGTGCCTGACGCCGTTCTTCTTCAGGTTGAGGATCTGGCCTGCCTTGTTCCGCGCGCCGGTAAGCTCGCAGACCTCCGTGTGGGAAAGAAACTGAATGTTCATAAGCGTCTCCATGCCGCGGGTGGCGGCAGAAGGTGGGTGAGTGGAGGTGGCAGTTCGTTTGCTGAAGGCGCCAAGTCGGCGGCTGTTGCGCTGATGCTAATCAGCGTCTTGCGGGTCCGGGTGAAACCGGGTGAATCGGTTTTCTGTGGGCATGGGGATTTCCTTCGCCGATGATCGGCTACAGTTGATAGGTCACTGATATGGAGATCGAATATGAAGTGCTTAATCTGTCAGGCTGCCGCCAGGATTGTTCAAGCGCCTGGAGACTGGTCAGAGGTCAAATGCTCAGCTGGTTGTGGACACTTCAGGGTTTCAGCGAACCTTGTTGCGAAGATGAAGTTCAAGAAGGAATCCTTCGACATCGAACGCACAAGGCGATGGCTTGATATGTCCCGGAATGCGGAGCCTGTGCCATTGATATCGACCTACGATTACAACGTTTCCTTGCTACATCGGGATGCAGAAGAGAGATCTACCAGCCTGCGGAATCGTTCTAGAAAGTCGGTAACTTCAGATTAGATAGAAGTTCTTGCTTCGATCTGGCGAAGGGCATGTTGCACGGCGCTGATGACCGGCTTCATCACCGTCGTGCGCTCATCCTATGGCGGCGCAACAGGTTTGGTTTTCTGTGGGCATGGGGCGTCCTATGCCGGGACTTGCCATTCTTATCGCGGACGACAGGGGCTGGCTGGATCAAAACGATTTCTTCAGGTATGACTTCGTCTTTGTCGCTATAGCGGCTGGCTTTGAAGGGGGAAGTGGTGTTACTTGTGGGGAGATGCGGAGAGTTTGGAGTAAGTGCTGATATCAGTTGTGGCAAGAAGGCTGCGGCCATCTTTGAATTTTGCGTAGAAAGTTATTTCCTTTTCTTTATCACATAGCCACCAGCCCGCAACTAGTCCAATCGGACCTAAAAGCAATGCTCCAGCCAGACTCCATCGAATAACGCTCCCTTTCTTATTAACTATTTCCTCGGTTGCTGTTTCTAAGGTTTCTAGTTTTGAAATGGGTATCTTTATTTCAAGAGAAGGTTTTACTGCAGATTTTAAAATGAACAGTCCAGATTGAAATTCAGCATCACCTGCCAGAAAGTCACCGGATATCACCGTTATCTTCGACATGGTGTTTCTCTTCTGATCAGGTTTAGCCAGCTGATTACTGGGCTCCAAAGGTCCCTGTCAGTCAATCGACTTGCGACAAAAGGCGAGACCGACAGTCACCCCATCGATACCAGATCATTGGGATTCACAACCGTCATGCCGAGGCGTTCAGCGATCAGCACTTCGAGGCAGGCGCCCTTTGAATGCTCCCAACCCGGGAGCGTGGCCACCGTGTCGCAGTACACCAGGGCGGCGATGTCGCGCCGCATGCAGTCATTCCAGGAGCCGCCGTCAGGGTTGAGTTCGGCGTGGTTGGTGACGGTGTGGCCGTCGGCGCGCAGGCTGGTGGTCATTGCGGCGAAGGCGGGGAAGTTGGGGTGGGGCAGGCCGGTCATGGGGCCGCTGAGGTAGATGCGCTTCATGCAGCCTCCACGTCTGGCTGGCGGAACACTGGAAGGGCGCCGGCCTGCTCGCGAACTGACTGCATATCTGCTTCGTCGTAACCCCAGATGTTGCTGTCATTGAACCGTTCAGGTCCGAGATAGCCAGGGTGTAGCGGCTCCCCGGTGCAGATGTAATCGCGGAACTCTTTGACCAAGTCGCGCAGCGTTCCGCCGTGGGTGAACCCGCGCCATTTCCCGCCCCACACCGTATCATGCGTGAAGATCCGCTTGCCGCTGTAGTCAATACCGGTGCTGGCACCGCCGCCACCGGCGAACAGGTCAACTTCCAGTTCTTTTTCGAATGGCAGGCCCATGCTTGGCTGTCCATGGAGGAAAATGGGTTTCTTCTGCTGTACGGACATAGGTGTGCCTCGTCGCCAAACGGCTACAGTGTTTGAGGGGTAGGGTGGAGGATTGATGATGCTGAAAGGTGCTGAGGATTCGGAGCGAATCGCTGAGTTCTATGAGTACATCCGGGATAACGGATGTAAGAGAGGCCTTCGCTTTATTGGTTGGCAACTTCACCTGTTTAAAAATGGTCACCTGCCGGGTGTCGCCACAGAAAGAGGTCCGGTCCATTGCTGTCGACCTGAATGGCGAATGGTGCTTTTCGATCATGCCTTCTCAGAAATAACTGGTTTTTCAGTGGCGTCCGCCAGTAATCAAGATGAAGCGGTACAAAAAGGACACGCTGAAGGCGCAGTTTTCCGACAGCTTCACTGATGACTCGCACAAGGTAGGTGACGAGCACTGGGCCATAAAGGTTGAGACGAGAGCTGACGCTTTGCTGCTCATTCGCAACCTTAGCCTCCAATCTCCGCCGGCTGGCGTGATTCGTTGAAGTGGGGTATTTGTGCTCGGCCCGGCATGGAACCGGGTCAAGGAGAGATCAATGCTTCATTCAAGCCATAAAGGGCGCGTGTTCACTATCTACTTTGAGGCCTATTCGAACGGCTTCACCTCAAGGCTCAAAATTGAAGGACTTCCACCCCGGAAGTACGCTGACAAGATTTGGAAGGATCGCGAACAGGCCAAAATTGATGTAAGCAACGACGCAAGACAAATGATTGACGACCTTCGGATCTAGGCGCCGCTCCCGCCCAGGGTGCGGCGGTACGGTGTGTATCAGGTGGCGCCGTCTTCCGTGACCGGATGCGGTGGCGAGATGTGAGTTTGTGGGCTATTGGTTGATAACCCGGAATGAGCCTGGAAGACAGGGAGCTACTAATGAAAACGCTGATAGTTGATCACTCTTGGACCAAAATCATCGAACGAGATGAGTTCGCCAAGGTCGCGCTGGCGGCAAAGATTGAGCAGATCGAAGAAATCGAAGCTGCCATTCGAGCGGTTGAAGGTGAAGAGGCAGCCCGCAATGCTCTAAATGATGGCTTGATAAAGCATGCATTAACGCGCTGCCTGGAGAACTTGCAGGGATCTGCATCCGTAACAGAGCAGGACTACTGGGTCTGTTACGAGTTTGCGACAACCGCTGCGAAGAATGCAGAGCGAATCATTGACGAAGAGCTTTCGCACGTAGGGTCGTGATCGTAGGCGCCGCCCTCCGTGACCGGATGCGACAGTGGGGTGATGGAAGTTTGTGAGTAGGTGCGTATGATTTGGCTTTCTGAACTAGCCAGGAGGCTTTATGTCGTTTTTTCGAGCTGCACAGTGTTTCGCTTCAGCCCAAGACGCGCTTACACCTGTAGTGGTCAACTGATCCCGGACACGACGTTAAGTTTTTTCTCGGCCTGAGCCGGAGCCAGCCCACCGTTGAATTGGTGCGGTCGAATCCAGTTATACCGATGCATCAGGTAGTGGCTGATGTCTCGGTGCGCTTCTTGGGTTGTCATGTAGCCCACGGTCGGTATCCACTCAGTTTTCAAACTCCGGAACACGCGTTCCATCGGCGCATTATCCCAGCAGTTTCCCCGACGACTCATGCTCTGGCGCATGCGGTAACGCCAGAGCCGTTGGCGAAACTGTCGGCTGCCATATTGCGAACCCTGATCCGAGTGAAACAGCAGTCCCTGAGGCCTGCCTCGCTGCTCGTAAGCCATATCCAGCGCTTTGATGACCAGATCCGCATCCGGCTTGTTCGACAACGCCCAGCCCACAATTCGACGTGCACAAAGATTCAGGACGGCCGCCAGGTAGTGCCATTTCCCCTGTGCCCAGATGTAGGTGATGTCGCCACACCAGACTTGATTGGGCGCCGGCACATCAAACTCCCGATTCAAGATGTTCGGAATATCAGGTCGCTCGACCGTCGTTTGTTTGTAGGCATGTGATCCAGGTTGTTTGCTGACTAATGCCAGTTCCGCATCAGGCCACGCACCTTGAACCGCCCGATTTGCTCGCCGTCTTCTTGCATCATCGACACGATGCTGCGGCTACCGGCAGCGCTTCGACTTTGCGTAAACAGTTCGTTGACCCGACTGCGCAACCGAAGCCGCTCAACGTCCGGAGATCGGCGACTGAGGCGATGGGCGTAGTAACACGAACGAGTGATGTCAAAGACCGCGCAAAGCCAATCGACCGGTTCCTGGGCACTTAACTGATCAATCAGCGTGTGCGCTCGTGCTCTTCCGACATCAAGAGCGCGGTAGCCTTTTTTAAAATGGATTTCTCCCGCTCAAGGCGAGCGATTCGAGCTTCCAGTTCTTGAATTTTCTGCTGCTCAGGCGTCAAGGCTTTGCTCTGCGGAGTAACGCCGTTGCGCTCCTGCTGGAGTTGGTTAACCCAGCGACGCAAAGCAGACTCGACCACCCCAAGCGAGCGGCAGGCTTCGGTATGGCTATAGCCTTGATCGAGCACGAGGCCTGCGGCCTCGCGTTTGAACTCAGCGGAAAAGGAACGACGTTGCTTGGTCATCAGACACCTCTATCTGGCGAGCATTCTCGCCTAAATGGGTGTCCGGTTTCATTAGACCACTACACTTGTGTTCTGACTTTCCGGACATGATTCGATCAATCAAAACCTTCAGTTCTCCCGTGATCCCAATCCGCCGCTTGGTGTTTGTTTTCGCTTGTAGCACCCAAATTTGCCCATCTCGAATGTCTCGCGCGTCCATACGTCGTGTGTCAGTCACCCGCTGACCGGTCAAGTAGGCAAGACCCATCGCATCCCGAAGGCCGGTACCGAGAGGATGATTTGCTTTTTTTTCCGGACTTGTCAGAGCGCTCCAAGGGTCAACTCCATCGCCAGTGCAGCGGACAACGCCAGCATCATCAGCAACGCGATAAACATTAGGCCCAACTGAGCGACCTGCTTATAAAGGGGCATCGGCCTTTTCGTGATTCGAGCAATTGATTTATCAGAGGAAGCCATCATCAATTCTCACTTTTCCGCGGAACACGTAATAGCGCCAGCAGGCGTACATCAGGATCACCGGCAGGATGATCAGTGCGCCGATCAGGGCGAACAGCCGACTGGAGGCCGGTGATACTGCCGACCACAGGCTGGCGGATGGCGGGATGATGTTCGGCCAGATGCTCAGTGCCAGGCTGATGTAAGCGAGGAGCATCAGCATCCGGGTGAACAAAAACGGCCAGTGCGTATGACTTTGGCGTCGGCAGTGTCGGGTCGAGTTTTTCCGTGCCGAATTCTTCGAGCAACAGCAGTTGCCGAGTGTACGGCTGAGCCCCGAACAATGGGTTGGGCTTGCCGTTGGTGGGGATTTTGAATGATGTCTGCAAGTTTGGTGGAAGCTCGTTGTCGGCCCGTGGCGTGTTCCGGTCACCGAACACGCCGTTGGGCAGGACAATCGCGCCTTGGTTGGCGGGTGATAAGGTCAGCACATCCAGCGCGGCCTTGGGGACGGTAAGGAGCATCGCACAGGGCGGGCTTGACCTGAGCAGCAAGGCAATGGAGCTGCATGGCGGTGTCACGCGTTTCATTTTTCACCCCTCGCGTCATGCCGAATCTGGCGAGCCCCGCCGTCATCCATGATGTCCGGGACGACAGCTGTTGCGGGTACCAGGGGGGCTGCAACTAATGAGCCATTTCAATAGGGCGAAGAAAAAGCTCAAATTAATTAACAGGCTGTTTCTGAGTCTTTCAAGCGAGAGAAAGGGTGAAGAGGGGACCATTCCTCAAATTAGGTGGTAAACGCCCGGTTGGGTGGGTGTAATGCCCCATTTTTGGAGATAGTAGCGACCCTATTTCTCCGAGCGCTTTTGGTAGGGGCTGCTTGCCCTGAGGCGACGTGGATTTAACTGTTCTGGGTGATAGCCATCACCCTCACCCCGTTACGCTTGCGAATGTAGTGCCCAGTCATGTCCACGCAAAAAGGGCTACCTCAAGCATGAAAGCCTTGCAGGCTTTGGCTTTGCAGTTGGTTGACCAATGAATTTCCCAGGTTAACTCTGCAATAGGGACTTACAAAGCAATCTCTCAATAAGGGTGACGCGGTCAAGATCAATGTCTTCTGACGATTTTGCCTGCACCTGCCTGACTCTGGCTCCTTGCAGTAAACGGAGGGCACCTTATGCCCTTATTTTTGAGGATGATGAATGAAACAAGGACAAGTTTTGTTGTTGGCTTTGTTGTTTATGTTTTTGACAGGTTGCACGACTATGCCACCAAAAGATCAAAGCAATCTCTGCAGTATTTACCGTGAGTATCCCGACTGGTATGAGGACTCACTGGAAATGCAGAGTGAATATGGAACGCCTCTGCATGTGGCCATGGCGATCATGAAGCAGGAAAGCAGCTACGTGGCGGACGCATTGCCGCCTCGTGACTACCTGCTCTGGGTGATCCCTTGGGGACGAGTCAGTTCGGCTTACGGTTATGCGCAGGCTCAAGATCCGGTGTGGGGTGAGTACAAGGACGATACTGGCAACGGTGGTTCGCGTGACAGCTTCGACGACGCGATCATGTTTATCGGCTGGTACGCCACTGGCACTCAGCGTCAGCTCGGTATCTCCCAATGGGACACCTACAATCAGTACCTGGCTTACCACGAGGGGCGTGAGGGCTTTAGCCGCAATTCCTATCGCAGTAAACCGTGGCTGATGCAGGTTGCCCAGAAAGTGCAAAAGCAGTCAGAAATTTACAGCGCGCAACTCAAGCAATGCCGCCAGGAACTGGAAGATGATCGGAGTGGGTGGTTTTAGCGTGGCAGATGGGTGATTAACCCGACGTATTGGGCGACTAGACCGGATGCGTCGATCTGACCTTCACTGCCAAGATCTCTCGATTCAACGATTTCTGTCGTTACAAATAACCCAGATGTACTCAATGGTTCTGGCATGTCGGTTAACTAAAAACGTCTGTGTGAGTTTTGGGCGAGTACCGTTTCGGCGGCATTCCACTGAATTTCACCAACATCAGCATGACGATTTCGCGGATGCCAAAAAAGTGGAATGAATGTTCTGTCGCATGTCGTTTCTGTTAATGAAAATGCGCAAAAAATACCCCTGGTATTTGCCTAACATGAGCCATCGATTACCGCCGCATCACGATGCCAGGAGATCTGCCATGGGCTTTGTAAATCCAATCAAGCACAGTTTGAAAAACGCTAAACCAACCCTCGGTTGTTGGCTGACGCTCGCGAGCCCTGCGGTCGCTGAACTGATTGCTCATTGCGGTTTTGATTGGTTGGTCATCGATGCCGAGCACGGCCCTAGTGATACCCAGGATATTGCTGCTCAACTTAGAGCCATTGATGCGGCGGGTTTTAATGGGGCAAGAGCCGTAGGTGCAGTACGAGTAACCGCCAATGATCCTTCTTTGGTCAAGCGCGCCATGGATTGTGGGGCACAGACTATTGTCTTCCCGAACATTAACGGTGCGGCTGACGCGCAAGCCGCAGTGGCATCGATGTTATTCCCACTACCAGATCAAAGTGGTGTCAGAGGCGTCGCCGGAATGGTCAGAGCGGGGGCGTATGGGCTGGACAGTAACTATGTCAAATCCGCAAACAACCAGGCTTGTGCGATTGTCCTGATCGAGTCAGTGGAAGGGCTAGAGAACGTCGACTCTATAGCTGAAGTCGAGGGCGTTGACTGCCTGTTTATTGGTACGGCTGATTTGTCTGCAAGCATGGGGCTACTGGGGCAGACCAGGCACGATGATGTCAAGGCTGCGGTAGAGAGAGTCTTGACAGCTGCCCGCAAGCATTCCAAAGCAGTAGGAATCTTTGCGACCTCGGTGGAAGAAGCCCGCCAGTACAGGGAAAAGGGCGTGACCTTTATCGCACTTCACTCGGATACAGGTTGGTTGACCAAGGGGGCGACAGACGCCTTGGATGCTCTCAACTTAAAAAGATAATACCGAATTGAACATCGAGTGGTATCGATGAGTATTTGTTGTTTTCATTGTTTGTATTGGAGGTTGTAAATGTCGATGTCAGATCGTGATGGGAAAATCTGGAAAGATGGCGAGTTAGTTGAATGGCGTGAGGCCAAAACTCATATTTTGACCCATACACTTCATTATGGCATGGGCGTGTTCGAGGGCGTGCGCGCATACGAAACTGCGCGTGGCCCTGCAATCTTCCGTCTGAAAGAGCATATTCGTCGTCTTTTTAACTCGGCTAAAATTTTTCAACTGGAAGTTCCGTTCGATGAGGAAACTATTCGTAACTCGTGCGAAGAAGTCATTCGAGCAAACAAGTACGACGCTTGCTATCTACGTCCTTTGGTTTGGATCGGTTCAGACTTTCTGAGTATCGCAGCAAAAAACAACACAATTCATGTCGCCACAGCTGCATGGCCCATGGGATCTTACTTAGGGGAGGAGGGCATGGAAAAAGGCATTCGAGTAAAAACATCGTCTTTCACCCGCCATCACGTCAACGTTTCCATGGTGCGTGCAAAAGCTTGTGGCTATTACATCAACTCCATCCTGGCTAACCGAGAGGTTACTTCGCTGGGGTTTGACGAGGCGCTATTGCTAGATACCGAGGGTTATGTGAGTGAGGGTGCGGGCGAGAATATTTTCATGGTTCGAGACGGGGTTATTTACACTCCCGATCTGGCGTCTTGCCTTGATGGCATAACCCGTGACTCGGTTATGCTAATTGCTCGGGATTTGGGCTTCGAAATTCGGGAGAAACGAATCACTCGCGACGAACTGTATTGCTGCGATGAGGCGTTCTTTACAGGTACCGCTGCTGAAGTAACACCTATTCGAGAGCTCGATGGTCGGACAATCGGTGCGGGCTCGCGAGGCCCTATCACTCAGCAGCTTCAAGAGGTCTACTTTTGCGCAGTACATGGAACTAATGAAAAGTACGCTCATTGGTTGACCTATGTTTGATGGTCGGGTGACCAGGATGTCGCGGCTATTGCTGGAGCCACAGTCAACTATTCCTAATGGTGGCTAGACTTCTTGATGTGAGGTGAGATAACCATGAATAGTTCCCAGCACGGTACTCCTGAAAGTTTGGAGTTTTCCACCAGCGAAAGCGACACGCAGGAGTCTGCAGAGTGGCGTGATGCGCTACTTTCCTTGATTGAAAATAGCGGCCCTGAGAGGGCCCGCGAAATCATCGATGAGCTGGTCAGTCTCGTCCGTGATCCCGGCATTGGCTGGAAACCTACGCTGGTTACGCCCTACGTCAACACCATCCCCGTGACAAAGCAGCCTGCATTCCCAGGCGATTTGGCAATCGAGGAACGTCTGTCATCGATAATTCGCTGGAATGCTCTAGCCATGGTCGTACGTGCTAACCAGGCATATGGGGACTTGGGTGGTCATATTGCCAGCTACGCGAGTGCGGCTGATTTGTTCGAGGTTGGTTTTAACCATTTCTTCAGAGCGAGGAGCGACTCTTTTGGTGGCGATTTGGTCTTCTATCAGCCTCATTCGGCACCAGGAGTTTACGCGCGAGCCTTTCTTGAGGGACGGCTGGGAGAAGAGAACCTTCAGCATTACCGGCAGGAGATTACCGCTTCTAGCCAAGGGGTACAGGGCTTGTCCAGCTATCCACACCCTTGGTTAATGCCGGACTTCTGGCAGTTTCCGACGGGATCGATGGGCATCGGCCCGATTAGTTCGATCTTCCAGGCCCGATTCATGCGGTATCTTCACAACCGTGGCCTGTTAAACACATCTGAGCGAAAAGTGTGGGGCGTTTTCGGTGACGGTGAGATGGATGAACCGGAAAGCATGTCAGCTCTTACTTTGGCTGCAAGGGAGGGTCTGGATAACCTGATCTGGGTAGTCAATTGCAATCTTCAACGGTTAGATGGGCCGGTGCGAGGCAATGGGCGAATCATCGACGAGCTGGAAGCATTGTTTGTCGGGGCTGGCTGGAACGTCATAAAACTGGTTTGGGGGTCTGATTGGGACGGGCTTTTCGCTCGTGACACTGACGGAAGCCTGGTGCGGGCCCTTTCGGAAACCGTTGATGGGCAGTTCCAGACTTTTGCGGCGAAAGACGGACGTTACAGCAGGGATCATTTCTTTGGTCAAAACGAAGCATTGGCAAAGCTTGCCCAAGGTTTCACAGACGAACAAATCGATCGGCTGAAACGTGGCGGCCACGATATGGTGAAGATCTATGCCGCCTACCACGCTGCTTCTGTTCATAAGGGCCAGCCTACCGTGGTTCTTGCCCAGACCAAAAAAGGTTATGGGATGGGCGAAGCCGGCCAAGGGAAGATGACGACTCATCAGCAAAAGAAGCTTGATCGCGAAACCCTTATTGGCTTTAGAAATCGATTCAATCTTCCTTTGACTGATGAGCAGGTTGAGACTCTCTCGTTCTACAAGCCTGCCGATGATAGTCGTGAAATTCGCTATCTCCTTGAGCGTCGGCAAAGCCTTGGGGGCTTTACGCCAAGCCGGCAAACGAATGTTCCTGTGGTCGCGGTACCCGGATTGGATGTTTATGCAAGCTTTGCCACCAAAGCGCAAGGCAAGGAAATGTCCACGACCATGGCTTTTGTCAGGATGCTCAGTAGCTTGCTAAAAGATCCTGTTTTGGGACGGCGTGTGGTTCCCATTGTGGCAGATGAAGCCCGGACGTTCGGGATGGCGAATCTGTTCAAGCAAATCGGTATCTATTCCAGCGTCGGTCAGCATTATGAGCCAGAGGACATTGGCTCGATTCTGAGCTATCGAGAGGCGCTGGATGGTCAAATACTCGAAGAGGGTATCAGCGAAGCGAGTGCCATCAGCTCCTGGGTGGCAGCGGCAACTAGCTATGCTACCCATGGTCTGCCCATGCTGCCGTTCTACATCTATTACTCAATGTTCGGTTTTCAGCGAGTCGGCGATCTCATTTGGGCGGCAGCTGATCAGAGGGCTAGAGGCTTTCTGCTCGGAGCCACGGCAGGCCGTACAACCTTGGGCGGGGAAGGTCTGCAGCATCAAGATGGCAGTAGTCATTTGATGGCTGCTCTGGTGCCAAATTGCAGAGCTTATGACCCCGCATTTGCTGGTGAATTTGCCGTAATTCTAGACCATGGCATGCGTCAGATGCTGGAGGAGCAGGTTGATGAGTTCTACTACGTCACCCTTATGAATGAGAACTACGCTCAGCCCAGCCTGCCGACGGATGTTGAGAAAGACATCATCAAAGGCATGTACCTCTTCTCAGAACAAAAGTGTGGAGCGGAATCGAACAAAGTTCGGCTGCTCGGATCAGGAACCATCTTGCGAGAAGTGATGGCTGCAGCAGAACTCCTGAGCGCAGATTGGCAGGTCGATTCCGAGGTCTGGAGTGTCACGAGTTTTACAGAGCTCGCCAGGGACGCCAGAGGAGTAGAACGCTGGAACCGGCATCATCCTGAAGGCGATCAGAAGACTAGCCATGTGAGTGAGTGTTTGCCGAAGGGGACTCCAATCATTGCTGCGACCGATTACGTGCGCGCGCTTGCGCAACTTATTGGTTCCTATGTTGAGGATCACTATGTCGTTCTGGGTACCGATGGTTTTGGTCGCAGCGATACTCGCACAGCTTTACGCAAATTTTTTGAAGTCGACCGACATCAGATAGTCCTGAGCGCCCTGTGGGGCTTGGTGCACGAAGGGCAACTTAGTGCTGAAATCTGTTCTCGTGCAATTGAAAAATACGACATTGGATTTGACGAAACAGCCCCTTGGGAATGTTGATGTGAATTTGTGAGGGGGCATCGAAATTGCTTTCGCCCATTATTCCCAATAACGCTATCAGGCAAACATTAAGAAAGTAGTTTCCAATGAAATTTTGCCGTTCGCTTCACCATCAGTTCGTAAGTTAGCCCGGGAGCTTGGGGTGCCACTGAATGAAATTAATTGTATGTCGGGATTTCGGATTTTTAGCAAATTTAACCTTTGCCGCGCCTCGGGTTTAAACTGATATTATTGCTTAACCGAGAACTAGTCCCTTGTGGGGTCGCCTCAAGGCAGCGGGCTCCCAGCCCAGTATGTAAACCAATGAGAAGATACTACGGCTTTCTTGAAAAAACTTATGCTAAAATCCCTTGCTCTATTGAAAGGATATGGAATGTATATTCTGTATTTTTGGGGTTTTTGAAATGATCATGCCAAAGGTTAAGATAGACGCTACGGATCGCCGCATATTGGCGGCACTCCAGCGGGATGCAAGACTGTCGAGTGCGGAGCTTGCTGAGCTGGTATCACTGAGCGCATCTCCATGTTGGAGACGGGTCAAAAGACTTGAAGAAATAGGTCTGGTGCGAGGCTATCATGCCAGCATTAATACCGAAATGCTTGGTTACGCTATTACTGCCTTTGTACAGGTATCCCTGGATCAAAAGGATACTACCCATATGAAGGCTTTCGAGGAGTTGATAACTTCTTTTGAGCAGGTTATAGCCTGCCACTGCATTTCAGGGGTTTATGATTACCAGTTAACGGTCTTGGCAACTGATTTGGCTGAATTCAGTGAGTTTGCCAGAAACAATATAAATGGTTTTCCAGGTGTCAAAGACGTTTGCACCTCCTTTGTCGTAAAGGAAGTTAAAACGCCAGTGAATTTGATGGTCGGGTAGTAGGGAGTATGTATCTAACCTGTTTGAAGTGCATGCGACTTGCCAAGCGCTTATCAGCTTTGCTTCTGACTTGTACTTATTGCTGTAAAAAAATCCCCGCACCTCCTGGGGGAAGATGCGGGGCAAAATAGTACACATGGTGAGGAGGGTCAGCCTCTTCAAATGCAGGCTGGGCTGCATTCGAAGCATCCGTCAAAGGCGTCACCTGTAAGTCCTACCTTAGCCGCCCCTCCTCGATGCGCATTCAAAGCCAAAGGAGCGGAGTAGGGAAATTAATAGTTATCAAAAATAGATTAATGAGAGTTGGAACAACATCGGACACAGAGCATACGTTGGCACTTGAAACAGGTGGATTTTCCGGACCGCAAGGGTGTGCCGGTTCGATTCCAGTGTTGGGCACCACGTAAAATCAAGGGCTTGCAAGCGAAAACTGATGCAAGCCCTTGTTTGTTTCTGCTCCATTATTTCTATCTTGATCGTGGTTGCCTGATGCTTTTCAGGATGCCGGGTCTGCCTTGCGGCGATCGCTGCCGGTTGGGTTGCCGGTATCGATCAGCCTTCTTTCCAGCAGTACGTTTTCCAAGGCCTGGCGGTCTGACGGGTTCATTTGATGTTCTCGCTCCTTGAGTTCCAACAGGATCGGGCTGGACCACTGGCGGTAGGTTTGTTCAGCACTACGATTGGGTGACATGGGTACCTCCTTGATCAGGCTCCTGCCAATAAAGGCGCCGCAGTTCGATACGCAAAAACCCTAGTCGACGAAGCAGGTTCTCGCCACTGCTTTACGTCGGACTTCCATTTCCCCAGATTCCCGTAGCGGCAGTGCGCTGTACGTAGTCGCTAAAGTCGCGGGCCGGCCGACCCAGTGCCCGCTGCACGCCATCGGCCACGGGTGTGTTGCGACCGTCCAGCACAGTCGTGACCAGATACAACACCAGATCGATAAACTCCGGGGGAAGTTGTTCCTGTTCCATTGCCTGTCGGTAGGCGTCCGGCGGTACGGCCACGAATTCGATGTTGCGCCGGGTGGTGCGGGCAATCTCGGTCACGGCTTGAGCAAAGGTCAACGCCCGAGGGCCGGTCAATTCATAGAGCTGGTCGGTGTGTCCGGTTTGGGTCAGTGCTGCGACGGCACACTCGGCGATGTCTTCTGCATCGACAAAGGGTTCGGCGACCTGGCCGACGGGGAGTGCGAGTTCACCTTGCACAATGGGTTCAAGAAAGTGTGCCTCGCTGAAATTCTGGCAAAACCAGCTGGCCCGCAGAATCGTCCAGTCAATCCCGCTGTCCTGTACGACGCGTTCGGCCTGTTCCGCTTCAACTTCGCCGCGCCCGGATAACAAAACCAGTTTGCGGACTCCGCTTTTCACCGCCAGGTCGGTGAAAGCCTGGATGGTTTCAAGGGCGCCTGGAACGGCGAGATCAGGTTGAAAGGAAATGTAGGCCGCATGAACACCATCTATCACGGCGTCCCAGGTTGATCGATCCTCCCAGTCGAAGGGTGGATTGGCGTCGCGCGAACCCCGGCGAACGGGCAGGCCGGCCGCTTCGAGCCGTTGTGTAATACGCCGTCCGGTTTTGCCGGTGGCACCGAGGACCAGCGTGATTGGTTGGGCATTTTTCATCGCGTTCATCTCCATCGGTTAATGTGAGTGTAACTCACGTTTAAAAGATGATAGATGCTCATGTTTTTCCGTCAACCCATCAGATCGAATTCCCCGACGTGTGGCATCCGTTATTGGGCGCGGCGAGCGGCGATGCTAAGGTGAGTACATGTCATGTTATTGAACGGGAATTCGCTCGTGCGCAAGAAGCCCTCTGAAACCCTCGAACAGCCTGCTGCGCAAGCGGTTCGACGTCATCCCACGCAACAGCGCAGCCGCGATCGTCAGGAGCGGATTCTGGCCATGGCCACTCAATTGATCGCGGACAAAGGCAGCGACCAACTCAAGATGAGTGAAATCGCCGAGTGCTCCGAGATCTCGATCGGCTCCCTTTATCAGTATTTCCCTGACAAGAGCTCCGTCATCCGGATGCTGGCCGAACGTTACAACGCTGAGAGCCGTCGTTGCATTACAGAGGCAATGGAGGCCGTCGAGGATGCTGAGGGCTTGCATGCCGCCTATTCGCAGTTGCTCGATCAGTATTACGAGATCGTGATGGCGACACCGGTGATGCGTGACATCTGGTCCGGCATGCAGGCCGACAAGCAGTTGCTGCAGCTGGAACTGGGGGAGAGCCGGATTGCCGGAGCGCTGCTCGCCCAGGCCATGCTTCGTGTATTTCCGGAAAGCGATGAGCAACAGGTTCAGGAATCCGCGTTTTTGATCTGGCACCTGGGCGAGGCGACCATGCGCCTGGCGGTTACTTGTGCGCCAGAGGAGGGGCGCGCACTGGTCGAGGCGTTCAAACGCATGTCCCTGCGCGAGGTCATGGAGCCAGCGCGCAAGGGCGTCGACAAGTAATGAGGTCTCTCGATTGGTTTTGGGCAACAAAAATCCCGACACCAGGTCGGGTTGTGAGAAAGGATGGAAATCCAGCAGGCAGCCAAACGTTCGGAGACGTCACTGTCACCGATCATGCTGCCCGAATCGGGCCTGTCCTCGTACCGCAAATCCGTGACGGATCATCTGAACCGAGGCAGAGGCCGGTCGACAGGCTGGAGAGACGACAGCGTGTGCCGGATCAGCGGCGTGTCCTTTTCGATATCGTTCAGGCGATCACGAATTCTGAGGGCGGTGGGGTGTCCGCCTTGATGATCGACCCAGTCGGCGATTTCCTTGCAGGCGGCGGCCAGGCGAGCCTGACGCGAGTCCAGCAAAGTGAGCAGGGTGGTGATGGACTCTTTTTCGGACATGGGAAACACCTCCGTTCAAGAAACCTGGGAGTGGCAGCAAAAAGCCCGCCTGGAGCGAGCTTTCTGCCGAAAGGGTTACTGATCCTTCAACTATTTCAGTATAGCCCCGTTAAAAAATGGTGACGAGCCGTCAACTTTGTCGGGCTGTCACTTGTGATTTAGCGTTCAACTGACGGCAAACACGCACGGCATCTTCTTCAACTTCGTAGCCATCGCCGATAAAGCCCTGGGTGCGGGTATCGGCGATGCGGTACCAGACCGCAGCGTCCGGTGGCAGGTGGTCAATTTCACCCTCACGGCGGCCATGGATGATGATCTTGTTGCAACGCTTCACGACGAAAATGTCTTCCATGGCGTCTCCGCAGCTGATTCGTGTTCAGTTCAACTATAGAAGCCATTGGTGATCGTGCAAAAAATAGACAAGTTAATTCGTCGGTTCAGGCAGTGACCTCTGTCCGGTGCAGCCGTGCCGGCGGATTTACGCCAGCACCGCGACCGCTTTTATTTGTGCCCAGAGTTGTTGGCCAGGATGGACGTTCAGTTGATCGCGAGAAAATCGCGTGATCCGCGCCAGCAGTGGCGTGCCCGCAGCGTCCAGGCGAATCAGCACATGGGCGGCGTTGTCGGCGTTCATTTCACTGACGACGGTGACTGGCAGGCGATTGAGAATGCTGCTGTGCCCGGCATTGTCCAGGCTCAGGCTCACATCCCGCGCCTGGACCTTGCAGCGCAGTGCCTGGCCCTTATCCAGCGGCGTATGAGGCACACGAATGTCGAGGGTGGTGTCGGGCAGTTGCAGGCTGAGCAATTGGTAGTCGGCGTCATAGGCGCTGACGCGACCTTCGATCACCACACCGGCGTCATCCCCCATTGCCAGCGGCAAATCGAGGCGTGCCAGGGTCTGGCCGATCGGGCCGCTGGCCAGCGCCTTGCCGTTGCTGAGCAACACGATATGGTCGGCCAGCCGCGCGACCTCATCCTGGGAGTGGCTGACGTACAGCACCGGGATGTCGAGTTCGTCGTGCAGGCGTTGCAAGTAGGGCAGGATTTCACTTTTGCGTTGAGCATCCAGCGCGGCCAGTGGCTCATCCATCAACAACAGTTTCGGGCTGGTGAGCAAGGCGCGGGCGATACCGACGCGCTGCCGCTCACCGCCTGAAAGGTGTTGTGGGTGCCGGTCCAGCAGATGGCTGATGCCCAGCAATTCGGTGGCGTGGGCCATGTCGACCCGACGCTGGGACTTCGGGATGCGCTTGAGACCGAACGCCAGGTTGGCCAGCACCGATAGATGAGGAAACAGGCTGGCTTCCTGGAACACGTAGCCCAGCGCGCGCTTGTGCGGCGCGACGAAGATCTTGTGTTCGCTGTCCTGCCAGACTTCATCGTTGACCTGGATAAAGCCTTGATCGGCCCGCTCCAGGCCGGCGATGCAGCGCAGGCAAGTGGTTTTACCCGAGCCGGAATGACCGTAAAGCGCAGTGACGCCACGGCCCGGCAGCTGCAGGTCGACGTCCAGGGCGAAGCCCGAATAACGTAGTTTCAGACGCATTTGAATCATCGATCAGCTCCAGCCCGCTTTGGTTTTACGGCTGGAATACAGCGCCAGCAAAACGACAAACGAGAACACCAGCATCGCCCCGGCCAGCCAATGGGCCTGGGCATACTCCATGGCTTCGACGTGATCGTAGATCTGCACCGAGACCACGCGGGTCTTCTCGGGAATGTTGCCGCCGATCATCAGCACCACGCCGAACTCGCCGACGGTGTGGGCGAAGCCGAGAATGGCCGCGGTAATGAAACCGGGGCGGGCCAGGGGCAGCGTCACGCTGAAAAAGGTGTCCCAGGGATTAGCCCGCAAGGTCGCGGCCACTTCGAGCGGGCGTGTACCGATTGCGGAAAAAGCGTTTTGCAGCGGTTGGACCACAAACGGCATCGAATACAACACCGAACCGATGACCAGCCCCGCGAAACTGAACGTGAGGGTGCCAAGGCCGAGTGATTGGCTGAGCTGGCCAAAGAACCCGTGAGGGCCGAGCGCCAGCAACAGATAAAAACCAATCACCGTCGGCGGCAGCACCAGGGGCAGGGCGACAATCGCCCCGACCGGGCCGCGCAGCCAGGAGCGGGTGCTCGACAGCCATAACGCAATCGGAGTGCCGACAATCAGCAGGATGACGGTCGTCAGGGACGCCAGTTTCAGGGTCAGCCAGATGGCGGAAAAGTCGGCACTCGATAGCGACATTTAGATTTCGTAACCGTAGGACTTGATGACAGCGGCCGCTTTCGGCCCCTTAAGGTAGTCAACCAGTGCCTTGGCGGCCGGGTTGTCTTTGCCCTTGTTGAGAATCACCGCGTCTTGCTTGATCGGGTCGTGCAGGCTGGCGGGAACGATCCAGGCCGAACCGCTGGTGATCTTGCCGTCCTTGTAGATCTGCGACAGGGCGACAAAACCCAATTCGGCGTTGCCGGTGGAGACGAACTGATAGGCCTGGGTGATGTTCTGGCCTTCAACGATCTTGTCCTTGACCTCGTCGGTCAAACCTTCCTTGGCCAATACCTGGGTCGCCGCCAGGCCATAAGGCGCGGCTTTGGGGTTGGCGATGGACAGGTGTTGGTAGGCGTTCTTTTTCAGCACATCGCCCCTGGCATCGACGTAGCCTTCCTTGGCCGACCACAGCGCCAGGGTACCGACCGCGTAGGTGAAGCGCGAACCCTTGACGGAGTCGCCTTCGGCTTCAAGTTTTTTCGGGGTGCTGTCGTCTGCCGAGAGGAACACTTCGAACGGCGCGCCGTTTTTGATCTGGGTGTAGAACTGGCCGGTGGCGCCAAAGGATGCGACCAGTTTATGCCCGGTGTCTTTTTCGAAATCAGCGGCGATGGCCTGGATAGGCGCGGTGAAGTTGGCGGCGACAGCCACCTGGACTTCGTCCGCCTGGGCTGAGCCGAAGGTGAATACGGCGAGAAGGCTCGCCAGGCAGGTCGGGGCAAAACGTGAGGCACGAATGGTCATGAAACGGCTCCGTTAAAGGCAATTGCAGCAGGTTAATCGTTATGTACAAAAATATATAGCGAATTGCCTTTAAACGGAATGTGCTGTCACAAAATTGTATACAATTTTAACGCAGGTGCTGCTCAGGGGCGACCTAGCAGTCTCGCTAATCCTTCTTCAGCCAGCTTTCGAGTCAGTGCCTCGGTGGTCAAATCGACGCCGAGGGTAAATGCCTGGCCGGCCCAGAGGTTGCTGAAGTCCGCTTCACCTTTGGCTCGCAACGGCATCAGCGCGCCACCGGCAAGGGGAAAGGCCGGGGCCTTGGCGCTCATGGGCCCCAGTTCACGCATCACCCGATTGAGGATGCCCCGGGCCGGGCGACCGGTGAACACATTGGTGACGGCCGTCTCGCTTTCCCTGGCGGTGCGCAAGGCTTTGTGATGGGAAGGACTGACCTTGGCTTCAGGCGTGAACAGGTACGCCGTACCCACCTGTACCGCCGAAGCGCCGAGCATGAAAGCGGCGGCGACACCTCGTGCGTCAGCGATGCCGCCGGCGGCAATCACCGGCACTTTCACCGCATCGATGACTTGGGGCACCAGGGCGAAAGTCCCCACCTGACTGCTCAGGTCATCGCTGAGAAACATCCCGCGATGGCCTCCGGCCTCGTAGCCCATGGCAATGATTGCATCGCAGCCATGCTGCTCAAGCCACACCGCTTCTGCGACGGTGGTGGCCGAGGACAGCACCTTCGCACCGGTGGCTTTGACCCGGTCGAGCAGGGATTTTTCCGGCAGGCCAAAGTGAAAACTCACCACTTCAGGGCGAAACGCTTCGACCACTTCGCAGGCAGCGTTATCGAACGGCGCCCGGTTGGACACCGGCGTTGGCGCATCGAAGTCGATGCCGAGCTCCTGATAGTAGGGTTGCAGCAGGTTTTTCCAGTCCTGCGCGCGTTGCTCGTCAGGGGCTGGAGGCTGATGGCAGAAGAAGTTGACGTTGATCGGGCGCTGGGTGTGTTGGCGGATGGTCTTCAGCTCTTCGCGCAGTTGATCCGTGCTGAGCATTGCCGCTGGCATCGAGCCCAGGCCGCCTGCATTGCAGGTTGCAATCACCATGGACGAGTTGGTGGCACCGGCCATCGGCCCCTGAATGATCGGCAGTTCGATCCCGAGCAGGTCAAGAATGCGGGTATCTGGCCATTGGTTCATGTGCTGAGTTCTCCGACGTTGAATCCGGGCAGGGACGGTAGAACAGGATTTGTAACGCAACGACTGGCGCAAGGCCAGTCGTCATTTCAGCGGCTGAGGCTTTTTCAGCGTCGGTGGAAGCCTCCACCCCCACCCCCGAAGGAGCGATTCATAAACCCGGAAGAGTCGTGAAAATTGTTGAAGCGATCATTACCGAAGGAGCGCGCATCGTATTCCCGGTTGAGATTCTGGACCTGGGCAGTGTTGGCCGAATCGAGATGGGTTGCACCGCCTTGAACCATCGATTGCCAGCCGCTATCGGTCCTCTTGTAAACGTTGCCATCATGGCCGGCGTACACGTTGTCGCCGACATGCGCCACGCCGCCGTTGCGATCATGGATACCACCGTACTGGGTGGTGTTGCCGGTATTGGGGTTGTAGACGGCACCGCGATTGGCGGTGACCTGGGTACCGGTGCGGACGTTGCCGGCCGTCACATGCTGGCCGGCAATGGCCCCGCCGTTGGGGCCGACGGCCACGCCGCTGCGACCAGCGGCATAGTTGCCGTTGTAGACGTTGTGTACCGCGCCGCGCTGGCCGGCCGCGGCGATGCCCGTGCGCGAGTTGTAGGAGGCACCGACCTGACCGGCCCAGCGATTGCCGGTCCAGGCGTTGTAACCGCCGCCGTAGCGGCTGACCGAAGCACGGTCGCCCCACTGGCGGTAGATGTTGCCGGTCGTGCCGGCCCAGCCACCGGGGCCCCAGGCGACAGCGCCGCCATGATAACCGTAAGCGGCACCGCCCCAAGGCATTGGCGCCGGGTACAGATGCGGCCCCCAGGCGTAACCCCAACCGTAATTGCCCCACCACGGATAGGCGCCCCAGCCCCAACCCACGGCGACCGTACTGCCGCCCCAACTCCAGCCGAAACCGAAGCCGAACGTCCAGCCCGTCCAGGGTGTGTAGCGAATCGCCACGCCAAAGCCATAGGTCACCGGCGGGCCGTACCAGATACTGCCCACCCACGGCGTATACGGATAACCGGTGCCATACACCACCACTCCGCTGTCAGGGTCCAGCGTCGAACCTTGATACCCCTGCGTGTAACCGACGACGACCGTATCGTCACTGGCTTCGTAGACTTTCACGTAAGTGACGTAGTGCATCGGTGAACTGGGCGGAATCGAATAGATCACCGCCGGCACCGAAGAGGCGACCGTCCAGGGGCCTTGCACCGACGTGGCCACGAACCAGACACCGTTCTCCACCGCGTACCAGCTTTGTGCATCGAGCATGATGATCGGCATCGGGCTGTTGACCACGTATTGCAGGGGCGTGCCTTTGATGGCCTTGAGTTGCGGTTCGCCGTCAAATGCCGGCTTGCTCATTTTCACCTGGCTTTTCTTGATCGCCGAGGTCTGCGGAATGGTCGCTGCAATCGCCGCTTCCCTGGCTTGCGGCGTGCCGGCTACCGAGGCTTTTACGTTTTCCTTGGGGCTGTCATCGGGAATGTTGGCGAAGTCCGCCGGCAACTTGTCTGCCCCCACAAAGGTCCAAGGGCCTTTCATGTCACCGGCGCGGAACCAGCGGCCCGAGATCAGCACGTAGCTGTCCTGGTCACCGATCTCCTTGAAAATATGCCCGGTGGTGTTGGTCACATACAGCAGCTTGGTGTTCTGGATCGGCTGCCATTGCGGCGGGCCGTCAGTCACGATCAGCTCGGTCGGCACCGTGGCGATATGGATTTGCGGAATCGGCGGCTTGGCCAGTGTCGGTATTTTGTCCTTCGGATCGCTCTGGCCCGTCAGCAGGTCTACCTGGCGACCCTGGATCGCAGCTTTCTTGGCTTTCTCCAGCTCGGCTGAAGGCGGGTGCAGTGGCGCATACTGCCCGCCCAGATTGTCCGCCACCATCCAGCCATCGAACACGTGCAGGTAATGTTTGCCCTGCGCATCCTTGAGCAGCAGCGGCCGGGTGTTGATCACCCGCTGCAGTGAGGTGCCATCAACGGGGCGATAGGCAGGCTCGCCATCGATGTACACCAGCAGTGCGGGTACCTCGGACGAAATAATGGTCGGCGGGGTATTTTCCAGCGGCTCGCTGCCGGACTTTTGCTCGGCGGCGATGACGCCGAGCGCGGCTTCGAGTTGGTCGAGAGAAATGCTTTTCGTGCGGTTCTCGGCGTCTTGTTTCACCGCTGCGACCCAGCTGTCAGCCTTGGTTGCGCTATCGGGGAAATCGGCTTTGGTGATGGTGTAATGGTCGAGCGCCACCCAGCGGGTGGCCTTGTCGACCAGCGTGTGGGCGCTGAACTGCACGATGCCGTAGGTGGATTTGCCATCGGTGCCCGTGGCCTCCACGGCAGTCCGCGCGTTCAGGGTGTAGCCGTCCCAACTGTCCAGTTGCGGTTGGTAGATGGTCAACTTGGTATCGCCGGCAGCCAGCACCTGTGGCCAGCTGGGGGAGGCGGGCGCCTGATTCGCGGAAGGTTGGAGGGGTTGCTCCGGTGCTGCCTGGACGTCGCTGAGCGGAACCAGGCAGAGCATCAGAAAGGCGGTGAATAAACGCAGTTGAGGCATTGTCAGCTCCATCGACAAGACAGTTTGTTGCGGCATTTCAAGGTTGCGAAAAGCATAGCCGCCGTCAATGAAAACGCTCGGCGGTTTGCCTGATTGGCTTAAAGTCGGGTACGGCAATCCGTTGCCATGTGTTATTTCAATTGCACCACCACCAGACTGATTCCATTGAGAGGCCGTAATGTTCAAAGGCATTTTGATCGACAAAGACGACAGCGGTTACCGGGCCACACTGCAAGAGATCCAGGACGATCAGTTACCCGAGGGCGATGTCACGGTGCGTGTTGCCTACAGCACGCTGAATTTCAAGGATGGCCTGGCGATCACCGGCAGCAGTCCGGTGGTGCGCAAATTCCCGATGGTGCCGGGCATCGATCTGGCTGGTGTCGTCGAAACCAGCGGGCACCCGGACTACAAGGTCGGTGACGCAGTCCTGCTCAATGGCTGGGGCGTGGGTGAAGGGCATTGGGGTGGATTGGCGCAGAAGGCGCGCTTGAACGGTGACTGGCTGATTCCGCTGCCCAAGGCGTTTAGCGCTGCCCAGGCGATGGCCATCGGTACGGCGGGCTACACGGCGATGCTGTGCATCCTGGCGCTGGAGCACAACGGTGTGACGCCCGGGCAGGGCGAAGTTCTGGTGACCGGCGCCAACGGTGGCGTCGGCAGCTTCGCCATAGCGTTGCTGAGCAGGCTCGGCTACCGGGTGGTCGCGTCTACCGGACGAACCTCGGAGCACGACTACCTGAAGCAACTGGGTGCCGGCGAAATCATTGATCGCGCCACCTTGTCCGAGCCGGGCAAACCTTTGGCCAAGGAGCGCTGGGCGGCCGTCATCGACTCGGTCGGTAGCCACACCCTGGCCAACGCATGCGCCAGCACCAAGGCCAATGGCACCGTCGCGGCCTGCGGTTTGGCCCAGGGCATGGACTTTCCGGCATCCGTTGCGCCGTTCATCTTGCGCGGCGTGACCCTGGCCGGCATCAACAGCGTGACCCAGCCCAAAGCCAAGCGCGTGGAAGCCTGGAATCGCCTGGCCCAGGATCTGGACTTCAATCTGTTGCCGCTGATCAGTCACGAAATCGGCTTGAGCGAAGCCATCGAAGCCGCGCCGCGCTTGCTGGCCGGGCAGTTACGCGGGCGCGTGGTGGTGGATGTGAATCGCTGATCACTGCGACTCGCGCTCCAGCAACAGCCGTTTGCGCTCGACACCCCAGCGATAGCCCGACAGATTGCCATCGCTGCGCACCACGCGATGGCAAGGGATCGCCACGGCCAGGCTGTTCGCGCCGCAGGCCTGGGCCACGGCGCGAACGGCTTTTGGTTGACCGATACGCTGGGCGACATCGGCGTAGCTGGCAGTGCTGCCCACGGGAATGTCCCGCAGCGCTTGCCAGACACGCTCCTGAAACGCCGTGCCGCGTACGTCCAGCGGCAAATCCAGGCCAATGGCCGGCGCCTCGATAAAGCCGACGACCCTGGCAATCAATTGCTCGAATTCATGATCGGCACCCATCAGGTTGGCGCGCCGGAATTTGTCTTGCAGATCACAGACCAGTTGGTGCGGATCATCGCCCAGCAGGATCGCACAGACCCCGCGCTCACTCTGCGCCACCAGAATCGCGCCCAGCGAACACTGGCCGACGGCAAAACGAATGTCGTTGTTTTGACCGGCCGCGCGGTAGTCCCCGGGTTTCATTCCGAGCAGATGGTCAGCCGCTTCGTAAAACCGGCTGTTGGAGTTGAAGCCGGCGTCATACAGGGCATCGGTCACCGAGCCGCCGGTTGCCAGTCGCTCGCGCACCTTGCGTGAGCGATGAGCATCGGCGTAGCCCTTGGGCGTCAGGCCGGTGACGGCTTTGAACACGCGATGAAAGTGGAAGCTGCTCAGGCCCGCCGCCTCAGCTAATTCGCCTAGGGCGGGCAGCGTTTGCGCGCTTTCGATCTGGCGGCACGCGGCGGCCACGGTGGCGGCATGTTGCGCGGCGACTTCGCTCTGATCCTTTGTCGCGCGTTTGCTCGGACGATAACCTGCAGCCCGGGCCTGTTCGGCGCTATCGAAGAATTCGACATTGTGTGGTTTGGGCAAGCGCGCGAGGCTGCTGGGATTACAGTAGATGCCAGTGGTCTTCACGGCATAGACAAACTGCCCGTCAGCCTTGGGATCGCGCGCGACCACGGCGGCCCAGCGTGGATCGTTTTCGATGGTGATCTTGGTCGATTGGGTTGTCATGGCGTCACGTCCATTGAGGGGTTGCCTGCACATTAACCATGGGGCAATTCCCACACACTCCGGTGCTTGCGGTCAAATTCGAAGTCTTTATCCGGCGGTACGGAAGGTGAAGTTGATGCGTTGCTCGCCCAGCTTCGGATGATGGCCGTCCTTGATCGGCAACACGCCGTGATAACGCAGGCGATCCACGCCACCCCAGACCACGATGTCACCATGGAACAGCGGAACGCGCTGACTTTTGTCGCTGCGTGCAAAACTCCCGAACAGGAACATCGCCGGCAAACCCAGGGATACTGAAACGATGGGGGCGGCGTAGGAGTGTTCGTCCTTATCTTGATGCAATGACATTTTTGCCCCGGGGATATAGCGGTTGATCAGGCAGGAATCCGGTGCAAAATCGGCGAAACCCGCTGCCTGCGCCGCCGCTTGTGCCAGTTGGAAAAACACCTCGGGCATCATTGGCCAGGGCCGACCGGTTTGTGGATCGTCGCGGGTGTACTGATAACCGCTGCGGTCCGTGGTCCAGCCGAATTGGCCACAACTGCTCAGGGCAACCGACATGGTGAAACCGCCGGGTGTGACCATCTGCCGAAATGGCGCGGCCACCAGCACCGCCTCCAGGGCAGGCAGCAAGCGTTCCAGCCAGGGCAGGGCGAAGCCTCTCAGCACGTAGGACTGTTCACCAATCTGCTCGCGCCTGGGCTGTTGCTCGGGTTCTATGTCGGCAAACAGATCGAAAGTCAGCGGATTCATGGGTTCATGACGCATCGTGAAAGATGATTCCAAGGGTATGCCGTTTGCCACTGTGCAGGCGACTCACGCCGTGTCGCAGGGTCACTCGGTAGTAACCGCGAGTCCCTTTGATCGGCCGTTGGTTGACCGCAAAGATCAACCCGTCACCTTTCTTCAGGCCGATGACCATCGGGCGTGACTGCATTCGCGGGCGCTGTTCAGTCAGGACAAATTCGCCGCCGGTGAAGTCTTGATCAGGGTCTGACAGCAGAATCGCCACTTGCAGCGGGAAAACGTGCTCACCGTATAAATCCTGGTGCAAACAGTTGTAGTCCTGCGGACCATATTGCAACAACAAGGGTGTCGGACGGTTCTGACCAGCGGCATGACAGCGATCGAGGAAGGCTGGAAGGGTTTCAGGAAAACGCACCGGCAAGCCCATCTGTTCATGCCAGCGATTGGCGATGGGCACCAGTCGTGGGTAGAGCGCGCTGCGCAAGCGGGCCACAAGTTCCGGCAACGGGTAGCTGAAATACTTGTACTCGCCTCGGCCGAACCCGTGACGAGCCATCACCACGTGGGAGCGAAACAGCTCGGTTCGAGGGTACAAGGCGCTGACCAGCTCACAAGCCTTGTGGCTCAACAGTGACGGGATGACGGCGTAACCGTCCTGATCAAGTTGCTGTTCCAGCCGGGGCCAGTCCAGCCTGTCCAGATATTGCTCGCTCATTGCCGGGCCTCTTGTTGTTGAGGTGGCCAGTCTGCAAGGCAAGGATGAAGCTGGCACTCCGGTGCTTGCGGTCGAATTGCGAGTGGGAGCAGACGTCCATTGTCGCTCCGGATCGTGTTACAGCGCTTTGCTGACGCTGATTTCGCTGATGACGTCGTCCTGTCCATGAATGGCATCCAGCGCCGCCTTGGCTTCTTCCGGGGTGCCGTTTTCAAGCTGGGCAAACTCGAAGCGGCGCTCACCGTTGAGTTTGTATTTGATGACGTACTTGGTCGTTTGGGCCACGGTTGTATCTGCCTGTCTTGTGTTTCGGGTTCGCTGATCAGCTCAGTTTCGTGCTGGAACGGCGAATGATTTTGATCGAGTGCGTCAGGGTGGGTTTGCGCGTCACGCTGATAGCGCGGCGGTTGACGGTGTCGATCGTGATGTTCCAGAAGCCGGTGCTAGGGGCAGTGATGCGCGCCGGAAACGTGTCGAATGCACCGCCGTGATAGGTGTGACGACCGCCGTTCTTGAAGCTGCGGAAGTTGGCGTCGTTCATCAAGCGGATGTTGCACATTTGGGAGCATTGAATGACGACGATGTCGTCTTCATTGAGGTGCTCGCGCTGATGGATAAATTTCATGAGGCGCCTCCAGAAGGGCTTTTTCTACAAAATCAAAACGATAGCATGGGCGATTGGCGCAGTTTATCAGCCCGAACGCCTTATTATCCGGCCGCTTCGACAATTAAAAACGCTTATTTCACATTTGATGAGCGATAAAGCAGTTTGTCTCGGAGAAAAATCGCAGTTGCGCTGTCCGAGGGTCTTTATCGGAGGTTTAGTATGAAGTGGGGTTTGTGGTTGTTGCCGATGGCATTGACGATCAGTGGTTGTGCGAACGTCTCGGAAATCAACGAGTCCTTGCCGACGATGAACGTGATTTCCGGCAAGAAGCCCCATGAATACGCGCAATGCCTGAGCGAAAAGCTGGCTGCCAGCCGTGGCGCCTTGCAGATCCAGCCGCACAAGGATGGTTTGCGCGTGATCGTGCCGCTCAAATTTTCCTCGGGTCCGTCTGCCGTGTTTGACATCGAAGAACGCACCGGCGGCAGCAGCATCAAGCTGCACGAGAGCATGTCCAATGTCCCGGTGCGGCCAAAGGACGTACAGAATGCCGCCAACGAGTGCATTTCCGGCTGATAGACTATCGACCATCAGCAACGATGCCGCCAAAGCCTTGCTTTGGCGGCATCGTTATTTCTGGAGTCGAATATGAAGCGAGAGCAGGTCCGGGAGCGCCATGCAGAGGGTTTAATCTCTGCCACTCATGTGATTCAGAATCCGGCGGAGCTGGGGGAATGGATCGTGTTTTTCAAGAAAAGTGCCGGGCGCAGCTATTTCCTGGTGGATGACAATGATGAAGTCGAGTCCTTCAGCCGCCTTGATGATCTGATCGATACCGTGCGCGGGCTCGGAATCAAATTCGCCGAAATCCATATGTAGAGCGCGGCGCCTTACTTGCAGATCACCACGACGTTGCGGCTCTTGTAGTTGCCGACGTCGGCGCCGAGAGTCTTTTCGCTCTCCTTGAGCGAGGGGGTGCCATCGGTTCCGACGATCTTGTAGCCGCTGCCTGCACAGGACGAATCGGCCTTTTCGTAGCACGCAGCCCAGGAATTGGCTTCCCCGGAGCAGTCAATCGATAGACCTTGCTCTCCGTTACCCAGATAGGTTTCTTTCGACGTTGCGCAACCGCTCAGGGCCAATACCGCTAGCAAAGGCAAAATTTTGTTCATGGCTTGATCATCATCAGGGGGGGCTAAGGCTGAGACAGCGTCGCAGGCAAAAGGTTATAGCCAAACGCCACGTTATTGCATGCATTCATAAAAAAGCCCTGCGCAATGACAGGGCTTTTCGCATCGGACGTCGATCAGTTCTTGTCCTTGCTGCGTCGCTTGGGTTCCGGGTGCTCAAGCTCCAGCACCGAAGCCACTTCGATTGCCAGGGCTTCGGAAGGGAAAGGTCCGGCGATATTTTCACCGGCGACACTGGCCACCCACCATTGACCGTCTTTCTCCTGATTGATCAGGAATCCGTTGACGCTTTTTACTGCCGACATCTATTTGCCTCGTTGTCTGGTTCAATCGCGCCATGATACCGCCAAACGCACTCAACGGGTGTCGATGGGCGTATGGTGGTTCGTTCCGGGCGGTTGAAATCCGTGCAATTGCGCAAGTCTCTGCTATGCATAAGGGCTCGCGCAGGGAACTATCGGCAAGTTTATTTCTCTATGTTGGCATCGGTTAGCCAGCGCGGGGGCATTGTAAGGTGCACGCCGCCTGATTAGACTGCGCCGAAACTCGTACACGCACAGCCCTTACAAGGACTTATATGATCAAGAAATGCTTGTTCCCAGCAGCCGGTTACGGTACTCGCTTCCTGCCAGCGACTAAAGCCATGCCCAAAGAAATGCTGCCGGTGGTGAACAAGCCACTGATCCAGTACGGCGTTGAAGAAGCACTGGACGCTGGCTTGAACGAAATCTCCATCGTCACCGGTCGCGGCAAGCGCGCCCTGGAAGACCACTTCGACATCAGCTACGAGCTGGAAAACCAGATCAAGGGCACCGACAAGGAGAAATACCTGGTCGGCATCCGCCGCCTGTTGGATGAGTGCTCGTTCTCCTACACTCGCCAGACTGAAATGAAAGGTTTGGGTCATGCGATCCTCACCGGTCGTCCACTGATCGGCGACGAGCCGTTCGCCGTGGTGTTGGCGGATGACCTGTGCGTCAACCTGGAAGGTGACGGCGTACTGAAGCAGATGGTCAAGCTGTACAAGCAGTATCGCTGCACCATCGTCGCGATCATGGAAGTCGACCCGCAAGAAACCAGCAAGTACGGTGTGATTGCCGGCGACCTGATTGGTGACGACCTGTACCGCGTGCGCAACATGGTCGAGAAGCCAAAGCCGGAAGATGCCCCGTCGAACCTGGCGATCATCGGTCGTTACATCATGACGCCGGACATCTTCAGCCTGATCGAACAAACCGAGCCAGGCAAAGGTGGCGAAATCCAGATCACTGACGCCCTGATGAAGCAGGCGCAGGATGGTTGCGTGATTGCCTACAAGTTCAAGGGCAAGCGTTTCGACTGCGGTGGCGCCGAAGGCTACATCGACGCGACCAACTTCTGCTTCGAGAACTTCTACAAGACGGGCAAGGCGTACTGATCGCTTTCGACCTGACTGTATTGAAAAGCCACCTTCGGGTGGCTTTTTTATTTTCAGGCCCCATATCGACTGCAGCGCTTGCCCAACAAATGTCTGCAGGTATGCTGGTCACCTGCCGAGGAGATTGAAAATGGCCTACGATTTTGACCTTTATGTGATTGGTGCCGGTTCCGGCGGTGTGCGGGCTGCGCGGTTTGCCGCCGGGTTTGGCGCGAAAGTCGCCGTGGCCGAGAGCCGCTATCTGGGCGGGACCTGTGTGAACGTCGGCTGCGTGCCGAAAAAATTGCTGGTCTACGGTGCGCACTTCGCCGAAGACTTCGAGCAGGCTTCCGGTTTTGGCTGGGGTCTGGATGAGGCGCAGTTCGACTGGCCGACTTTGATCGCCAACAAGGACCGTGAGATCAATCGCCTCAATGGCATTTATCGCAACCTGCTGGTCAACAGTGGCGTGACCTTGCATGAAGGTCACGCGAAAATCGTCGACCCACATCAGGTCGAGATCAATGGCGAGCGCTTTAGCGCCAAAAACATCCTGATCGCTACCGGCGGCTGGCCGCAGATTCCGGAGATTCCGGGGCACGAGCATGCCATCAGTTCCAACCAGGCGTTCTTCCTTAAAGCACTGCCCAAGCGGGTGTTGGTGGTGGGCGGTGGTTACATTGCGGTCGAGTTCGCCGGGATCTTCCACGGCTTGGGTGCCAAGACCACGCTGCTGTATCGCGGCGAATTGTTCCTGCGCGGCTTCGACGGTTCCGTGCGCAAGCATTTGCAGGAAGAGTTGACCAAGCGCGGCATGGGCCTGCAATTCAATGCGGACATCGAGCGCATCGACAAGCAGGCCGATGGCAGCCTGGAAGTCACGCTCAAGGATGGCCGCCAACTGGAAGCCGATTGCGTGTTCTACGCCACAGGGCGTCGTCCGATGCTGGACAATCTGGGGCTGGAAAACACCGGGGTCAAACTCGACAGGAAAGGCTTCGTCGAGGTCGATGAGCTGTATCAAACCGCCGAGCCGTCGATCCTGGCGCTGGGCGATGTGATCGGCCGTGTTCAGCTGACTCCGGTGGCGCTGGCTGAAGGCATGGCGGTTGCACGACGCCTGTTCAAGCCAGAGCAGTATCGTCCGGTGGATTACAAGATGATCCCGACGGCGGTGTTCAGTCTGCCGAACATCGGCACCGTCGGTTTGACCGAGGAAGAGGCTCGCGAAGCCGGCCACGAGGTGCAGGTCTTCGAAAGCCGCTTCCGGCCGATGAAGCTGACCCTGACCGAATGCCAGGAGCGCACGCTGATGAAGCTGGTGGTGGACGCCCGGACCGACAAGGTCTTGGGTTGCCACATGGTCGGCCCGGACGCCGGTGAAATCGTCCAGGGCCTGGCGATTGCCTTGAAGGCCGGCGCCACCAAGCGCGACTTCGACGAAACCATCGGCGTGCACCCGACGGCCGCCGAAGAGTTCGTCACCATGCGTACGCCGGTCGCCGGTTAATCGTCCTTCGCTGCGTCTGCCGCTGCCGCAAGGGTCGCGGCCAGATGTACGCGCTCTTCAAGATCCGTCCGGGTCTTGGCCAAATCCATTTCCAGTGACCTGTTGAGCTGCGACTGCTCATCGACATTCTGTTTGAGTGCCTGGCTTTCCAGCAGGGCGACGCGCAGGCGTTCCTGGAGGAGGGTGCGCTCGCCGTCGACGCGGGTGGTTTGTTCCAGCAACTGATCCTGGCGGGTATTGCTCTGCTTGAGCTGTTCTTGCAGCAGGCTCAGCTCGCGCAGTGTGCCGCGGTTTTCAGTCAGCAAGCGTTCGTTGTCACGGTGTAACTGGGTGATTTCATCCTGGCGTACCAGTGCGCTTTGTTGTGCCTGGCGCAGTTCCATCTGTAGCTGTTGCACTTGGCCTTCATGGCGACTCATTTCCTGTTCGCGCTGTTCCTTGACCGCATTGCGGTAGTGCTCCAGCGCGTCGCGAGTGTGCAGGTGTTTTTCTTCAAGGGAGCGGATCTGCTCGTCCTTGTCTTTCAAGCGCAGTTCGAAATCGGCCAGCGCCTGGTTCAGCCCGGCGTTGCGGGTTTGCTCCGTTTGCAGAATGGCGCGGGTTTCTTGCAGGGCCTCGGATTCCTGGGTCAGTGCCAGGCTTTGAAATTCGTATTGCTGGTGCAGTTCGCTGTTGGCCTCTTGCGCTTTGCCGAGCTGGTTATCCAGCACCTTGCGTTGTTCTTCGTACTGCGCGCGCGCCTGGTCGATGGGTTCTTGCGCCTGCTCCTTGAGTCTTTGTGCGAGCCGTGCCACCAGCGCCATCAGTTCGTCGTCAATCGGTTCCGCTGGTGCTTCGGCAGGTTCGCTCCGGTTATCCAGCTCCTTGAGATATCGATGAATCGTGGTTTTCGAGCCGGTATTGCCCATCTCGATGCGTACGGCATCGATGCTGGGGTTTTCGCCGCGGGCGAGGATCGCCAACCGAGCGGCTTGAACCACCGCTTTATTTACACCGCCGCGTGCCATGAGATCTCCCGGGTTTTGATGATGTGGTACGTACCACGTAAATACACATTGTACCATTCAATTAATAAAGTTAAATGCTGAATATAACTGATACGGGATATACTGGTATTACCCCGTGTGATACGCCAAGTACCGGTTTTTGACCCATCAAAGCGGTATGAATTCAAGAGTTGACCCCATGACCGAGCTGGATCGTTACCTGCAAGCAGCGACACGCGACAACACCCGTCGCAGCTATCGCGCAGCCATCGAACACTTCGAAGTCACGTGGGGCGGTTTTCTGCCGGCCACCGGCGACAGCGTGGCGCGCTACCTGGTGGCCCATGCCGGGGTGTTGTCGATCAACACGCTAAAACTGCGTTTGTCGGCATTGGCGCAATGGCACAACAGCCAGGGGTTTGCCGATCCCACCAAGGCGCCGGTGGTGCGCAAGGTGTTCAAGGGCATTCGCGCGCTGCACCCGGCCCAGGAAAAACAAGCCGAACCCTTGCAGCTTCAGCATCTGGAGCAGGTGGTCAGTTGTCTGGAGCAAGAAGTGCAAACCGCCAGGGCCGAAGGCGATCGAGCGGGTTTACTGCGGGCCAGGCGCGACATGGCCTTGATCCTGCTGGGCTTCTGGCGCGGCTTTCGCAGTGATGAGTTGTGCCGGCTTCAGGTGGAACACGTGCAGGCCAGCGCCGGTTCCGGCATCAGTCTCTATCTGCCGCGCAGCAAGAGTGATCGCGATAACATTGGCAAGACCTATCAGACACCGGCCTTGCAGCGCTTGTGTCCGGTGCAGGCTTATATCGACTGGATTACCGAGGCGGCACTGGTGCGTGGGCCGGTGTTTCGTGGCATCGACCGCTGGGGGCATCTGGGCGAGGAGGGATTGCACGCCAACAGTGTGATTCCGCTATTGCGTCAGGCGTTGGCGCGAGCAGGTATCGCCGGCGAGCTTTATACCAGTCACTCCTTGCGTCGCGGCTTTGCCACTTGGGCGCATCAGAGCGGCTGGGATTTGAAGTCCTTGATGAGTTATGTAGGCTGGAAAGACATGAAGTCAGCCATGCGTTACATCGAAGCCAGTCCGTTCCTCGGCATGGCGCGTATCACGGAAAAGCCCGTGTCACCCTAGATACCGTTTTCTTCTATTAATACAGCTGGCTAATAGCGAAAGCCAATCAGCAGCATCAGGTTTGCCAATGAGCCAACCGTTCGTCGAGTGGGTAAAGTTCTCTCCATCAACTTCTTAACCCCTGACGGAGAGTCAACGATGCCTATCATCAACAGCCAAGTTAAACCGTTCAAAGCTGACGCATTCAAAAATGGCGACTTCGTAAAAGTCTCGGACGCTGACCTGAAAGGCAAGTGGTCTGTGGTGTTCTTCTACCCGGCCGACTTCACCTTCGTTTGCCCGACCGAGCTGGAAGACCTGGCCGACAACTACGACGCGTTCCAGAAGCTGGGCGTCGAGATCTACAGCGTTTCCACCGATACCCACTTTGCCCACGCTGCCTGGCACAACACTTCGCCAGCCATCGGCAAAATCCAGTACACCATGATCGGCGACCCGACCCACGCCATCTCCCGCAACTTCGACGTGCTGATCGAAGAAGCAGGCCTGGCTGACCGCGGCACCTTCGTGATCAACCCGGAAGGCCAGATCAAGATCGTTGAACTGAACGACGGCGGTGTAGGCCGTGACGCTTCCGAGCTGCTGCGCAAAATCAAGGCAGCCCAGTACGTCGCTGCTCACCCAGGTCAGGTTTGCCCAGCCAAGTGGAAAGAAGGCGAGGCCACTCTGGCGCCGTCCCTGGACCTGGTCGGCAAGATCTAAGTCTGTGATCGCACCATCAGGGCGGAACTCCGCGCCTACTCGGTAAGCTGCACCGCCCAATAAAAACGCCCGGGCGAGATTCGCTCGGGCGTTTTTTTATGCCTGCTTTATATGAAACAGCAAAAAGGAAATCGCCCGTATGTTGGACATCAATCTTAAAGCCCAGTTGAAATCGTACCTGGAACGGGTTACCCAGCCGATCGAGATCGTTGCTTCCCTCGACGACGGTGCGAAATCCCAGGAAATGCTCGAACTGTTGAAAGACGTTGCCAGTCTTTCCACCCAGATTACTTTGCTCGACAACGGCGATGATGCACGCACGCCGTCGTTCTCGATCAATCGCCCGGGGGCCGATATCAGCCTGCGTTTCGCCGGCATCCCGATGGGCCACGAATTCACGTCCTTGGTGCTGGCCTTGCTGCAAGTCGGCGGTCACCCGTCCAAAGCCAGTGTCGAAGTGATCGAACAGATCCGCTCGCTCAAGGGCGAGTTCAACTTCGAGACTTACTTCTCGCTGTCCTGCCAGAACTGTCCGGACGTGGTCCAGGCGCTGAACCTGATGGCGGTACTGAACCCGAACATTCGCCACGTCGCCATCGATGGCGCGCTGTTCCAGGCTGAAGTTGATGAGCGCCAGATCATGGCGGTCCCAAGCATCTACCTGAACGGTGTGAACTTCGGTCAGGGCCGCATGGGTCTGGAAGAAATCCTCGCCAGGATCGACACCAGCGGCATTGAACGCCAGGCCGAGAAGATCAGCGCCAAAGAAGCCTTTGATGTGCTGGTGGTCGGCGGTGGCCCGGCCGGTGCTTCGGCGGCGATCTATGCGGCTCGCAAAGGTATTCGCACCGGCGTCGCGGCAGAGCGTTTTGGTGGTCAGGTGCTCGACACCATGGCCATCGAAAACTTCATTTCCGTGCAGGAAACCGAAGGGCCGAAACTGGCCGTGGCGCTGGAAGAGCACGTCAAGCAGTACGACGTGGATATCATGAATCTGCAACGCGCAGACAAATTGATCACTGGCAAAGTAGGTGAGTTGCACGAAGTCCACTTCGCCAGCGGCGCGAAGCTCAAGGCCAAGACCGTGATCCTCGCAACTGGCGCACGGTGGCGTGAAATGAACGTGCCGGGCGAACAGCAATACCGCAACAAGGGCGTGGCGTACTGCCCGCACTGTGACGGCCCGCTGTTCAAGGGCAAGCGCGTGGCGGTGATTGGCGGCGGCAACTCCGGCGTCGAAGCGGCCATCGACCTGGCCGGTATCGTGTCCCATGTCACGCTGCTGGAGTTCGATGTGCAGTTGCGTGCCGATGCGGTATTGCAGCGCAAGTTGCACAGCCTGCCGAACGTCACCGTGATCACCAGTGCGCAAACCACTGAAGTCACCGGCGACGGCCAGAAGGTCAACGGCCTGCGCTACAAGGATCGTCAGAGCGACGAGTTGCGCAGTGTGGAGCTGGAAGGGATCTTTGTGCAGATAGGTCTGTTGCCCAACACCGATTGGCTCAAGGGCTCGATCGAACTATCGCCACGAGGCGAGATTATCGTCGACGCTCGTGGTGAAACGTCGGTGCCGGGTGTGTTCGCCGCCGGCGACGTGACCACCGTGCCGTACAAGCAGATCGTGATCGCAGTGGGCGAGGGCGCCAAGGCTTCCCTGAGCGCTTTCGATCACTTGATCCGGACTTCCGCCCCGGCATAAACCCTGGCGCTGAAAACAAAAAACCCATGATTGATCATGGGTTTTTTTGTGTCTTGCACATTACCAATGTGTGGTGGATGTTAGAGCGGAGCTGGCTGAATGATCTCGACCCAGTAGGCGTCCGGGTCCTTGATGAACGCCAGGCTCTTCATGCGGCCATCGCTCAAGCGTTTCTGGAAATCGCAGCCCAGTGCTTCAAAGCGTTCGCAGGCGGCGACGATGTCCGGTACCGAGATGCAGATGTGGCCGAAACCGCGGGGGTCGGTGTTGCCATTGTGGTAGGCGAAATCCGCATCGTTCTCGGTGCCGTGATTGTGGGTCAGCTCCAGAATGCCCGGGATCGATTTCATCCACTCGGTGCGCGCGGCGGCATCGGCCGGGATCTGGTTTTTGTCGACCAGCGCCAGGAAATACAGGCTGAACTCGGCTTCCGGGAAGTCGCGTTTTTCCACCAGCGTAAAACCCAGAATGCGTGTGTAGAAGTCCAGGGACTTGGTGATGTCCTTGACCCGCAGCATGGTGTGGTTGAAGACAAATTTCTGCGTAGCGGCGTCCGGTTGGGCGGTGACGCCGGGGAAGGTGTTCAATTCGTGCAGGCTCATGGGCCCTCCGGGAAATATGTGGGCTAACGAATGGTGACAATGATACGCAAGGGTTCGGACATCACCAAACCCAAACAGTCGGCTATTGCCTGACAGCCGGCCTGGGCCCAGACTTTACGGCTTGATCCGTGAGCGCCCATTGCAATGATTCGATTCCGTAGCGTGCTGTTCATCTTGCTAAGCGTGTTTTCGCTGGCTGGCGTTGCCCGCGCCGATGCGCCAGTAGTGACCTGGCCGGAAGGCTGGCAGGTCGAAGTCGTGCCTGAATCGGCGTCAGGGGTCAGTCGCCAGCGGGCGGTAAAAAATGATCAGAATGGATCGCCGCTCATGGTGATGGAACTGACCATGAGTCCGGTGCAAAGCGATCACCAGGTAAACCTCGAAGGCGTATTGCTGGAGATGCGCAAGTCAGTTCAAAAAGACTTCTTTCAGGGCGGGTATCAAAGTGTCTGTACGCGTATTCATTCGACTACGTTGAGTCGATTGGCCGCGCTGGAAACAACCTGCACCATCACGCAAAACGGCAGGCATGTGCTTTCTCAAACATTGGTGGCCGCGGTGGATGCCGATAAGGCCTATGTTCTTTCCTACGCAGGGCAGGCCGAGGCTTATAAGGCGAGCCAGGATGAAATAGACGCTGCCCGTAACAGCTTGAAACTTTAGTAAGCGACAGTGCTTTTTCGATGCATGAAGAAAATTTTAGATATCCAAATGGATTAAGCACAAAGTTGGTGGCAGTCAGGTAGTTGACGGGTGTCCGCCCCGGGCATTTAGATAACCCATGAAAAAGCCCTGCATAAGCAGGGCTTTTTTTCGCCGCGAGAGTTAGCCGCGCAGCCAGGAATCAACGGTGGCTGCACCGTACTGTTCTTTCCAGGCTTTCAGGCCGCGGTGGTTGCCGCCCTTGGTTTCAATCAGCTCGCCGGTGTGCGGGTTCTGATAAACCTTGACCACACGGGCGCGGCGGGTTTTAGGTGCTGCCTGCTGCAGGCCGGATTTTGCCGGGTTAGGGTCGAGAATGGCGATGATGTCGCGCAGGCTCTTGCCATAGGTTTTCATCAAACCCTGGAGCTTCTCTTCGAATTCGATTTCTTTCTTGAGCCCGGCATCGTTCTTCAGTGATTCCAGCTGCTTGAGCTGTTCTTGAAGAGCCTTTTCGGCTGCACGAAATTCAGCGAGTCTGGACAATATCTTTACTCCAATAGTGTGTTTGGCTGATACCAACCGCAAACAAAGCTATAAGCCAAGAGCCTTGCAGCGACTCGGTGATAGTGGCTCACCTGCCAATTTAGCGCAGGCATGTAAAATTGTAGTAGTTAATTGGCCAAGAGTAAATCCTGTCTTTTTTTTCATGTAACGGCAGTAGTGTTTTGATTCAAATTGGTGCGTGTAGTCGTTGTTTTCTCGGTTAAATCCGCTAGTTAATGGTTGCTTAATGCACTAATGAACTCCGCGCCGGGCATGGGTTTGCCGAACAGATAACCTTGCAGGAAGTTGACCTGATGAGCGCTCAGGTAATCACTCTGTTCACGGGTTTCGACACCTTCGGCCACCAGGGCAAGGTCGAGCTTGACCGCCAGTTCGATGATGCTGTCCAGGATGTGGCTGGAGAGTGTGTCGATGCCGATCATGGCGACAAAACTCTGGTCGATTTTCAGAAAATCGACATTGAACTGCCGCAGGTAGCCAAGGCTTGAGTGGCCCGTGCCGAAGTCGTCGATGGCGATTTTCACGCCCAGTTCGCGAAGTTGCTCGAACAATTGCAGGGTGATGGCCGTGGGCTCGATCAGTTCGCGCTCGGTCAGTTCCAGTACCAGATGGATCGAGCCTGGTTCGAACGCATCGAGAAACTCGCGGCAATCCTTGATCAGCTCCAGGTCCTGACAATGGCTGGCGGTGATGTTGATACCAATGTGAAACGGCCTGTTGAATCTGGCGGAGTTCGGCGCGAGCAGGGCGGCGGTTTGTCGCATCAGCGAGCGGGTCATCGGCACGATCAGTCCGCAGTGCTCGGCAAACGGAATGAACAGATCCGGACGCACCAGGCCTTCCTTCGGATGTTTCCAGCGCATCAGCACTTCAGCGCCGGACCAGCTTTTGCTGTCGCCATGCACCACGGGCTGGAAATACGGAATGAACTCTGCAGCTTCCAGTGCCCGTTGCATTTCCTGGGTGGGTGCCGATGAGCGCTTTTGCAGGAAGTGACCAATTGCCCCGGCAATCACACCGAAGAAAATCAGCAGGCTGAACAATGGTGGATATTCGCTGCTCATGTATCGCCAGGTTTCGCCTTTGGGGAAACCCGCTTCCACGGCAAAAGCATAGTGCTCGGAGGTCAATCGACTTTGCGCAACGGGCAGGTCAGGCGCAGCGCCCCTGTGAACCTTGCCGTCGGCGGATATCCAGTCCGGGCCAACTTGCAGCAATAGCAAAGTCTTGCGGCTTATCAGGCGCAGGATATTGCTCAAGTGATGACCATAGAGGGTCGTCAGTGCACCTTTTTTTCCTTCGCTCAGGCGGTATACCAGCAAGGCGGTGTCGGGCGTTACCGGATTGCCGCTCATGAGCCATAAGGCGCCCTGGCTGTAGTCACCGGGGGTGACCTGCTCCTGGTAGTCGCCGAACAGAGAGCTGCAATAGAGGTTGTTGTCCCACACCAGATTGGTTGAGCTCACGAATGGGCGGCGAGTGACCTGTTCGCGCAGGGCCAGGCTGACGTCAGCGCAACGTTGGCCTGCCAGCGGCAGTAGTTCACGAGCGGCCTGGGCGGTGTTGTCGAGCATCAGGTCGAACTGGCGAATCGCTTCTTCGGCAGTTTGTTCGGTGTCTTGTTTGAGCGCACGCCCCGCTTGCATGTAAAGAATGGCGGCCCCCAACAGCACCGGGAGCAATCCACTGATCAGAGTGACAGCAATTCTTGTGCTGCGACTGCGGGCTTTGGCTTTCAACGGCATTCGCGAATCCTGTCACGAAGAAGTAAGGCTCTCAAACGCTGGCAGGGCAATACGCCTCCCATGAAGAGTTCGGGTATGGGCCATGATAGTTGGCCGTTGGCGGTTATGCCGCTCAACGCAAGTCAAGGCTTTCGGCCAGGCTAATAAAGGCCAGCGTCGCGGGTGATGCCTGGCGTCGGTCGAGCACCGCCAGGCCGACCTGACGCAACACTGCCGGCGACAGCGGTTTTTTCACACAGCGGCGGTCAATTTGATTGGGCAATGAACCTTCGGCAACGACCGTCACCCCGTCGCCACGAGCGACGACATCCAGGGTGCTGATCAACTGCGAGCAGCGATAACGGATGTTGGGCGTCAGTCGGGCCGCCGTGAACAGGCGTGAAACCAGCTCCGAAGAACCGGCCTCGGTCAGCACGAACGGGAAATCGCACAGGTCCTTCAGGCTCAGGCTGTCGTGAACCGCCAGCGGGTGGGCGGCGGGCAGCAGCGCGACCATCTGGTCTTCGATCAGCGCGACCGTGTCGAAACGCTCCTCGGGCAATACCACGAAGCCGATGTCGATCCGTCGTTCCTCCAGCCACTGGAGCACCTGGCGGTCGGGGCCTTCGTCGATATGCACCTCTATGCCGGGATGGGCGGCGCGGTACTGCTGCAGTATCAACGGCAGCAATTTGATCGATGAGGTCGGGCCGAAGGAGCCGATGCGCAGCGTGCCGCGTTTCATGCCTCGCGCATCGGCCGCTTCCTGGCGCAAGGTGTTGGCCAGGCCGAGCATCGCTCGGGCACGCAGCAACAACTGCTGACCAATGTCGCTCAACTCGACCTGGGATTGATGGCGGCGCAACAACTCGACACCCAACTCCAGCTCCAGGGACTTCAAGGCATGGGACACCGCCGATTGGGAAATACCCAGGCGATTGGCCGCTGCCGTGAAGCCGTGGAGTTCGGCCACGAGGGAGAAAATCTCCAGTTGAGTGAGGGTCATGAGTGTTTGCTCATTTTACGATGACTGGGTATTAGTCGAATGATACGTCATCTCTCCACTATCCGGTCCTGGAATCTATGACGATCTGCGAGCAAACCCTGTCAAAACCCTCGGATTTTCCGGTGTATCTGAAACTGGCGGCGGTCACCATGGTGTGGGGTGGCACCTTCGTCGCCGGTCGCTATCTGGCCGGCGGCCTCAGCCCGATACTGGCGGCCAGCCTGCGGTTTCTGCTGGCCAGCGTGGCGTTGCTGCTGTTTGTACGCATGGCGCGGACACCGCTGGTCCGGCCCAGCCCCCGGCAATGGCTGCAATTGTCATTGCTTGGCTTTTTCGGGATCTTTTTTTACAACCTGTGCTTCTTTTATGGCCTGCATTACATCAACGCTTCACGGGCATCCTTAATCGTGGCGCTGAATCCGGCGGTGATCGGCCTGGCTTCCTGGCTGCTGTTCAAGGAGCGTTTGAACCGGGCCAAAGTCGTCGGTATTGCAATCTGCATGGCGGGCGCGAGCATGGTGATCGTCAGTCGCGACCCGCAATTACTGGCCGGCGGTGCCGATGTCTGGCTCGGCGATCTGCTGATTTTCGGTTGCGTCCTCGGCTGGGGTGTCTACTCGCTGTTCTCCAGAGAGCTGAACCAAACCCTGGGACCGGTGCAAACGGTGACGTATTCGATTGTCCTGGGCACCGTCATGCTCTGGATGGCCTGCATCGTGCGCGGTGAGGTGAGTGTCGCCGCGATCGCCCATCTGGGTGCGCAGCAATGGTTGAGCCTTTTGTACCTGGGGGTGCTGGGATCGGCGCTGGCGTACGTTGGCTACTACGACGGCATCCGCAAAATCGGCGCGACCCGTTCCGGGGTGTTCATTGCCTTGAACCCGTTGACAGCGGTGATCCTTGGCGCGCTGCTGCTGGACGAGCCGCTGACGCTGGCCATGTGCCTGGGCGGCGGGCTGATACTGGCGGGGATTTTCCTCTGCAACAAACCCCTTGCGCGGGCAAGGAAAAAGGGGATTTGATACAGAAGGCGGACAAACTGATTTACGCTGTGTAGAATCGGGTTACGCATACAATAATAATCGTCTTCTGGCAGCAGAAGCCTCGCCCGCAAGAGCCTTGGGTCGACAATGAAGATATTCGGGTTTCAACTGATCTACGGTGACTTTCTCGCCCGCAGTGTGCGGGGCATCTCCTGTGCGCCACCCACTGGTCTCAGCATTGCTTACAACTAACCTTTGTTAATTGATAAAGAATGATGAGGCGCCGACCATGGCAGATTTATACGAAAACCCAATGGGCCTGATGGGCTTTGAATTCATCGAGCTCGCATCGCCGACTCCGAACACCCTGGAGCCGATCTTCGAGATCATGGGCTTCACCAAGGTGGCGACCCACCGTTCCAAGGACGTGCACCTGTATCGCCAGGGCGCGATCAATCTGATCCTCAACAACGAACCCCACAGCGTGGCCTCGTACTTCGCGGCCGAGCACGGTCCGTCGGTGTGCGGCATGGCGTTTCGCGTCAAGGATTCGCAAAAAGCCTATAAGCGTGCCCTGGAACTTGGCGCCCAGCCGATCCACATCGAAACCGGCCCGATGGAGCTGAACCTGCCAGCGATCAAAGGCATCGGTGGTGCGCCGCTGTACCTGATCGACCGTTTCGGCGAAGGCAGCTCGATCTATGACATCGACTTCGTGTTCATCGAAGGTGTCGACCGCCATCCGGTCGGTGCCGGCTTGAAGATCATCGATCACCTGACCCACAACGTGTATCGCGGTCGCATGGCCTACTGGGCCAACTTCTACGAGAAGCTGTTCAACTTCCGCGAAATCCGCTACTTCGACATCAAGGGCGAGTACACCGGCCTGACCTCCAAGGCCATGACCGCACCCGATGGCATGATCCGCATTCCGTTGAACGAAGAGTCGTCCAAGGGCGCCGGGCAGATCGAAGAGTTCCTGATGCAGTTCAACGGCGAGGGCATCCAGCACGTTGCGTTCCTGTCCGATGACCTGATCAAGACCTGGGACCACCTGAAAAGCATCGGCATGCGCTTCATGACCGCGCCGCCGGAAACCTACTACGAAATGCTCGAAGGCCGTTTGCCGAACCACGGCGAGCCGGTAGGCGAACTGCAAGCGCGGGGCATTTTGCTGGACGGTTCGTCCGAGTCGGGCGACAAGCGCCTGCTGTTGCAGATCTTCTCGGAAACCCTGATGGGGCCGGTGTTCTTCGAGTTCATCCAGCGCAAGGGCGACGACGGTTTCGGCGAAGGCAACTTCAAGGCGCTGTTCGAATCCATCGAGCGTGACCAGGTTCGTCGTGGTGTTCTCTCCACCGACTAAGCCGTTACACCGATAAAACTGTGGGAGCGAGCTTGCTCGCGAAAGCGTTGTATCAGTCACTATAAAGGTTGGCTGATACGACGCCTTCGCGAGCAGGCTCGCTCCCACATTTGTTTTACGTGACGTTAAGGTTTGCGCTGGCGGACCAGGTGCTTGAACCCTTCGAATACCAGCACCAGCACCGCCATCCAGATCGGGATGTAGGTCAGCCACTCACCAGCCTTGATGCTTTCTCCCAACAGCAACGCCACGCCCAGCAGCAACACCGGTTCGACATAGCTCAACAAGCCGAACAGGCTGAACGGCAGCAGGCGGCTGGCAATGATGTAGACCACCAGAGCCGACGCGCTGATCACGCCGAGCATCGGGATCAACAGCGACAACCATGGATGCTGGTCAAACACACCAAAACCTTGCGCGCCGCTCTGCACGAACCAGAACGCCACCGGCAGCGTCAATGCCATGTCCAGCCACAAGCCACCGAGGTTGTCCGCCGCCAGCCGTTTGCGCAGGATGAAGTAGGTTGGATAGCCAATGCAGACCAGCAAGGTCGCCCAGGAAAAACCACCAACCTGATACACCTCGTTGATCACGCCCAGGCAGGCGAACACCACGGCAACTTTTTGCAGATAGGACAGGCGTTCGCCGTAGGCCAGGCGACCGGTCAAGACCATGGTCAGCGGCAGCAGGAAATAGCCGAGTGATACGTCGAGGCTGTAGCCGTTCAGCGGTGCCCACATGAACAGCCACAATTGCACGGCGAGCAGGGCGGAGGAGGCGATCAGCGCGCCGATCAGTTTCGGATTGGCAGTGGCGCGCCGAACGATCTCCAGCACGCGCTTCCACTCTCCGGACACCAGCATGAACACGGTCATGCACGGGACGGTCAGCAGCATGCGCCAACCGAAGATTTCCACGCCGCTCAAGGGGGTGAGCAGCGACGTGTAGTAATACATGACGGCAAACAGCACCGAGGCTGAAACCGATAGAGCGATACCTTTAGACAAGCTGTCCTCGCGTGATTTTGAGTGAGAGTGAAACGGGCGCAGAGGATACGTGGTTTTTCAGACGAATATTGACCGATCAATCAACACCGTCCAACTGTGGGAGCGAGCCTGCTCGCGAAAGCGGTGTGTCAGTCAGCATTGATGTTGCTGACACTCCGTCTTCGCGAGCAGGCTCGCCCCCACACTGGGTTATAGGTTGATTCAGTTGGTTCGCGGTGTACGCCCCGGCACAAAATGGCTCACATCATTGAACCCCGGTGTCGACGCATGCCCCGGTGTCACCAGCGAATCGATGAACGCCTCGTCCTCGGCCGTGATCTTCACCGCCTGCGCCTTAGTGTAGGCGTCCCACTGCGCTTCGGTACGCGGCCCGACAATGGCCGAGGTAACGGCGCTGTTGTTCAGCACCCAGGCAATCGCGAACTCGACGATGCCGACGCCGCGCTGCTGGGTGTACTGCTGAATTTGCTGGGCGATGCGCAGGGACTCGACGCGCCATTCGGTTTCCAGGATGCGTTTGTCCTGGCGTCCGGCGCGGCTGTTGGCGTCCGGTTTCACATCCGGCGCGTATTTGCCGCTGAGCACCCCGCGCGCCAGCGGGCTGTAGGGCACCACGCCCAGACCGTAGTTTTGCGCCGCCGTGATCTGCTCGGTTTCAGCCTGGCGGTTGACGATGTTGTACAGCGGCTGGCTGATCACCGGCCGGTCAACGCCAAGCTTGTCGGCCACACGGATGACTTCGGCGATGCGCCAGCCACGGTAGTTGGACAGGCCCCAGTAACGGATTTTCCCTTGGCGGATCAAGTCGCCGATGGCCGATACCGTGACCTCCAGCGGCGTGTTGTGGTCTTCACGGTGCAGGTAATAGATGTCGAGGTAGTCGGTGCCCAGGCGCGTCAGGCTGGCATCGATGCCGTTGAACAGGTGCTTGCGACTCAGGCCGCTGCGGTTGGGGACGCCGTCCACGGGGCCGAAGCCGACCTTGGTGGCCAGCACCCATTCATGGCGGCGGCTGGCGATGGCCTCGCCGACGATTTCCTCGGAACGGCCGTTGGTGTAGACGTCGGCGGAGTCGATGAAGTTGATGCCCTGGTCCCAGGCCTTGTCGATGATTCGCAAGGAATCTTCGGCGCTGGTCTGTTCGCCGAACATCATGGTGCCCAGGGTCAGGGTGGACACCTGCAGGCCCGAATGACCCAGCGTGCGGTAGCTCATGAGCAAATCCTTTTACCAGTGGGAAAGGCTCAATCAGATACCAGAATCGCTCTGCGGGGCAAACCGATTTAACTAACAACTCAGATCAAATGTGGGAGCGGGCTTGCTCGCGAAGGCGGAGTATCAGACGACATTTATATTGACTGACACTCCGCCTTCGCGAGCAAACCCGCTCCCACAGGGGATTTGCGCTGCTTAGGCGCGCAGCGTGCGAGTCATGCGCAACGCCAGCAAACTGCCGCAGACAATCACGCCCGCCAGCAGGTACAGCGCCGCATCGGTCGAGCCGGTGCTGTCCTTGACCCAACCCACCAGGTACGGGCTGAGGAAGCCAGCCATCTGTCCCATCGAGTTGATCAGCGCCAGGCCGCCAGCCGCGGCGCCAGCACTGAGCAGGGCGGTCGGCACTGGCCAGAACATCGGCAGGCCGGTGAGGGCGCCCATGGTGGCGATGGTCAGGCCGAGAATCGCGATAGCCGGGTTGGCAGCGAAGTTCACCGCAATCAGCAGCCCCAGCGCGCCCATCAGCATCGGCACCACCAAATGCCAGCGACGTTCCTGGCGCAGGTCCGCCGAACGGCCAACCATCAGCATGAACACCGCGGCCAGCAGGTACGGAATCGCACTGAGCCAGCCGATCACCAGGTTATCGCTGAAGCCCAGGTTCTTGATGATCGACGGCAGCCAGAAGTTGATCGCGTACACGCCACTCTGGATGCAGAAATAGATCAGGCCGAAGGCCCAGATCGCCGGGTTCTTGAACACCGCCAGCAGCGAATCGGTCGTGGTTTTCGGCTTGTTCGCCAGATCTTCGGCGTGGTCGGCTTCCAGCACCGAGCGCTCGAACGGGGTCAGCCACTTGGCGTTGGCGTAGCTGTCGCTGAGCAGGAAGTAAGCCAGCGCACCAAGGATGACGGTGGGAATGCCTTGCAGCAGGAACATCCACTGCCAGCCCGCCAAACCACCTTGGCCGGTGGCAAAGTGATTGAGAATCCAGCCGGAAAACGGACTGCCGAGCAGGCCGGAAACCGGGATCGCCGACATGAACAGCGCCATGATGCGGCCACGGCGGAAGGTCGGGAACCACTGCGAGAGGTACAACACCACGCCAGGGAAGAACCCGGCTTCGGCCGCGCCGGTGAACAGGCGCAGTGTATAGAACTCGGTCGGCGTGGTGACGAACAGCAGGCAGGTCGACAGGCTTCCCCAGGTAATCATCATCAACGCGATCCAGCGCCGTGGGCCGAATTTGGTCAACGCCAGGTTGCTTGGCACACCGCACAGCACGTAACCGATAAAGAAGATGCCGGCACCGAGGCCGTACACGGTCTCGCTGAACTTCAGCGCGTCGAGCATCTGCAGCTTGGCAAACCCAACGTTCACCCGGTCGAGGTAGTTGAACAGGTAGCAGATGAAAATGAAGGGGATCAAGCGCAGGGTGATGCGCTTGTAGACGGCGTTTTTGTCGTCAGCGATGGCGTCGGACGCTACGGCGCTCTGTGTCATGGCGGCTCTCTCTTTATTATGATTTTTTGCGATGCAAAGGGTAACGTTGATCGCCCAGAGAGTCTCGACCACCCTCAGGGTGGCTGTCTTTGTGCCTGAGCACAGGGTTTGCAACCAAGGCCTGTGCGGGTGAACAACCCGTTCCATCACCGTCTTCAAGGATTACTTGCATGTTCGAACTCGATCACGACCTGGCCCAGGACATCGTCGACCGGGCGATGGCTATCCTGCCGTACAACGTCAACGTCATGGACAGCCAGGGCTTGATCCTGGGCAGCGGCGAGCCGGAGCGGGTCAACACCCGGCATGAAGGCGCGCAACTGGTCCTGGCCAATGGCCGGGTGGTGGAGATCGATGCGCAGACGGCGATTCATCTCAAGGGCGTGCAGCCGGGCATCAACCTGCCGCTTTTGCTGGACCAGCGCCTGATCGGCGTACTGGGCATCACCGGCGAACCCGAGCAACTGCGCACCTACGCCGAGCTGGTGCGCATGACCGCCGAAATGTTGGTGGGCCAGCGCAACCAGCAGGCCGAACAACAATGGCGTCGCCAGCGCTGCGATGATCTGCTGGCGTTGTTGCTCAGCGAAGCTGGGGATGCTCCGCGACTGGTCGATGAAGCAGCGCAGCTGGGCCTCAAGCCACAGATGACCCGGGTGCCGTACCTGTTCGAACTGGGCCTGGAGCACGCGCCAGGGCAAACCGTCGAGGCACTCAGCGCCTGGTTGACCACCCGTCATCCCGACAGTTGGTGCGTGAGTTCAGCCAAGACCTCGTTGCTCTGGTGCCGGCCGGCGAGCCAGACGGTTGAGAACGAGCGCTTGCTGGACAAACTCGACGGCCTGGGCTGGAACATCCTGCGCATTGCCGTGGGTGGGCAGGCCGATGGACTTTCGGGCTTGCGTCGCTGCTATCGCCGGGTCGGTGACTTGCTGGCCTACGGGCGCGAGGTGTTGCCGCGCTCCCGATTGCTGACGCTGAACCGTTATCGGCTGCCGGTGATGCTCTGGCGCCACCGCAACGACGACGCACTCGATGAGTTGCTCAATCCGCTACGCAAGGTCATTGCCAAGGACAACAACGGCCAGTTGCTGGCAACCCTGCGCAGCTGGTGCGAACACGACGGCCAGAGCCAGGCCTGCGCCGATGCGTTGGGCATCCATCGCAACAGCCTGCGTTACCGGATGGAGCGGATTGCCGAACTGAGCGGGGTTGATCCACTAAGATTGGACGGCATGCTCGCGTTGTACCTCGGCGTGCAACTGTTGCCCCAGACAGACACCCATCCATGAATCACACAACTCCCCCTGTGGTGGTGCACAGATTTGTGGACGATGCCGCTCCCGCCGGGTTTGTGGAAATGAACAATAATCCTCAACACCGCTTGTGCAGCGGACCGGCGTTATTGTTCATGGCGGCTGGCAGCATGTGGACATTGGAACTGGAGAATTCCCATGAAAATCGTGATCGCCCCCGACTCGTTCAAGGACAGCCTCAGCGCTCAAGGCGTGGCCGATGCCATTGCCTTGGGATTGGCGCAGGTCTGGCCTGATGCCCAACTGATCAAATGCCCTATGGCCGACGGTGGGGAAGGGACTGTCGAGTCAATCCTGGCCGCGTGCGAAGGCGAACAGCGCCGCACCGTGGTTCGAGGGCCGCTGGGGGCCACGGTGGAAGCCGCCTGGGGCTGGTTGCCGCAGAGCCACACCGCGATCATCGAAATGGCCGAGGCCAGCGGTTTGCAGTTAGTCCCGGTGGTGCAACGGGATGCGTGCATCAGCAGCACCTTCGGTACCGGGCAATTGATCCGCGCCGCGCTGGATGCCGGTGCACAACGGGTGATCCTGGCGATTGGCGGCAGTGCGACCAATGACGGCGGCGCCGGTGCCATGCAAGCCTTGGGCGTGAAATTGCTCGACGCCCAGGGGCAGACGCTGTCACCGGGCGGCCTCGCCCTTGCGCAATTGGCCCGCGTCGACCTGAGCGACATTGATCCGCGTCTGGCACAGGTGCGCTTCGACATCGCCGCCGACGTCAACAACCCGTTGTGCGGCCCCCACGGTGCCTCGGCGATTTTCGGCCCGCAAAAAGGCGCCTCGCCCGTGCAGGTCGAGCAACTGGACCGGGCCTTGGGGCACTTTGCCGACTATTGCGCGACTGCCTTGAACAACGACGTACGCGACGAGCCGGGCAGTGGCGCGGCGGGCGGCCTGGGGTTTGCCGCCAAGGCGTTCCTCGGTGCGCAATTCAAGGCGGGTGTTGAAGTGGTAGCCGAACTCGTGGGCTTGGCCGACGCCATTGCAGGCGCCGATCTGGTCATCACCGGTGAGGGGCGTTTCGATGCGCAAACCCTGCGCGGCAAGACGCCGTTTGGTGTGGCGCGGGTCGCCCGGGAACATGGCGTGCCGGTCATCGTCATCGCCGGCACGTTGGGCGAGGGCTATCAGGCACTGTACGAGCATGGTATCGACGCTGCGTTTGCCCTGGCGAGCGGGCCGATGACCCTGGACCAGGCCTGTGCCGAGGCGCCGCGCTTGCTGCGTGAGCGGGCAACTGATATCGCTCGTGTCTGGCGGATGGCTGTCCGCTGCGGCTGAGGGTTTTTCACAAAAGCCCCGATGGCAGTTTTGGCGGTGGATTTGCACGCCATGGTGGCGCGCTTCGTGATTTGAGATAGGGTTGTGGCTGGGAGCACCCGCGCGACAGGAGACCGACATGCGCTATTCAGCCTTGACCCAACGAATCGCCGGTGACGGAGCGGCGGCTTGGCAGATTCACGATCGAGCGCTGCAATTGCGCGAACAGGGCGTCGATGTCGTGCTGCTGTCAATTGGCGATCCCGATTTCGATACGCCGCAACCCATCGTGCAGGCCGCCATCGCCAGCCTGTTGGCCGGTGATACGCACTATCCTGAAGTGCGCGGCAGTCGAGGGCTGCGCGACAGCATTGCCCGGCGGCATCGGCACCGCAGCGGTCAGGCGGTAGATGCCGAGCATGTGATCGTCTTTCCGGGCGCGCAGTGTGCGGTGTATTCGGTGGCGCAATGCCTGCTCGATCCGGGCGATGAAGTGATTGTCGCCGAGCCGATGTACGTGACGTATGAGGGCGTGATCGGCGCTTGCGCGGCCACAGTGGTCCCGGTGCCAGTGTGCCCGCAGAACGGGTTTCGCGTTGACCCGGCAGATGTCGCGGCACGGATCACGGCAAAAACACGCGCCATCCTGCTCAACAGTCCGAACAATCCATCAGGCGCCAGTCTGTCGTTGCCGATCTGGCAGGAATTGGCAACGCTGTGCATTCGCCACGATTTGTGGCTGATCAGCGATGAGGTCTACAGCGACCTGCTGTACGAGGGTGAACACATCAGCCCGGCGAGTCTGCCGGGCATGGCCGAACGTACGGCGACAATCAACAGCCTGTCCAAGTCCCATGCCATGAGCGGTTGGCGGGTGGGTTGGGTGATCGGGCCCAAACCCATGGCCGGACACCTGGTCAATTTGTCGCTGAGCATGTTGTTCGGCATTCCGGATTTCGTGCAGAACGCTGCGCAGTTGGCGCTGGACCGGGACCTGCCGGAAGTGGCCTCGATGCGCGAAGAGTATCGCCAGCGCCGAGACCTGGTGTGTGCAAGTCTGAGCCAGTGTCCGGGCCTCAGGCCGATTCGCCCGGATGGCGGGATGTTCGTGATGGTCGATGTAGGCCAGACCGGGTTGTCGGCCCAGCGCTTCGCCGAACGACTGCTGGAAGACTATGGCGTGTCGGTACTGGCCGGTGAAGCTTTCGGGCCGAGTGCGGCGGGGCATATCCGCATCGGGTTGGTGGTGGATCAGATGAAGCTGGCTGATGCATGCCGGCGGATTGCTTTGTGTGCGACGGATTTGCTGGAGGTGCGGCGGGCCTGAGGTCGTTGTGTTGCGTGTGCGGGCCCCGTCGTCGGAACGCCGCCCAGAGCGAGCTTGCTCCGGGCGGCGTTCCGACGATAGCTATGAGGCAAACGCCAAATCCCTCAAGCCTTCCAGGCTTGAGCGTTGACTAAATTGGCCGGCCGTTCACCCGCCAGCGCCGCCAACAGGTTGTCCACCGCGCATCTGGCCATGGCTTCCCGTGTTTCATGGGTGGCCGAGCCGATATGCGGTGTTGCCACCACGTTGTTCAACTGCAACAACGGCGAGTCCTGATTCAACGGTTCGCGTTCGAATACATCCAGCCCGGCCGCGCGAATCTGGCCCGCACGCAAGGCTTCAATCAGTGCTGCTTCGTCCACCACTTTACCCCGTGAAATATTGATGAAGATGGTCTCGGGACGCATCAGGGCGAACTGTTCTGTGCCGATCAACCCTTCGGTTTCAGCGGTCAGCGGCAACGTCAGGCAAACGAAATCGGCCTGTTGCAACAGCTCCGGCAGGCTTCGATAGTGCGCATTGAACCGCTGTTCCACCGCCGGTTTCGGTGACTGGCTGTGATAAATCACCGGCATGCCAAACCCGAAATGCCCGCGCTGCGCGAGGGCCTCACCAATGCGACCCATGCCAATGATGCCCAGGGTTTTACCGTGCACGTCGCTGCCGAAATGCGTGGGGCCGATGTTGCGGGTCCAATTGCCTTCACGAATCATGTTTGCCAATTCCACTACGCGCCGGGCCGTTGCCAGGATCAGCGCGAAACCAGTGTCGGCGGTAGTTTCTGTCAATACATCCGGCGTGTTGCTGAGCAGGATGCGCCTCTCGGTCAGGTAGTCGATGTCGTAGTTATCGACACCCACCGAGACGCTGGCAATGGCTTGAAGGTTGGGTGCCAGATCGAGCAGTTCGGCATCCAGCTTCAGGCTGGCACCCAGCAAACCGTGGGCGCGGGGCAGGGCATCGCGCAGTTTGGCCAGGCCCTGGGCATCAAGGTTTTCGATCTGCGTCACTTCGGCCTGCTCGTGCAGGCGAGCCATCAACAGCGGCGAGAGTTTCTTGTACAGGACGACCTGCTTTTTCATCTTTGAGATCTCAACTTCAATTCAGGAATGTGCCGTGGCAGTGCGCGTTACTGTGGCCGTGGGCCGCTCCCGATCGCTGGCGCCGGGCTTGAGGCAAATGGTCAGCAGCACCGAGCACATCAGCGCGCCGCTCATCAACAGGTACGAGGCGCCGGGCGAGCCGGTGGAGCTGTTCAGGTAGCCGACCAGATAGGAACCGCCAAAGGAACCGAGGGCGCCCATGCTGTTGATCAGCGCCATGGCGCCGCCCGCGACGTTGGCCGGGAGGATCTCCGGAATGATTGCGAAGAACGGTCCGTAAGGCGCGTACATGCAGGCACCGGCAATCACCAGCAGGGTGTAGGACCCCCAGAAGTGTTCGGCACCCAAGGCGTAGGAACCATAGAAGGTCGGAGGCAATCAGCAGTGGCGGCCAGACGAAACGTTTACGTTTTTGCAGCTTGTCCGAACCCCAGGACACCAGCAGCATGCCGATCACCGCCGCCAGGTACGGCAGCGCCGACAGCCAGCCGGCCTGGACCATGTCCATCTGCGCGCCGGCCTTGAGGATAGACGGCAGCCACAACACGAAGCCGTACACGCCAATGCTCCAGCAGAAAAACTGCAGTGCCAGGATGATCACTTTGGGTGAGCGGAACGCTTCGGCGTAGTTCTTCACGGCCTTGATGCCGACCTGTTCTGCGGCCAGTGCGCTTTCCAGGTCCTGTTTTTCCTGATCGTTGAGCCACTTGGCTTGTGACGGACGATCATCGGCCAGACGCCACCAGATGAATGCCCACAACACCGCTGGCAAACCTTCGACGATGAACATCCAGCGCCAGCTGTAATGCTGCACCAGATAGCCCGAGACCACCGACATCCACAGCATGGTCACCGGGTTGCCGAGGATCAGGAAGGTGTTGGCCCGCGAGCGTTCGGCGCGGGTGAACCAGTGGCACAGGTAGATCAGCATCGCCGGCATCACTGCCGCTTCGACCACGCCGAGCATGAAGCGGATGACGATCAGCCAGTAGGCATTGGAGACAATCCCGGTCAACGTCGCCAGGCTGCCCCAGAGGATCAGGCTGACGAAAATCAGCTTCTTCACACTGTGTTTCTGCGCGTAGATCGCGCCGGGTACCTGGAAGAAAAAGTAGCCGAGGAAGAACAGCGCGCCGAGCATCGACGACAGGCCTGGTGTGATCATCAGGTCTGCCGCCATGCCGGACGCGGCGGCGAACCCATAGTTGGCGCGATCCAGATACGCCAGGCTATAGGTAATGAACACGATGGGCATGATGTACCACCAGCGGCGGGTGGCGAGCGTTGCGGTTTTCATGGTGGTGCTCCTGAGCTTGTTGTTTTTGTCGCAGCAGGTAACGGTTTGAATCTTCGGTGCCTTTACTGGCCTCATCGCGAGCAGGCTCGCTCCTACATTGGATCTAAGGTCGACATAAATCCCGTGTAGGAGCGAGCCTGCTCGCGATGGCGGCCTCAAATTCGCTGACCATTTCGGATCGGGTAGGCAACCCCTCCATATCCCCCCGGCTCTGCACCGCCCGGCTGCCAATCCAGTTGGCGCGTTTCACGGCCTCGACAACGCTTTGGTTTTCCAACAGCGCGCTGATCATGCCCACGGCAAAACCATCGCCGGCGCCCACCGTATCGACCACTGTTTGCACCGGTACGCCAGCCACGAAACCTTGATCAAGATGTGTGCGGTAGTAAGCCCCGTGTGGGCCAAGCTTGATCGCCACGGCTTCGGCGCCTTGGTCAAGGTAGAAGGCGGCGATGTCGGCCGGGTCTTCGAAACCGCTCAGCAAGCGACCTTCGCTCAACCCCGGCAGCACCCAATGGGCGAGGGCGGCGAGGCGGTTGATCTCGGTGATCATTTGTTGCTCGCTGGCCCACAGGCTCGGGCGCAGGTTCGGGTCGAAGGACACACTGCGCCCGGCCTCGCGCATGCGGGTCATCAACTCGAACGACATCTGCCGCGCCGACTCCGACAGCGCCGGGGGAATGCCGGTGGCGTGCAGGTGTCGGGCCTTGAGCAATTCGGGCACGATCGAGTGCGGCGACAGGTGGCTGGCCGCCGAACCACGGCGGAAGTACTCGACCACCGGATCGCTGCCGTCGTCGGTGCGGGACTTGAGTTGAAATCCGGTCGGGTGGACGGTGTCGATGTCGACGTGGCGGCAATCCAGGCCTTGTTTTTCCAGGGTGTCGACCACGAACCGGCCCAACGAATCGGCACCGACACGGCTCAGCCATGCCACGTTGAATCCCAGACGGGAAAGACCAATGGCGACGTTGCTGTCAGCCCCGGCAATGCGTTTGTGGAAAGCGCCGACGCTGGCCAGGTCACCAGCCTGCTCGGCGACGAACATCGCCATGGTCTCGCCGAACGACAGAATATCGATCTTAGACATGAGCACTCTCCAGCTGCGATTGGCCGAGGTGGGCGAGGGCGGTAACGTGCTCGGTGGTCAGTTGCACCAGGTCATCGCCTTGCAGCGGATATTCCGCGGCCCGCATAACACCTTGGGCCATGTGCCGCAGCAGGTGTTCCCACTGTTGCAGGTCACTGACGGCGGGTGGGATAGCGACCAGTTTGCCGTCGGCGCGGCGGGTCACCGCTTTGCAGTGCACGTAACCGACGTGACGTCCGAGCAAGCGCGCGGCGCTGGCGGCGGACTGGTCCTGCCAGTGCCAATTGCCGATATCGAAGGTCATCTTGATCGGCAACTGGTGCTGCTCGACGTCCGCGAAAAAACGCTGGAAGGGTTCAATGCGGCCGCCGTGCAGGGTCTGGTCGTTTTCCACCAGCAACTGCACGGCGCTTTCGCCCAGCACACGGGCGAGAGTTTGCAGATCGCTGTTGTCGGTGAAATAGCCCAGCGACACCTTCAGCCATTTGGCGCCGAATGCCTGGGCGCGTTGCAGGGCCGTGATCAGTTCGGCGTTGGGTTTGGATTGCCCGGCCAGCCATAGCTCCATGGGCGACGAATACACGCTCTGCAGGCCCTCTGCTTGAGTGGCATCGGCCAGTTGAGCGGGGTCCTCGATGGTCAGCAACTCTTCGCGCCACTCAATGCGCGTGGCGCCGGCGGCGGCGAGAATCTCGATGAAGCTGCCCTGGCCGCGTTGACGCACAAGGTCGGCGCCGTAGCTGGAAAGGCTGATGGAAACGGCTGGTTTGTTCATTGTTTTTCTATCTCTGAAACCGGTTTCATTTTTGTTCAAAAAAATTTTCAGTGCTACTTGGGGCCCCTTCGCGAGCAGGCTCGCGAAGGGGCCTTAACATTCAACGCAAATTCCCAAGGGTCGACCCCCGCACAACCAGCCGCGCGGAAAAATCCAGCGTCCGCACCGCCCCGTCATCCCCACGCAACCGCTTGAGCAGACACTCAAAGGCACTGGCGCCCATCTCGGTGGTCGGCTGCGCGAGGGCGGTAATACCACTGCCCACCAACGGGTACCAATCCAAGTCATCGAGGGCGATCAAGCCCACGTCATCGAACAGGTTGCACTTGAGTTCACGCAATGCATGGGTGCTGGCTAGCGCTGCAATCCCGTTCGCGCAAAACAGCGCCTTCGGGCCGGGGCCAGGCGTGTCGAGGAAGGATTTCAATTGTGCGGTCAGTTCGCTGCCGGTTTCGATGTGCGTGCCGCGAAGCGCCGGGCGTTGCTCGATTTGCGCCTTGAAGCTGCTGACCCGCTCAATCCGCGAACTGGTGCCATCAAGCGGCTCAGTCACTAGCAACACATCGCAATAACCGCGTTCTTCAAGGTGGTTAAGGGCCATGTCTATGGCCTGCGGGTTGTTCAGCCCGACCATATCGCTTTCAAGGTTCTCCACCTTGCGATCCACCAGTACCAGGGGCATTTCCCGGTGCAGTTCGTGCAATTCGTCACGATGATGACCGAGGGTGTTCACGATCAGGCCTTCGATGTTGTACGAGCGCAGCAGGGCCAGGTGCTGGCGCTCTTGCTCGTCGTCGCGGTCGGTGTTGCACACCACCAGGCTATAGCCGTGCTGACGGCAGGCGGTTTCCACCCCGTGCATCACGGCAATTGAATAAGGGTTGCGGATATCGGCCACCAGCATGCCGATCAGGCGGGTGCGCCCGCGTTTCAGGCCGCGGGCCATCTGGTTCGGGCGATAGCCGAGTTCGGCAATTGCCTGTTCGATGCGCAGGGCAATGGCATCGGAGAGCAGGGCGCGATCATCGCCGATGAACCGCGAAACGCTGGCCTTGGAGACCTTGGCGTGTTCGGCCACGTCGAGCATGGTCACGCGGCTGCGCTGAGCGGCGGAGAAATCGTTCACGGTCTGAAACCTTCTTATTGGATTTATAAGGTCAAGTGCTTCGTGAGACAGCACTGAAACCGGTTTCAGGAGACACCAAAAGCCATTTCACCGTCAAGCCCTGGATGATTGATTGTCGAACAATGAACGACAAGTGGCCGTCAGGCCAACACGCTCAACCACGCAGAACCCAGCAATAACAGGCCCATGCTGCGATTGAAGCGTTGCATGGCACGGGGTGAGCGCAACCAGCGGCTTGAACCGGCACCGAGCATCGCCCAGACCGCGAGACATGGCAGGGAAACCAGAAAAAACACCAGCGACAAATACGCCACCTGCACTGCGCGATGCTCGCCACCCACGGCGAATACGCTGACCACCGCCAGCGCCATCATCCAGGTTTTCGGGTTGACCAGTTGCAGGCTGGCGGCGCCCACCCATCCGAGGCGCGCTTCGCTGTTGCGGTCGGCAATGGCTGTCGCCGGGGCGCTGAAAATCTGCCAGGCCAGATAACTCAGCCACGCCACGCCGGCCCATTGCATGATGCCTTGCACAGCGGGCCACGCGGTCAATGATGAACCGATACCCGTGCCCACCAGCAACACAAGAGTCGCAGCACTGGCACAGGCGCCGACGATGATCGGCACAGCCGCGACCCACCCGTATCGAGCGCTGTTGCTCAGCACCAGAATATTGGTCGGGCCGGGGGTGATCGAAGCCACGAAGGCAAACAGCAGGAAAGGCAGTAACGTCGGGAACGAGGGCAGCATCGCGGGCTAACTCCGGTGAAGATCAGTGAAGTCGATCTTCACTATCCCGGGCTTATCTGTCTGGAAGATTTGAGCAGCGTTTGCGGTACAGCGCTGGCGTCAGGCCGTAGGCGCGCATGAACCAGCGCCCCAGATGGCTCTGATCAGCAAAGCCCAGCGCCATCGCCACCGCGGCCGGTTGTTCGCCACGGGCCAGCAGGCGGCGGGCGGTGGCCAGGCGCAATTGCACCAGATACGCGTGGGGTGCCATGCCATAGGCAGCCTTGAACGCGCGGGTCAGGCGGAAGCGGTCGACGCCTGTGACGGCTGCCAGTTGATCGAGGCCGATGTCGTATTGCGCGTTGGCATGCAGGTATTCCCGGGCTTTCTGCGCCACTCGCGGCAGACGCGGGTCCTGGCCATCGCGGGCGCGCCAGTGCAAGTGGCTGGTCAGGCGTTCGAGCAAACCGTCAAGGGCGGTCTGGCGGACAATCTTCAGTTCACCGCGATGCAGGGTTTCAAACGCCAGGCTGGTGGCCTGGGCCAGACGCGCATCGCTGGCCAGGGTGGCGGCGAAGCTGAGCTGGCTGTTGTCGGGGGCATGATCGAACACGGCGCCGAGTTCACGCTGCAACCACTGTGGGTCGAGGTACAGCATGCGGTAGGTGAAACCGTCGGCGGTCGGGGCTTCGCCGTCATGGATGTCACCGGGTTCCAGCAGAAACACCTTGCCCGGCGTGCTCTGGTGCCTGGCCCGTCGGCAATTGAATTGTTGCAACCCTTGCTCGGTGACGCCCACCAGATAGCTGTCATGCCAGTGCGGGTCGTAGGCGTGGCCTTCGAAATGCGCGCGCAGGGTCTCGATGCCGGTGTCGGCATCCTGGGCCAGGTCGATCCAGTTGTGAGCGCTCATGGGGCACCTGCGAAACGGTTTGCCGGGCTATTTAACGCCTTGACCGAGGGCCATGCCTAGAACGTTTGTGCAGTCATCAACCGAACAGTCCTGCCGCGATGTTGATCGAGAACCCGAGAATGGCGGTGTTGAACACAAAACCGATCAACGACTGCGCGAGCACGATCTTGCGCATGTCCCGGGTGGCCACGCCGACATCCGAGGTTTGCACCGCCACGCCGATGGTGAACGAAAAGTACAGGAAGTCCCAGTAGTTGGGGGTCGTCAGCCCTTCGGCAAAACGCAGCGCCGGCTCCTTGCCGTCCCAGATGTAATACAGCCGGGCGTAATGCAGGCTGAAGATGACCCCGATCAGCAGCCATGAACCGATGACGGTCAGCGCAGTGAAGCCGTAATGCAAAAGCTTGCGCGTGGTTTCCAGGTCTTTGCTGCCAGCCAGTTCGAAGGTAATGGTCGCCAGGCTTGCCAGTGCCGCAATGCACACCAGTGCCAGCACCAGCCCGGCGTTTTCGTCTTCGATTTCGGCGATGCGTTTTACGTCAGGCGCCTTCGAGCGCACGGTGAGCCAGAGCATCAGCAGCAGGTAGATCCAGACGCCGGCATTCCAGCCGATGAGGATCTTGCCGATCGGCGAATCGGCCGGAACCAGAATGCCCACCGCGATGCCCAGCAGGATGGCGGTGGACAGGCGAGGGTGGGTGCGCGCGAGGAAGATCATGGAGGCTCGACGGGTTGGGGCTATGCAGTCACCTTATCCCAGGTGACCCCAATCTTGAAATCAACGCGCCCCTTGTAGGAGCGAGCTTGCTCGCGATGGTCGTTAACGATAACGCGTGTCTGCTGGATAAACGCGGTGCCTGGGAGTCCATCGCGAGCAAGCTCGCTCCTACAGGGTGGTGTGTGGGTCAGGGACGCTTGTGTCGCTTGCGCACCAGCTTCATCACCACCACAAAAAACACCGGCACGAACACCACGGCCAGCGTCGCCGTGATCATCCCGCCGATCACCCCGGTGCCGATGGCCTGCTGGCTCGCCGAACTGGCGCCGGTCGCGATCGCCAACGGCACCACGCCAAGGATGAACGCCAGTGAGGTCATGACAATCGGCCGCAACCGCAGGCGCGCGGCTTGCAGGGTGGCGTCGATCAGGTCGTGGCCTTCGTCGTACAGGCTCTTGGCGAACTCGATGATCAGGATCGCGTTCTTCGCCGACAGGCCGATGATGGTGATCAGCCCGACCTTGAAGAACACGTCGTTGGGCATCCCGCGCAAGGTCACCGCCAGCACCGCGCCGAGCACGCCCAGCGGCACCACCAGCAGCACCGAGGTCGGGATCGACCAGCTCTCGTACAACGCTGCCAGGCACAGGAACACGATCAGCAGCGACAGCCCCAGCAGGATCGGCGCCTGACTGCCGGACAACCGTTCCTGCAACGACAATCCGGTCCATTCCTGGCCCAGGCCCGCCGGGCCTTGCGCCACCAGCCGCTCGATCTCGGCCATGGCCTCACCGGTGCTGTGGCCCGGGGTCGGTTCACCGGAAATGCTGATCGCGGGGTAGCCGTTGTAGCGGGTCAACTGCGCCGGGCCCTGAGTCCATTTGGCCTGCACAAAGGCCGACAAGGGCACCATTTTTTCTTGGGTGTTGCGCACGTGAATCTTCAGCAGGTCAGCTACCTGGCTGCGTTGATCGCCTTCGGCTTGCACCACGACGCGCTGCATCCGCCCCTGATTGGGGAAGTCGTTGATGTAGGCCGAGCCCACGGCCGTGGACAGCACGTTGCCGACGTCGGCAAAGGACACCCCCAGCGCGTTGGCCTGCTTGCGGTCGACCACCAGTTGCACCTGCGGCGCCTCGGCCAGGGCGCTTTCGCGCACGTTCATCAGGATCGGGCTTTTTTCGGCCGCCGCGAGTAACCCGGTGCGGGCTTCCATCAACCGCTCATGGCCGAGACCACCGCGATCCTGCAGGCGGAACTCGAATCCGCTGGACGTACCCAGGCCATCCACAGGCGGCGGCAGTACGGCAAAGGTCACCGCGTCCTTGATCTGGCTGAGGGCGACGTTGGCCCGGTCGGCAATCGAAGCCGCCGAATCGTCGCTGCCGCGCTCGGACCAGTCTTTGAGTGTGCTGAAGGCGAGTGCTGCGTTCTGGCCACTGCCGGAGAAGCTGAAACCCAGGATCACCACACTGTCCCGAATACCCGGCTCGGTAGCGTTGTGCGCCTCGACTTGCTCAGCCACCTTCACCGTGCGGTTCTTGCTCGCACCCGGAGGCAACTGGATGTCGGTGATGGTGTAACCCTGGTCTTCTACTGGCAAGAACGAAGAGGGCAAGCGACTGAAGGCCAAGCCCAGACCGATCAGCAGCACGCCGTAGATCAGCAGGTAGCGCCCAGTGCGTTTCAACGCGTAGGCCACCCAATCCTGATAGCGCTCGGTCAGTTGCTCGAACCGGCGGTTGAACCAGCCGAAGAATCCGGATTTTTCATGGTGCTCGCCTTTGGCAATCGGCTTGAGCAATGTCGCGCACAGGGCCGGGGTCAAGGTCAGGGCGAGGAAGGCCGAGAACAGGATCGAGGTGGCCATCGACAGCGAAAACTGCTGGTAAATCACCCCGACCGAGCCCTGCATGAACGCCATCGGAATGAACACCGCGACCAGCACCAGGGTGATGCCGATGATGGCCCCGGTGATCTGCTGCATGGCCTTGCGCGTGGCTTCCTTGGGCGACAGGCCCTCGGTGGCCATGATCCGTTCGACGTTCTCCACCACCACGATGGCGTCGTCCACCAGAATGCCGATGGCCAGCACCATGCCGAACATGGTCAGCACGTTGATCGAAAACCCCAGCGCCAGCATCGTCGCAAAAGTGCCCATCAACGCCACCGGCACCACCAGGGTCGGAATCAGCGTATAGCGGATGTTCTGCAGGAACAGGAACATCACCGCGAACACCAGCAGCATGGCCTCGCCGAGGGTGTAGACCACCTTGGTGATCGAAACCTTGACGAAAGGCGAGGTGTCGTACGGGATCGAGTACTCGACGTTCGCCGGGAAATAGCGCTTGAGTTCGTCCATCTTCGCCCGCACCAGGGTCGCGGTGTTCAGGGCGTTGGCACCAGGCGACAACTGCACGGCGACGGCGGTGGACGGCTTGCCGTTCAGGCGTGTGGAAAACTGGTATTCCTGGCTACCGATCTCGACCCGCGCCACGTCGCTGATGCGCACGGTCGAGCCGTCCGGGTTGGCCTTGAGGACGATGTCGGCAAACTCTTCGGGGGTCGACAACTGACCCTTGACCAGAATGGTCGCGGTGATTTCCTGGGTGGTGCGGGTCGGCAGATCGCCGATGCTGCCCGCCGACACCTGGGCGTTTTGCGCGACAATGGCGGTGTTGACGTCCGCCGGCGTCAGGTTGAAGGCGAGCAGTTTCTGCGGGTCGATCCAGATCCGCATCGCCCGTTCGGCGCCGTACAGCTGCGCCTTGCCGACGCCGTCCAGACGCTTGATCTCGTTCATCACGTTGCGCGCCAGGTAATCGCTGAGCGCCACGTCGTTGAGCATGCCGTCGCTGGACGTCAGGGTGATCAACAGCAGGAAACCGGAGGAGACTTTCTCCACTTGCAAACCTTGCTGGATGACCGCTTGCGGCAGCCGTGACTCCACGGCTTTCAGGCGGTTCTGCACATCCACCTGGGCCAGTTCCGGATTGGTGCCCGGCTGGAAAGTGGCCTTGATGGTGGCGCTGCCCAGGCTGCTCTGGGATTCGAAATACAACAGGTGATCGGCGCCGTTGAGCTCTTCCTCGATCAGGCTGACCACGCTCTCGTCCACGGTTTGCGCCGAAGCGCCCGGGTACACGGCATAGATTTCAATCTGCGGTGGCGCGACGTCGGGGTATTGCGCCACCGGCAGTTGCGGAATGGCCAGCGCACCGGCCAGCAGGATGAACAAGGCAACCACCCAGGCGAATACCGGGCGGTCGATAAAGAACTGCGGCATAAAAAAGCGTCCTGCTTACTGACCAGTCAACTGGGCAAGTGGAAGAGGGGTGTCGTCGATCTGCACTTTCTCGCCGGGGCGGGCGTGCTGCAGGCCCTCGATGACGATGCGGTCGCCTGCTTTCAGGCCACTGGTGACGATCCAGCGATCGTTCTGCACGGCGCCCAGTTCGACCGGTTGCTGCCCGACCCGCTGTTCGGCGTCGAGCAGCAGCACCTGGGCGATGCCAGCGCTGTCGCGCTGGATGGCCCGTTGCGGCACGCTGATACCCTGCTGGTTGACCGCTTGTTCCAGGCGCACGCGCACGAAACTGCCGGGCAGCAAGTCGAGGTCGGGGTTGGGGAACTCGCTGCGCAGGATGATCTGGCCAGTGCCCGGGTCGACGGTGATGTCGCTGAACAGCATTTTGCCCGGCAGCGGGTAGAGGCTCCCGTCATCCTGAATCAGCGTGGCCTTGGCCTGGTCCTGGCCGACCTGCTGCAACTGACCGGAACGGAAGGCGCGGCGCAGTTCGTTGAGTTCGCGGGTGGACTGGGTCAGGTCGGCGTGAATCGGGTTCAGTTGCTGAATCAGTGCCAGCGGCGTGGTTTCGTTCTGCCCGACCAGCGCGCCTTCGGTGACCAGCGCGCGACCGATACGCCCGGAAATCGGCGCGGTGACGGTGGCGTAACCGAGGTTCAGCCGGGCGCGTTCCACCGCAGCCTTGTTGCCGGCGACGTCGGCGGCGGTCTGCCGTGCGTTGGCCCGGGCGTTGTCGTAGTCCTGGCCGCTGATGGCCTTGTCGTCGATCAACCGGGCGTAGCGTTGCTCCTGCAATTTGGCCTGGAACGCATTGGCTTCGGCCTTGTGCAACGCCGCTTCGGCACTGTCCAGGTCAGCCTTGAACGGCGCAGGGTCGATGCGGAACAATACATCGCCCTGTTTCACGTCACTGCCTTCGCGGAAGGTGCGCTGCAAGACCACGCCAGCCACGCGGGCACGCACTTCGGCCATGCGCGGTGCGGCAATCCGCCCGCTCAGTTCGCTGCTGATGGTCAGTGGCCGCGCTTCGATGGTCTCGATGCGAACCGTGGCCAGCGGCGCCTGTTCCTCGGCGTTCGAGGACTTGTCACACGCGCCCAGTGTCAACGCCAGTGCAATCAGGCTGAGCCTGGCAAGCAGATTCTTCGACATGTAATACCCCAATAAAGACCCCCAGCATCCTACTGGGCGACGGCGAGGGTAGCGGTGAAGCTTTGTTGGTGCTGTGTGAAATTGTGTAAGGGTTTTACTCAGGTGTGCGTGAGGGCGTATATCCTTCAGTCCTTGATTTCTATTGCGCCTGACAGGCCGCCATCGCGAGCAGGCTCGCTCCCACAGTTGAAATGCGGTCCCCTGTGGGAGCGAGCCTACTCGCGAAGAGGCCGGTGCAGACGCCACAGCTCTTTCTGGAAACACCCCATGCCCAACATCCTCCTGGTCGAAGACGACACCGCCCTCGCCGAACTGATTGCCAGCTACCTGGAACGCAACGGTTATTCCGTCAGCGTGATCGGTCGCGGTGACCATGTGCGCGAACGTGCGCGGCTCAATCCGCCGGACCTGGTGATCCTCGACCTGATGCTGCCCGGACTCGACGGCTTGCAAGTCTGTCGCCTGTTGCGCGCCGATTCTGCGACCTTGCCGATCCTGATGCTCACTGCCCGCGACGACAGCCACGACCAGGTCCTGGGCCTGGAAATGGGTGCCGACGACTACGTCACCAAACCCTGCGAGCCGCGGGTGCTGCTGGCCCGGGTGCGGACCTTGCTCCGCCGCAGCAGCCTCAGCGAGCCGCAGACCGCCAACGACCGCATTCTGATGGGCAACCTGTGCATCGATTTGTCTGAACGCACCGTGACCTGGCGCGAGCAATTGGTGGAGCTGTCCAGCGGTGAGTACAACCTGCTGGTGGTGCTGGCCCGGCATGCCGGCGAAGTATTGAGCCGCGACCAGATCCTGCAACGCTTGCGCGGCATCGAATTCAACGGCACCGACCGTTCGGTGGACGTGGCAATTTCCAAGCTGCGGCGCAAATTCGACGACCACGCCGGCGAGGCGCGCAAGATCAAGACCGTGTGGGGCAAGGGTTACCTGTTCAGTCGATCCGAGTGGGAATGCTGAGCCGATGTTCAGAATCCTCTTTCGTTTGTACCTGGTGACCATCGTCTCGTTCAGCGCCGCGATTTACCTGGTGCCGGATCTGGTGGTCAAGGTGTTCCACGAGCGCTTTGTCACCTACAACCTCGATTATTCCCGTGGGCTGCAAACGCTGATTGTCAAACAGTTTCACGCGGCCCCGGCCGAACAGTGGCCGGCCCTGGCCGCTGAAATGGACAAGGACTTCAATCCACTGCACATCGTGCTCAGTGACAATGACGACAGCAGCCTGACGCCTGAAGAACAGCAGCGCTTGCGCCACGGCGAGAACGTCGTGCGCGTGGGCGACTGGGGCTGGCGCACGCTGGCGGTCGCGCCGCTGAATGAGCGCACCGTGGTGCAAATGGTCGTGCCACCGGACCCGCTGGACGTCAATCTGTTGTACTGGAGCATCAACGTCCTGATCGGCGCGACCATGCTCGCGTGCCTGTTGCTCTGGCTGCGCCCGCACTGGCGTGATCTGGAACGCCTCAAGGGCGCGGCCGAACGCTTTGGCAAGGGCCACTTGGGCGAGCGCACGCAAATCTCTCCGAGCTCCAACATCGGCAGCCTGGCCAGTGTGTTCGACACCATGGCCGGCGACATCGAGAACCTGCTCAACCAGCAGCGGGACTTGCTCAATGCGGTGTCCCACGAGTTGCGCACGCCGCTGACGCGCCTGGATTTCGGCCTGGCGCTGGCACTGTCCGACGACTTGCCGGCGGCCAGCCGCGAGCGCCTGCAAAGCCTGGTGGCGCACATTCGTGAACTCGATGAATTGGTACTGGAACTGCTGTCCTACAGTCGCCTGCAAAACCCGGCGCGGCTACCGGAGCAGGTCGAAGTGTCGCTGGATGAATTCATCGACAGCATCCTCGGCAGCGTCGACGAGGAAATGGAGTCCCCGGAAATCGTCATCGACGTGCTGCTCCACGGCCAGTTCGAACGCTTCAGCCTGGACCCGCGCCTGACCGCCCGCGCCTTGCAAAACCTGCTGCGCAACGCCATGCGCTACTGCGAGAAGCGTATTCAGATCGGTGTGCAGGTGTATACCGGGGGCTGTGAAATCTGGGTCGACGATGACGGCATCGGTATTCCGGATGACGAGCGCGAGCGGATCTTCGAACCGTTTTACCGCCTCGACCGCAGTCGCGACCGCGCTACGGGTGGTTTCGGATTGGGACTGGCGATCAGCCGCCGCGCGCTGGAGGCCCAGGGCGGCACGCTGACGGTGGAAGCCTCGCCGCTGGGCGGGGCGCGGTTTCGCTTATGGTTGCCGGCTTCGGCTTGACTGGCGCTCGGGATAGCGCTGCTCAGGCACTCAGTCGACTACGCAACAACTTGGCCATCTCCTCCAGATCCGCGATCGGCTGATGCCCGATCAGCATCCAGGCGTGTTCCATGTCAGCCCAATACACGATGTTCAGCTCGCGCCGCCGTTCATGGGCGATTTGGCGGTTGCCGCTATTGGAGCGGGTGATGCACAGCGCCATGGGGCCGTGCGCCGGATCGAGGTAGGTGATCTGGGCGATGGGCGCACCGTCGTACTCGAGGATTTGCGCACGCTTGAACTCGGCACGGGGCAGGCTCAGTTTTGCCGGCGCGAGATCGAGGCCCAGGCGCGCATCGATGGTTCGCAGTTGTGCCCGTTGGGCGGCTTCATCGGCGGGTAAATGATCCAGGGTTTCTGGCACGTAGAGCGCCATGTAATCGGCCACCAGGCCGCGCCAGTTGTGTGTCTGCTGACTCGCTTGCCAGCCGAGGAACAAACGGTCCGTCAGTACGCCGCCGGCCAACAGCCCGGCCGCGGCGGCCAGGAACCAGCGGCGATTGAGCCCGGGGCGGGCGGGTGAGGGTAGCGTGGCGAGCATGGCTTGCAGGCGATCCACCGGCGCCTGCCGGGCCAGTTCATCGTAGGCGTCCTTGAACGGCAGGCTGCTGCGATCCAGCCATTGCAGGCGCAGGCCGAGCATAGGGTCGGCGATGATGGCCGCGTCGATGCGCGAGCGCTGCTCGGTATCGAGTTGGTTGTCGAGGTAAGCCACCAGTTGTTCGTCCGAGGGTATCGTGCTCATCAATGTTCTCCTCGGTTAGGGTTGGGCACCGTGTGCAACGGTGGATATTCGGCCAGTTTCGCCCGAGCGGTGGCCAGGCGACTCATGACCGTGCCGATGGGCACTTGCAACACTTCAGCGACTTCGCGGTAGGACAAGCCTTCGACATAGGCGAGAAACACCGTTTCGCGTTGGGTCTCGGGTAACGCATCGACGCGACGGATGACCTGCGCCGCCAACACGTGGGTCTGGGCCACGGATTCACCATCGAACGACAAGGCCTGATCGGCATCCACCCAACCCTGACCCTGGCGCACCCGTTGGGCGCGGACTTCGTTGAGCCAGATCGAATGCAGAATGCTCAGCAGCCAGCGGTCCATGCGCGTTCCCGGCATGAATTGCCCGGCCCGTTCCAGCGCTCGCACGCAGGTGGCCTGCACCAGGTCATCGGCGACATGCCGTTGCCGGGACAGCAGCAGGCCGTAGCGCCATAAACGCGCCAGATGCTGGTTCAGTTCCGTTCGTATTGCCTGATCGCTGGCGATGGCGACCTCCGTCCGCTCGGGTTGTCAGGTTTTCGATGAACCGTTGATGGCTTCGGCCAGGTCCTGGTACTCCTCGCACTGGGTGCTGCCACAGATGGATTTGATCTGCTGCAGTTGCTCCTGCGCAAGATCCAGCCGGCCTTTGACCACATAGGCTTCGCCGAGGTATTCGCGGACCTGCGCGTACTGCGGGTCGAGTTTCACCGATTGCAGGTAATAGCCGATGCCTTCGTCGGTACGTCCCAGTTTACGCGTGGCGTAACCGCGATAGTTCAACGCTTTTGCCGTGTTTGGCTGTTTCAGCGTGTCGAGCAGGGCCAGGGCTTCTTCATAACGCCCGTCCTTGGCCAGTTGATAGGCATAGTTGGTGCGGTCTTCGTCAGGCACCAGGTTGCTGGTCTGCCTGACGCACCGATGCGATCTGGTATCCAGCACCTGACCTTTCGGGCAGCTGGGCCTGGTGGGCATGTCGTCACCGCCGCCACCACCGTTGGCCAGGGCGAGGGAGCCGGACAACGCAACGGTCAGCAACAGCGGGGTCATCAGAACAGCAAAACGAATATTCATGGGCTTTGCTCCTTAGGTTCATGGGTTTCGGATCAGGTCGCGCCCTGCCAGATGCAGCGCATGGTTGAGACAGCCAACGGCTTGAACAATTGAAGGGGCCTGCTGCCCCGGCAACCTCATGTTCAGGGTTGATGTCTTGAGAACACCGCAGCATGAACAATTATTCATTACGTTCTGGCGGTGCTTTCAAGGAAAGCCCATGACGGGGCGCAGGCATGGTTTTGTGCCTTACACAGTGTGTGCGCTGACGATCCCACATAGGATTTTCGTCGAACACAACATGGGCGGCGGTCCGACGAAGCATTATGACGCGGTATCAACCCAGCAGACGAATCGGAGCCCCTGCCGACCAGGCCTGAATGTCCTCGATCATTTGCGAGAAAAACAGCTGGTAGTTCTGTTGGCTCACGTAGCCGACATGGGGTGTTGCCAGCACATTGTCCAGGGTCCGGAACGGATGGTGGGCGGGCAGCGGCTCCTGCTCGAAGACGTCCAGGGCGGCACCGGCCAGCCGTTGTTTCTGCAGCGCCTTGATCAGCGCCGCTTCATCGACAATCGGTCCGCGAGCGGTGTTCACCAGCAATGCCGTGGGTTTCATCCAGCCAAGGGCTTGCGCGTCCACCAGACCGCGACTGCGCTCGCTGAGCACCAGGTGCACCGACAGCACGTCGGCCTGTTCGAACAGTTCCTGTTTGCCGACATAGGTCACACCGACCCGCGCCGCACGTTCGGCGGTGAGGTTTTCACTCCAGGCGATGACGCGCATGCCGAACACCTGACCGAACTGTGCGACTCGCTGGCCGATGCTGCCCAGACCGAGGATGGCCAGCGTCTTGCCATGCAGGTCGCCACCCAGGCCTTGTTGCCACTGGCCGGCACGCAGGGCATTGGCTTCGACCACCAGGTTGCGGGTTGCGGCCATGATCAGCGCCCAGGTCAGTTCCGGTGCGGCGTGTTTGTAGCTGTCGGTGCCGCTGACCTGAATGCCCAGCGCGGCAGCGGCTTTCAGGTCCAGGGCGGCGTTGCGCATGCCGCCGGTCACCAGCAGTTTGAGCTTCGGCAGGCGGCGCAGCAGGTCTTCATCGAAACGGGTGCGTTCGCGCATCACGCAGATCACCTCAAACCCGGCCAGGCGCTCGGCCAGGGATGGGGTATCGGTGGGGTAGTCATGGAGAAAACTCACCTGGCCGACACTGTCCAGCGCCGACCAGTCCACCACGTCCCGCGCCACATCCTGCCAATCATCAAGCACTGCAATCTGCACAGGCATCGCCTTTCCTCTTTAACGCACGGGGTTGGTCTTGTTCAGCCAGGCGAGCAGGGCCTGGTGGAATTCTGCCGGTTCTTCCATCTGAGGCGCGTGGCCCATGCCAGGGAGTTCGACCAGCGTGGACTGGGGAATCAGCCTGGCCACCTGTTTGCCGAGGACGTCGTAGTGCCCGATCTTCGCCTTGACCTCGGGCGGGGCGATGTCACCGCCGATGGCGGTGGTGTCGGACGTACCGATCAACAGCAGGGTCGGCATCTTCAGGTTCTGGAATTCGTAGTACACCGGTTGGGTGAAGATCATGTCGTAGATCAGCGCCGAGTTCCACGCGACTTGCGTATGTCCCGGGCCTTTGTTCAGGCCGGCGAGCATGTCGACCCAGCGATCGAACTCCGGCTTCCAGCGGCCGCCGTAATAGGTGCTGCGTTCGTAATTGCGGATACTGTCGGCGCTGAGTTTGAGTTCGCGTTCGTACCATTGGTCAACCGTGCGGTAAGGCACGCCGAGGGCTTTCCAGTCTTCCAGGCCGATGGGGTTGACCAGCGCCAGTTGCTCGACCTGTTCGGGGTATTGCAAGGCATAGCGAGTGGCGAGCATGCCGCCGGTGGAATGCCCCAGCAGGGCGGCTTTCTGGATGCCCAGGGCCTTGAGCAATTGCTGGGTGTTCGTCGCCAGTTGCTGGAAGCTGTACTGATAGTGCGCCGGTTTGCTGGAGGTGCAGAAGCCGATCTGGTCCGGGGCGATGACCCGATAACCGGCGTCGCTGAGGGCTTTGATCGAGCTGTCCCAGGTGGCGCCGCAGAAATTCTTGCCGTGCATCAGCACCACGCTGCGACCATTGGCCTTGCCGTGGGCGGCGACGTCCATGTAACCCATTTGCAGGGATTGGCCCTGGGATTCAAAGGCGAAGTGCTTGAGGGTGTAGGGGTAGTCGAAACCTTGCAGCTCGGGGCCGTATCCCGCTCCTTCGGCGTGGGCGATGACGGGCAGGGCGGCGGTTAGCAGCAGACCGGGTAACCAGCGGGAGAAGGGGGGCGACATGGGTGGGCTCCATGGAAAATCCGCCGATGCTGGATCGGCTCGATTAGGGCGGCATTAAACACAGGCAACCGCCGCCCTCGATGGTTCAACCCATCCAGCCCAAAGTCGCCATGGCCAGCACGCCGTAGCGGGCACCTTTGGCCAGGGTGACGATCAGCAGGAAGCGCCCCAGCGGCTCGCGCATGACCCCGGCGACCAGCGTCAGCGGATCGCCGATCACCGGTAGCCAACTGAGCAGCAATGACCAGTGGCCGTAGCGTTGGTAATGAAACCGGGCTTTCTCCAGGTGCCGGGGGCTCACCGGAAACCAGCGTCGGTCGCCGAACCGCTCGATGCCGCGCCCCAGCCACCAGTTAAGCAGCGACCCCAGAACGTTGCCGAACGTTGCCACCGCCAGCAGTGCCCAGAGCCAATACCGATCGCTGAGCAGCAATCCGACCAGCACCGCTTCGGATTGCAACGGCAGCAGCGTGGCAGCACCGAATGCCGCGAAAAACAGCCCGAGGTACGCGCCGGACATCAATGAGCGGGGTAGTCCGCAACCACCACGTCAGTGCCGTTCTTTTTCAGGCCGATGACCTGATAGGCATCGCTCATGCCGTCCATTTCCATGCCGGGCGAACCCATGGGCATGCCGGGGGCAGCGACGCCCAGCAGATCGTCGCGCTTGCTCAAGGCCAGGACCTGGTCGGCCGGGACATGACCTTCGACGAATTTGCCGTTGATCAACGCGGTGTGGCACGACGACAGGCGCGGCGGCACGCCATGCTGTTGCTTGAACTCACTCATGTTGGCTTCGACGTGGTCTTCGACCTTGAAGCCATTGGCCTCCAGATGAGTGATCCATTTTTTGCAGCAGCCACAGTTGGCGTCGCGATGAACCTCGATCGGAATGAGGTCGGCGGCCTGGGCCAGGGAGGACATGAACAGGGCGCTCAGGGCGATCAGACGCAGAGGGTTTCGCATGGGGTTCGTCTCGGCTAACGGGCAAAAAAACGCATTCTGACCATTTTTATTGGTCAGGCATTCAAGGAGTGTTTCTAATTGCTACAAAGGTCTGCCATTCGATGATGGTAGATCAACGCTGTCAGGCAGATGAGGGGCACATTACAAAATCGTCAGGTTGAAATGCCGAGGGTAAGTATCGGTATTGATGAAAACCAACTAGTCGCTATGTAAGAAAAGTCTGAAGGACCATTCTTTAATGTGCCAAGATCCAATAAACAAGAAGTTTTACAGTATGTATCTTAATTGTACGAGAATTGTTAAAACTCTGAATTAAAGTTTGGTGGCCTCAAGTGCTCCGGCCGATACTCCTGACCTCCTAACTTGGTCAAACAAGGAGTTTTCAATGACTATCGGATATACCGGCGCCTGGACCGCGAAAGCGGGCCTGCTGGTTCGAGATACCGCCAGCAGATCAAAGGCTGTTCCCCAGAGCGTCAAGGTCAGGCAGATGCTTGACTTGGTGGGCAACAATCCAGTTAAACTGGATACAGTCAAGATGGACAAGATGAAGTTGCGCAAGCAGATGAAGGGTTTTGATCCTACTAATATTTCAGTCAAATCCATGGGCAGTCTCAGTGTCTTTCTGAAAGAACGTGGCCTGATCAGTGATGTGACGGCGGTCACGCTGAGCAATGCCGGTGACAAGTTCGACCGGTTTGGCATCAAGGACCCTGACGCGAAGTTTAATGCACTGGAATATTTCGCCACGCAACTGGAGAACATCCAGAATAACAATCTGAAGGGTAACAAGTACGCCAACTACCTGGTTCCCGAATTCAAAAAAGCGATCTACGTGCTGCAAAACCTGGAAACTTACGGCAAGAACAACGGCCCCATGGTGAGGCCAGGCAGTGTTCTCTCGGAAGAGGCCTGACGCCATGTTGCCCGGCCCGCCCGGTTCATCGAACGGGCCGGCAACCCTTAGCGGTCGAGCAGTTTCATGACTTCTTCCGGATAACGCAGGCCAGCGGTGGCATTCGCCGGAAAGATTGCTTCCAGCGCGTGCAGTTCTTCGGCGTTCAGCGTCACCTCCAGAGCGGCCACGTTTTCTTCCAGGTATTTGCGTTGCTTGGTGCCCGGAATCGGAATCAGGTAGTCGCCCTGGGCCAGCACCCACGCCAGCGCCAGTTGGCCCGCCGTCACGCCTTTTTCTGCTGCCAGCGCTTGTACCTGTTGCACCAGCAGCAGGTTTTTCGCGAAGTTTTCGCCCTGGAAGCGTGGGCTGAAACGACGATAATCGTCCGCCGCGAAATCATCCGGGCTTTTCAATGCGCCGGTCAGAAACCCTCGGCCCAACGGGCTATAAGGCACAAAGGCGACGCCCAGGCGCTGGCAGGCCGCCAGGCAACCGTTTTCTTCCTGGTCGCGACTCCACAACGAATATTCGCTTTGCAACGCACTGATCGGATGAACCTTGTGCGCCCGCTCCAAAGTCGCCGCCGAGGCCTCGCTCAATCCCAGATAACGCACCTTGCCGGCACTGACCAGTTCAGCCATGGCGCCGACGGTTTCTTCGATGGCCACCTGCGGGTCGATTCGGTGCTGGTAATACAGGTCGAGGGTGTCCACGCCCAGGCGCTTCAAGCTGCCGTCGATGGACTGGCGAATGTATTCCGGCCGACCGTTGACGCCACGGGCGGTAGGGTTGGCCGGGTCGCGGACGATCCCGAACTTGCTGGCCAGGAACACCTGATCGCGCTTGCCGGCAATGGCCTTGCCGATCAGTTCTTCATTGGTGTGAGGGCCGTACATGTCGGCGGTATCGAGCAGATTGATGCCCAGTTCCAGCGCGCGGTGCAAGGTGGCCGTGGCTTCGCGGGTGTCCGTGCCGGTGGTGTAGAAGTCGGTCATGCCCATGCAGCCCAGGCCGATGGCCGATACCTGCGGACCGTTCTTTCCCAATTGACGTGTGTGCATGAAATCAGCTCCCTGTGAAATGAATCGCCATTGTTCGCCTCGACAGAAACAAGATAAACCGGCTAAAACGGCTATCACTATTCGTTAAATCTAAATAATCAGCCGGTGGAGCCAGCAATGGACCGTTTCAACGCCATGCGCGTCTTTACCCGAATCGTCGAGTTGGGTGGCTTTGCCAGGGCCGCCGACAGCCTGCAATTGCCCCGGGCCTCGGTAACCATTCTGATCAAGCAACTGGAGGCGCATCTGGGGGTGCAACTGCTGCAACGCACCACGCGGCAGATCAGCCTGACGCTCGACGGTGCGGCCTATTACCCGCGTTGCGTGCACTTGCTGGCGGATCTGGAAGAGACCGAAGCAGTGTTCAGTGCTGCACGTCATAATCCCAAGGGGTTGTTACGAGTGGACATGCCGGCGGGCGTGGGGCGCCTGATTGTGATTCCGGCACTGCCGCAATTCACCGCCCGCTATCCGTTGATCGAACTGGAAATCGGCCTGAATGACCGGCCGGTGGACCTGATACGCGAGGGTGTCGATTGTGTCTTGCGCGGTGGTTCGTCGCTGGACGATTCGCTGGTGGCGCGGCCGCTGGTGATGATGGATCAGGTGACCTGTGCCAGCCCCGACTACCTGCAGCGGCACGCAGCGCCACATACCCTGGATGACCTGAGCGGGCACCGGATGGTCGAGTACGTCTCCAGCAGCAGTGGCAAACGCTATGGGCTGGAGTTTGTCGTGGATGGCCAGGTGCGGTCGGTCGACCTGCCCAAGCAGGTGGCGGTCAACAGTGCCGATGGCTATCTAGCGGCGTGCGAGGCGGGATATGGCCTGGTGCAGACGCCGTACTATCACGTGGCGCGCCAACTCGAAGAGGGACGTTTATGTGAAGTGCTGAAGGAAGTGCCGCCACCGGGCATGCCGATGACGGCGCTTTATCCGCCGCACCGCCAGTTATCCCGGCGGGTGCGTGTGTTTGTCGATTGGCTGGTGGAACTGTGTGCCCAGCCCGGCAATGACTTTTACCGCAAGAATTCTGGACATTGAGCAGCGGTTAACGATGCTGGTAGTAACCCGGTCCGCCATGGTTGTCATAGTGATCGTGGTGCCAGCCCCCGTGGGGGAAAACAATGCATCCGCTCAGGGTCAGGATGGCAAGCAGGGGAATCAGCAGTGTGATTCGACGCAACATTTGAAAGTCCTCATGGTAATCGCCGCAATGAAGCTAAAACTCTTCATCGGCTGTAACATGAGACCCCGCTTGTAGCGGCTTATCCCCGAAACCGGGTAAGCGCTTGGCATGCGTGTCGATACAAACCGGATACATTTTCAGATTCAGGAACCCGCAATGACTCAGTCGCAACGTTTGAAATACTCGATTCTGATCTCCCTGGTGGTGCTGGGGATCATGTTTGGCCTTTCCTGGTTGCAGAACACCGGCGTCATCAGCGAAAAAATGTTCCAGTACATCGCCATTGGTGTGGCAGTGATAGTGGTGGTCGTCAATGGCGTGATGCGCCGCAAGGTCAAGCCCTGATCATTCGATCATCGGTTGCGCAGAATGGCAGCAGCCTGGGGATGCAGGCTGTAGCTTTTGTCGGGGTTGAGGACAATCACGCCTTCGCTGCACAAGCGCTTTAGCACTTCACGCACGCTGAGAAAGGACAGGGGAACATCCAGGTCCAGCAATTGGCTGTGCACGCCGCGCACGCCAAGGCTGCGGTCGCTTTCGGCGGCCGTCAGCAGGGCGTCGATGACTTTCAGGCGGATCAGGCTGGTTCGAAGGCCAAAGCTTTTGAGCAGGATCCTGATCCGCTCGTTGCGGTGGCGATCGGTACGCGGCTCGAATGCGCTGACTCCCATGGAAGTACCCTTTGGCGCATTGCTACCGTCCGTTGGCAGTTGCGAGTTGTACATTGCAAAAACTCCTTTTCAGAGCCTGATCAGGAAAAAGTGGGCGCTCTTACAGTACTAGACGTATGAGCAGCCCGAATCATGCAGGCTCAAATGTAGAAAATTTGTCGCCATCGCGTGATCAACCTGTCAGCCCATGGGCAGTTTCACGGTAAATCCCTAAATTTTTGTGGTGAGCTTCGTCCCTACAGGGAGGCCCGGTCCGCGTGGATATGCGCACCTGTGGCCATCGTTTTTTCGATCAGGAGCGAGCGTGATTATTTCCAGCCAGTTAACCAGGTTGAGCCTGGCGGGTGTGACTTTGGGGTTGAGCCTGGGGCTGAGCCTTGCGGCGAGCGCGAGTGGTACGCCGGCGCCAACGAGCGCCGACATCCGCCGAACCGGTTTCGGCGTGCCGCACATCCGCGCCGACAACGAGCGCGGGCTCGGCTACGGCATCGGCTATGCCTACGCCCAGGACAATCTGTGCCTGCTGGCCAACGAAATCACTACGGTCAACGGCGAACGTTCGCGGTATTTCGGGCCGGATCAGTTCACCGTAGAAGAGCGTGAGAACCTGGTCAGCGATGTGTTTTTCACCTGGCTGAACACCCCGCAAGCCGTCGCCGGTTTCTGGCAGGCCCAGACCCCCGAAGTGCGTGAGCTGGTCGAAGGCTATGTGGCGGGGTACAACCGTTCCTTGAGCGAACGTCGGGCCCAGGGGTTGCCGCCGCAGTGCCAAGGCGATTGGGTGCGCGACATCACCCCGTCGGATCTGGTCAAGCTGACCCGGCGCCTGTTGGTCGAAGGTGGCGTCGGCCAGTTTGCCGAAGCCCTGGCCGGTGCCACACCACCCAAAGCCGTTGCCCAGACGTCGAGTGCACAGGCAGCGTTCCAGGTAGCCGCCACGCGGATGCAGCGCTTTGCCCTGGACCGGGGCAGCAACGCCGTCGCGGTCGGCAGCGAGCGTTCCTTCAACGGACGCGGCATGTTGCTGGCCAATCCGCACTTTCCGTGGGTGGGTGGCATGCGTTTTTATCAGATGCACCTGACCATTCCCGGCAAACTGGACGTCATGGGCGCGGCGTTACCCGGCCTGCCGCTGATCAACATCGGTTTCAATCAGCATCTGGCCTGGACCCACACCGTGGATTCGTCCAGGCATTTCACGCTGTATCGCTTGCAACTCGATCCCAAGGATTCGACCCGCTACCTGCTAGACGGCCAGTCCTTGCCGATGGACAGGCAGACCGTCAACGTCAGGCAGGCGGACGGGCAGGTCCAGGCGATTTCCCATGAGGTCTACAGCTCGAAATTCGGTCCGGTGGTGCAATGGCCTGGAAAACTGGATTGGGATCGTCAGTACGCCTTCAGCCTGCGCGACGCCAATCTGGATAACGACCGTGTTCTGCAGCAGTGGTACGCGATAAACCGCGCTAAAAACCTCAAGGATTTCCAGGCCTCGGTGCACCAGATCCAGGGCATTGCGTGGGTCAACACGCTGGCGGCGGACGATCAGGGGCAGATGCTGTACATGAACCTGTCGGTGGTGCCCAACGTCAGCGCCGACAAGCTGGCGCAATATCAGGTGCAGACGATTCGTCAGCAGGATGCAAAGGCTGCCAAGGTGGCCGCGGCAGTAAGGAAGTGGCGTTTTGCATGAACGCTGAAGGCCGCACCCCGCAAGGGTGGCGGCCTTTTCAGCTTTTCGGGGATGTTTGCGGAATTGCGTTGACCACCAGATTGCCGTTCTGGTTGCGGGTCAGGTAGACCGGCAGGACCCGCGGCAAGGACTTCACCAGGCCGTTGATCTCTCTGATGTTGTAGATGCCGCCGATATGGATCGCGCCGGTGCTGTTGTCAGCCACCATCAACGGTTTGTCCAGGTAGCGATTGATCAATGGCAGCGCATCGCTCAGGGCCAGATCGTCGAGCACCAGTTTGCCCTGGCGCCAGGCCAGTGAGCTGTCATTGTCATAAGTCTGGCTGATGCGGGGGATGAAGTCGCCGTGGCGATAACTGGCCTGCATCGCCGGGCCAAGGCGCAAACCGTCGCCTTGCAGGTCGGCGTTGCTGCTGACCAGTACCGAACCCACGATCAGATTGACCTTGACCTGGTCTTCATACATCCAGACGTTGAATTGGGTTCCGGTCACGCGAATTCGGCCTTCGGCGGCCTTGACCACGAAAGGGTGACGGGTGTCATGGCTGACACTGAAGAAGGCTTCGCCTTTTTTCAGCGTGACTTGCCGCTGATCCTTGTAGTTGCTGTACGTCAGCTCGCTGCCTAGGTTCAGCTCCACCTGGCTGCCGTCCTTCAAGGTGACCGTTCGAACATTGTCGGACGCTTCGAAATGCTGGTACGCGTTCGGAACCCAGCCCAGGTGCCAGCCGCCATAACCGGCCAAAGGCAGTGCCAGGGCACACACCGCCGCTGCAGTAGCCAGGCGGCGCCACGGGTTTACGGGTTGGGTGCGAACCAGCGGCACCACAGGTTCGGGACGGGGCAAGTCGCCGGCGACATCCCAGATCTCCAGCATCGCTTCGTACTCGAAGGCATGGAGCGGATGCGCATCACGCCATTGCTCGAACGCGTGGCGCTCTTGCTCGGTACAGTCATTGGCGTGCAGACGCATGCACCAATGCGCAGCGGCATCGGTGATGGCATCGTATTCGGCTTCCGAGAGGGTGTGGTCGGTCATTGGCCCATCCTGATTTCCTGCATTCTAACCTTGGGGGAAGTTTGCGAGAACATCAGTCATGGCATTTAACCATCAATGGGTATTTTTTTTCAGCGCCTCGCCTCTGGAGCGCCTGCTGTCGGGTAGCAGTATCCATAGGGGCGCGCGAAAAAAAGATCAAGACAAACACCGCTGTGCAGCGCAGATCCGGGGATCTGCGCGTTATTACGATGGGATCAGAGGCCAGTGGACGCCGTCACCGTTACCGGATCCAGTTGCCGGCCCATTTCGCAGATCAAAAAGGCGATCGAGTCGGCATTATGCAAAATGACGTCGATTCGGAACTTCGAATCCTGCACGTCAAAAAAAGCGTCTCGTGCCTCATCCATGGTCTTGCTGCCCGTCAGCCGCAGGATAGCCTTGCCGATGTGGTAAGAATCCGGAATCGAATCCAGGCTGATCCACGATTGCAGCCCATTGTTCCAGCGTGCGAACAGTTCCTCCTCGGGCGTTTCCATTGACAAGGCTTCTCGCTGGAAGTCCATTTGAGTCTGTTTCTTTGCTGCGCCATAGCTGGTGATCGACGCTACCAAATCGCTGAACGGCAGCCTGGCCTCAAGGTATGCAATGTCCACGGCCCCGGAAAACAAATGAGCGAACTCGTGTATCAGGGTCACGGCCTGGCTGTGGCCGTCGACATCAAAGGGTTGTGTCAGACTGGATTTGTACCAGTCGAGTTGTTGATCGAAAAACTTTTCCGTGAAATGCACATTGCGCTGTAGATCCTTGTCCACGACAAACGCGACGAGATTGTCCTCCGGGTCCCGGCTTGAACCCACGATAAAGCGTTGCGAGTTCATCCAGTCTTCATCGGGATCGACCAGCGCATTGCAGATGGGGACGATGGCCTGTTTGATTTTTTCGAGCAGTGCTTTGTCGACCCGACCAACATCAAAGAACTGTTTGAGGAAGGTATCGAGCCGTGTGCCCGGGGCGAGTTTTCTGAGTTGTACCAGGTTGTGCAGACTGTTGAACGCGTAATAGCGAGCCATGTCGATGGCCTGCACGATCATGCGGGCCTTATCGGGATGTTTGGCCCGGATTTCGTCCATCCCCCGGGCCTCGATATTCAGTACCTCCCTGGCAACATAGGCGTTGGCATACCGATTGTGCATTTTCGAGACGACTTTCCCGAAGTGAACGGTGTGGGAATCCGGGTCGATTACCAGTTGGTTGTCAGATGCAGCCAGTAACACGGGGCCTTCTTCCTTGCCTTTGATCGTTCTCCAGACCGCTCCGGTCTTGTTCACGCCGTACACCTTGCCGGCAATGGCGGCGAAGGTTTTCTGGCTGCCCGCTTCGAGATAGGTGCCGTCAGTGCTGCTTTTCGCGAGGTCCTTGAGTTCAAGCGTGGTTTCGAACGGTTGCAGCCGGGTACGCAGTGCTGCGGTCGACCGGACCCGCGACCAGGGTTGTGCGATCACGGGGGAGGCAACCGGTTCAGCAGCCGCTTCGCCGGTTGCTTGGGCGCTTTCGGCCGATCCTTCAAGCGACAACCGGCCCAATGACACGATTTGTGCCGCACCGGCAATAAAGTCGCGCAATGCGCTCGTCCAGTGATGGTCGTGCAGGGCTTCGGCTGAGTTCAGGGCGTCCTTGTAGGCCTTCCAAAGAAACTGCACATACGCGAGTTTGCCCGGCAGCAGGCCTGAAATGCACTCGATGCCGGAGCCGAACAGGTGTTTGACGGCCTCCCAGTCAGACTGAGCGGTAGCGTTTGCCTGGCTGCCGAGCATCTTCACCAGCAGTTGGGTGTTGTCATGGAACAATTGGGTGAACAGGTTGCCGCCGATGGGGTTGGACGCAAGGGTGATTTCGCTCGACTGGCCGGCGGTGGACTTGAACAGGTTGCGAAACACTGTTTGCTGACTGTCCGGCAGGCGACGTATCAACATGTCCTGCAATGGCCCCGGTGTGTTGAGCGCCGAGACAACGCTGGCCTCATTGTCGAACTCAACGAACGGTGAACCACCAGGGTGGTAAGGGGCATAGAGGATTTGCGGGCCTGCCTTGCCCGTGCCTGGGCCAATCAGGTACAGGCTCAGCGCGGTGACGGCGGCGGCACCGCTTGTCTTGATCAATTGCAGTGGCCGGGCGATTGCGTGCGCGCCTTCTACGGCCGCCCGGGCGATGGCGTCCGGCATGTCGAATACTTGCTGAAGCAAATCGAAAGCGCTGTCGGACAGCCGTTGCTGGAGTTTCAGTTCGTGGGCGTGTTGCAGCAGTTGCTGTCCTCAACAACGCTGTTGCGGTATTGCTCCAGCAGTTCAAGGTGCAGTCGCTGCTCTTGCAGCGGAGCCATTCCCAGCCAGGCGGGCAGGGACTGCTGCTGGCTGATCGCCCGGGCAATCGACGTGGCTCTTCCCAGGTTGGTGTTGAGCACCGTTGTGGTCAGGGCTTTAAGGGCTTTTTTCTGCTTCGTGTCGCTCAGATCGAAAGTGCGTACGTGTTCGCAGCGAGCCAAAAAGTGCTCGATGGACGATTGCGTGACCCGCTCCAATACAGGCCCTTCAATCAGCCGCAGCGGACCCAATGAGTAGCGTTGGTGAAAGATGCGCTGGGACGGGGTCAGGTTTTCCAGCAACGCCAGGCGTTGTTGTGGTTCGAGCAGGCGGCGGTTCAGTTCCAGCCTTGCACGACTGATGGTGTCAAAGACTTCCAGGCCCTCGGCGGGTGTCCACAGGATCGTCCGGCCGGAATGCGAGGAATCGAGTCCGCCACGCTCGGTCAACAGCAGGCAATGAGCCAGGGGCAGGACATCCTCCTGGCCGGAGCACTCCAGGGTCAATGAGTAGGCATCGGGGCGGAAGCCCTTGAGTGACAGGCGGTTTTGCCGGTCGGGCTGGTCCGGGTTGAAGACCGTGTCGACAATGGCCCGATCCGCATCCCGCAGTGTCGCGCCGAGTACCCGCAGACTGGCCTCGCCACGGATGCCAACGGAAAGTGCATGGGTCAGGCGGGGTTTCATGTTTTCCAGATAGACCCGTTGCAAGGCCAGGGAAGCGACCGGTTGTGCTGCAAAATCTGCGTTTATCTGTGTTTCGATGTCGCTGAAGGTCTTGATGAAAGCCGCCACCGTATCGGCCAGCACCATGGAGGGATGCTGATCGCCGGGTAACACGGGGCGCGTGCTCCAGCGTTCGTCGGTAGCCAGCGTCAGCAGGCGCTCGCTGATCATCGAGCGGATATCCAGCGCCTTGTCGAACAGGGCGTGGATGTCTACGGCACCGTCACTGTGACGGAACACTTGCAGGGCGTAATCCATGTTCTGCAGCTGCTTGCCGATGATCCCGTCGAAGAGCCTGGGGAAGATCGCGCCGGAAATCACTTCGCCGGTCACGTTTGGCCAGTCAAAACCAATGAAACGCTGGCGCTCCTCCAGGCTCAGCAGGCCATAGAGCTCATCCTCGTGACCGGCCGCGCTGAACTTGCTCAGCACCGTATCGCACAAGTCCTGATAGTCCTTGAGCACCTGCAGGCCTTCAGTAGGCGTGTAGAGAAACGCGTTGCCGGCGCTGATCATCAGTGAGCCGGCCAACTCCACATAATTGGCCTGGTACTCCCACAGACGCACGGTTTCGACTGTCATTGATTTGTTCGTCCGAGTGGTCGTCGAGATCAACGCGTGCAAATCCTGGCTTTGCTCCGGGGTGATGATCCCGGCTTCGCGCTTGAGCAGCAGTTGCACTCGGGCCTGATCGGCAATGGCCTGGCCGAAGAACTTGCGACGTGATGCGCCATCGGCGCTCGCCGCATCCCAGAAACCTTCGAGCTGCCCGACCAGCAGGCTGATCAGTTGGCGCGAGATCGTCGTGACGCCTGCCTCCCAGAGTGGCTGGTCGGCTTTTGCCGGGGACTTTTTCGGATGGGAAAACTCAGGGGAAGACCCGGACGGCCAACGCTGATGGCGATAGTGCAGGAGGACGGCCTCACTCAGGGACAGGGAGTTGACCCAGCGTCGCGCCGGATGGCTTTCGTCAGCGTTCTCTGGCGTTGTTGCCTGGTAGAAGTTCACTTGGGTCCGGCCCTGATCCAGACCGGGGAAAGCCGCTGCCAGCTGTTCATTGAGTAATGCGTCGAGCAGCGATGTCAGGGACGGCAGTGCTTTCAATTCGTCGAGCAGGGCCTGGTCGTTGAGTTGCTGATGGGTGGAGAGGGTGTTGCGCTGGTCTTCGAACACGTCGCCGTCAATGGTTTGAAAGTTCAGCTCAATGTCGGTGGCGTCCACCACGGCCTTGCGTTGAGACAGCGCCATGAAGGCCAGCAGGTCATCGTCTTCGCTGGCCGCCTTGAGTTGCGTCACCAGTTGTTCGGTCAGGTCCGTACGGCTGGAGAACTTTTTTATTCCGGCGTACGGGGTGTAGAGAATCAAGCCGTTGTCATCGGGTGTCGCGGTCAGCAAAAAACTGCCGGCCAGCGCCACGGGTTCCAGGCCAGGGATTTTCAGCAGGATTTTCTTCGCCAGCATGGGCGGCGTCTGCCCATCGCGCAGTGCCTGGCTGGCCAGTTCGATATGGCTGAACCATTCGAAGTCCCTTTGCGTCAGCCCGTGGGTTTTGCCAAGTTCACGCCAGCGGCCGCGCAATGTCAGCGCCTCGGGGAAAAACAGCGGAGTTACTGGTGTAGACATCGTCGAGTCTCGTTCAGGGTGCCACTCAATGGCGCCGGTGGATTGAGCATCGAGACTAAAAGCCGGTGCGTTGACACGGGTGGTAAATAGATAACGCACGGGCCGCGGGCATTCGTGACAGGGATATACCTCATCGACCCTGAGCGAAAGGTTGACAGGTTACTCGCCGCGCGTTGTTAATCGGCGGGTCTTTGTACGCTGTTGTTCCCTCCAATAATTAGTCTGGAGCTTCAGATGTCTGCGCCACACGATCACGCGTCTACTGCGGTCTCGTCACACCTGTCACTCGAAGCGCTGAGCGCTTTGCTAGAGAAAATTTTTCTGCGTCACGGCACATCGGCCGAGGTTGCCCGGGTGCTGGCGCAAAACTGCGCCGGTGCCGAGCGCGACGGCGCGCACAGTCACGGGGTATTCCGCATTCCAGGTTATGTTTCGACGCTGCAAAGCGGCTGGGTCAATGGCCAGGCCGTTCCGGTGGTCGAAGATGTGGCTTCAGGGTTTGTGCGGGTCGATGCCAATAACGGTTTTGCGCAACCGGCCCTGGCGGCGGCACGCGAGTTACTGGTGCAGAAGGCCCGAAGTGCCGGCATTGCGGTGCTGGCGATCCGTAACTCGCACCATTTCGCTGCCCTATGGCCGGATGTCGAACCCTTCGCGGATGAAGGTCTTGTGGCATTGAGCGTGGTCAACAGCATGACCTGCGTGGTGCCCCACGGTGCCGACCGGCCGCTGTTCGGCACCAACCCGATTGCCTTCGCTGCGCCGCGGGCCGATGGCGGGCCGATTGTCTTCGACCTGGCCACCAGTGCCATTGCCCATGGCGATGTGCAGATTGCCGCCCGCGAGGGTGAACGCTTGCCGGCAGGGATGGGCGTAGACAGCCTCGGCCAGCCGACCACAGACCCGAAAGCGATTCTTGAGGGCGGCGCGTTGCTGCCTTTCGGCGGGCACAAGGGCTCGGCGTTGTCGATGATGGTCGAGTTGCTCGCGGCGGCATTGACCGGCGGCAATTTTTCCTTCGAATTCGACTGGAAGAACCACCCCGGCGCCAAGACCCCCTGGACTGGCCAATTGCTTATCGTGATCGACCCGAGCAAAGCGGCGGGGCAAAGTTTTGCCGAACGCAGCCAGGAACTGGTGCGGCAAATGCACGGTGTCGGCCTGAAGCGTTTGCCGGGGGATCGGCGTCATCATCAGCGCGCCAAGTCACAGGTCAACGGCATTGAACTGGATGCCCGGACGCTGGCGAACTTGCGGGAGCTGGCGGGGCTCTGATCGGGTCAGTTTTGCGCAATCCCTGTGCGGGCTTGCTCGCGAAGGCGCCGTGTCAGCCAATATCCAAGTTGCTGACACACCGCTTTCGTCGGAACGCCGCCCGGAGCAAGCCCGCTCCCACAAGGCTCAGTGTTTGCCAGTGCTTATCGACGCCCCAACAACAACCCCACCACCAGGCCAAACCCGGCGGAAATCGCCACGGTTTGCCATGGATGCCCGCCGATATAGGTTTCAGTGGCCTCGACCGCGGGCAAGGTGCGGTCGCGTACGCTGCTCACCGAGTCCTTGGCCTGTTGGAGTTTCAGGGCGATTTGTCCGCGAAGGGTCTCCGCTTCTTCCCCGACCAGCGAGGCGCTGCTTTTCAGCAGCTTTTCCGACTCTTCGATCAGCGATTGAAGCTCGCTGAACGCTTGATCCTTGATTTGATCTTCGGCGGCTTGCAGGGCGGTTTTGCGGGCCATTGAAGTACTCCTTGCAGGTAAGTGGACAGTGAACAATGGAGTCAGCCGTCGTCGGAAAAGTTGCAGCTATTTTGCCCGGGAAGGCCATCTTGCTGAAAAACCGGCGCAGGACATTTCGTCCTACAGTGTAAGATGTCGCCTATTTTACGCAGCAGGAAATTCCCATGAGCTTCAATCTGGCCGACAAACCCCTCGCCGAGCGCGCTGCGCTTGAAGACGAGAAATCCCGTCTGTTCGAACTCTGGCAAAACAACCTGGGCAAAGCCAAGGGTGAGGCCGCGCGGTTGTTCGGCGAACGGGCCAAGCGCAAAGGCAAGTGGGCGGAATGGGTGCGCGCCGAGCTGGACGGCATGTCGCCCCCGGAGTACGCCAACATGGTGCGCAGTGAAGTCAATCGTCTGATGGCGGCCAACAAATAACATAGGCCGTCAGGCGAAACTCGCGACAATCGCCTCGCGCACTTTCAATAGCACCGGGTCGAGCTGGGTGCTGGTCCGCCAGCCCAGTTCGATCGGGTAGCGCGGCAAGGCCAAGGGGCAGGGCAGCAGCGCCAGCCCGCTGAGCGTTGCGATGCTTTGGGCGGCATGGGCCGGAATGGTCGCCACGGCCCGGCTACCTTTGAGCAAATGCGGCAACGCGGCAAAATGCGTGGTCGAGGCGCACACCCTCCGACTCAACCCCAGCGCCGCCAATCCTTCATCGGTAATCCCGATAAAACCGCCGGACGACACCAGAATGTGTTCGCGGGCTACAAACTCCTCGAGACTGATGCTCTGCTGGCCCTCGACCAGGCTCGACGGGTCCGCCAGGCACAGATAGCCGCCTTCCCCCAGCACCTGACGGCTGAGCAGCCGCTCGGCGAACCCGCCCGCGGCAATCGCCAGGTCAATGCTGCGCTCCATCAACGCCTGGGCGACGATCTGGCTGTGGGTCTGGCGGAAAATCAGCCGCAGTTTCGGCGCACACCGGGCGATTTCTTCGATCAGCCGCCGGCCGTAGGCAATTTCGAAATCATCCGACATTCCCACGGTGACCGAGCGACCTTCGTACTGTTGCGCAGCCGGATCGACCATCGCCAGGCTCTGCCGGCATTTGTTCAGGGCGTCGCTGACCACCGGTTTGAGCTGATTGGCCTTGAGCGAGGGGGCCAGGCCACGTCCGGTGCGCACGAACAGCTGATCGCCATACACCTCACGCAAGCGACGCAAGGCCGCGCTGACAGCCGATTGCGTGACGCCCAGGCGCAGTGCGGCACGGCTGGCGCTGGACTCTTCGTGCAGTGCTTCGAAGACTTTGAGCAGGTTGAGGTCGACGTCGGTGATATTCATTTGGTTCATATCATTCAGCAGTGAATCGGTCTTTATTGATGATCACGTGACGCTGGAGAATGAGCAACACCTGATGCGAATGGAGTTTCCAAAATGCCCAAATCAATCGTTGCGGCCCTGCAAATCGGCGCCTTGCCCGGTGGCAAGGCTGAAACCCTGGAACAGATCCTGTCCTATGAAAACGCGATCATCGAATCCGGCGCCGGGTTGGTGGTGATGCCGGAAGCACTGTTGGGCGGTTATCCCAAGGGCGAGGGCTTTGGAACCCAATTGGGTTATCGCCTGCCGCAAGGGCGCGAAGCCTTTGCCCGCTATTTTGCCAATGCCATCGACGTACCCGGCGCGGAAACCGAGGCGCTGGCGGCGCTGTCCGCACGCACCGGAGCCAATCTGGTGATCGGCGTGATCGAGCGCGCCGGCAGCACCTTGTATTGCACCGCGCTGTACTTCGATCCGCAGGCCGGGCTGGTGGCCAAACACCGCAAGCTGATGCCCACCGGCACCGAACGGCTGATCTGGGGCAAGGGCGATGGCTCGACCTTGCCGGTGATCGACAGCCAGGTCGGGCGCGTCGGTGCGCTGGTGTGCTGGGAAAACATGATGCCGCTGCTGCGCACCGCGATGTACGCCAAGGGCGTGGAGGTGTGGTGCGCGCCGACCGTGGACGAGCGGGAAATGTGGCAAGTCAGCATGCGCCACATTGCCCATGAGGGGCGTTGTTTCGTGGTCAGCGCCTGTCAGGTCCAGGCATCGCCCCAAGCCTTGGGTGTGGACATCGCCAACTGGCCGGTGGATCGGCCGTTGATCGCCGGCGGCAGCGTGATCGTCGGTCCCATGGGCGACATCCTCGCAGGACCTCTGCGCGACAGCGCCGGGCTGCTTACCGCGCAAATCGATACGGACGACCTGGTATGCGCCCGCTACGACTATGACGTGGTCGGCCACTACGCGAGGCCGGATGTGTTCGAACTGACCGTGGACGAACGGGCCAAACCCGGGGTGCGCTTTATCACTTGATACCCTGCGGGCTTTGGCCAAAGCAGTCAGACAACTTGATAACTTTGACCATTGCCCGCCACCCCGCGCAGAGCGAGTATTTCCCTGTTGATTACGGTTCCCCCCAACCTAATAAAAACACAGAGGGATTCTGGCAATGCGCGATTACTTGTCTGCTACTTCTCAGTTCAATTATCAGCACACCGTCGATGCCGCACTCGCAGGCGATTTGACGGCCCTCAACGCCTGCGTCGAATGCTGTGACCGGCATGCCTTGCCGGGTCGCATCGCACTGTTCTGGGAAGGACGCGACGGCACCGGCACGACGTACACCTTCACCGACTTGCAGGACAAGGCCGCGCGTTTCGCCAACTACCTGCTGGCCCAGGGCGTGAAGAAAGGCGACAAGGTGGCCGGCCTGTTGCCACGCAACATCGAATTGTTGATCACCGTATTCGCCACCTGGCGCATCGGAGCCGTGTATCAACCGCTGTTTACCGCGTTCGGCCCCAAGGCCATCGAGCATCGCCTGAGCTGCTCTGGCGCCAAAGTGGTGGTGACCGATGCGGTGAACCGGCCGAAACTTGCCGAAGTCGCCGATTGCCCGACCACGGTGACCGTCACCGGCCCCAAAGGGCAGGGCCTGGTTCGTGGCGATTCAAGTTTCTGGGCCGAACTGGCCAATTATTCCGCCGACTGTGAACCGGTGCTACTGACCGGCGAAGCCCCGTTCCTGCTGATGTTCACCTCGGGCACTACCGGCCCGTCGAAAGCACTGTCGGTGCCGCTCAAGGCCATCGTTGCGTTCCAGAGCTACACCCGCGATGCGGTGGATCTGCGCCCGGAGGACGCCTTCTGGAACGTCGCCGACCCGGGTTGGGCCTACGGCATTTATTTCGGTGTCACCGGGCCAATGTCCATGGGCCATCCGATCACCTTTTACGATGGCCCGTTCACCCTCGAAAGCACCTGCCGGGTAATTAACAAGTACGGAATCACCAACCTCACCGGTTCGCCGACGGCCTACCGCTTGCTGATTGCCGGCGGCGATGAGTTCGCCAGATCGATCAAGGGCAAGCTGCGTATCGTCAGCAGCGCCGGCGAGCCGCTGAACCCGGAAGTGATCCGCTGGTTCGCCGACAACCTCGACGTGGTTATCCACGACCACTACGGCCAGACCGAACTGGGCATGGTGCTGTGCAACCACCACGGCCTTGAGCACCCGATTCACATGGGCGCCGCCGGTTTTGCCTCGCCGGGCCACCGCATTGTGGTACTGGACGACGAATACAAGGAACTCGGCGTTGGCCAGCCGGGCATTCTGGCCATCGACCGCAGCCAGTCGCCGATGTGCTGGTTCGCCGGCTACGAAGGCGGGCCAACCAAGGCCTTTGTCGGCAACTATTACCTGAGTGGCGACACCGTCGAGTGGAACCCGGACGGCAGCATCAGCTTCGTCGGTCGCAGTGATGACGTGATCACCACCTCCGGCTACCGGGTCGGTCCCTTCGATGTGGAAAGTGCGTTGATCGAACACCCGGCCGTGGTCGAGGCCGCCGTGGTCGGCAAGCCCGATCCGGAGCGCACCGAACTGGTCAAGGCCTTCGTCGTGCTCAGCGCGCAATACCGCGCCGCCCCCGAGTTGGCCGAAGAGCTGCGCCAGCACGTGCGCAAGCGTCTGGCGGCGCACTCGTACCCCCGTGAAATCGAATTTGTCAGCGAATTGCCGAAAACCCCCAGCGGCAAATTGCAGCGCTTTATCTTGCGCAACCAGGAAATCGCCAAGGCTCAAGAGGCCGCGGCGAAGAACCTTCCAGCTTGAATCCAGGGAAACAATGATGCAGATCGAGAACAAGATTTTTATCGTCACCGGTGGCGCTTCCGGCCTCGGTGCAGCGACTGCCGAGGTACTGGTCGCCGCTGGCGCGAAAGTGATGCTGGTGGACATGAACGCCGAAGCCGTTGCAGCCCAGGCCCAGCGCCTTGGCGCACACAGCGTGGTGGCGGACATCAGCGACGAAGCGGCGGCCGAAGCCGCCGTGCAGGCGACGGTCAAGGCTTTTGGCGGCCTCAATGGCCTGGTCAATTGCGCCGGCATCGTGCGTGGCGAGAAGATTCTCGGCAAGAATGGTCCACACACGCTGGCCAGTTTCAGCCAGGTGATCAACGTCAACCTGATCGGCAGCTTCAACATGCTGCGCCTTGCGGCAGCGGCGATTGCCGAGACCGAAGCGGATGCCGATGGCGAGCGCGGCGTGATCATCAACACCGCGTCTGCCGCGGCTTACGACGGTCAGATCGGCCAGGCGGCTTACTCGGCGTCCAAGGGTGCGATTGTCAGCCTGACCTTGCCGGCTGCCCGTGAGCTGGCGCGTTTCGGCATTCGTGTCATGACGATCGCCCCGGGCATCTTCGAGACGCCGATGATGGCCGGCATGACCCAGGAAGTTCGCGATTCCCTGGCCGCTGGCGTGCCATTCCCGCCGCGTTTAGGCAAACCGGGCGAGTATGCCGGGCTGGTCAGGCATATCATTGAAAACAGCATGCTCAATGGCGAGGTGATCCGTCTCGACGGTGCCTTGCGCATGGCCGCCAAGTAAGGAGGATTTGTCATGACTATTTCCAACGATCCAATTGTTATCGTCAGCGCCGTCCGCACCCCGATGGGCGGCTTCCAGGGCGAACTGAAAAGCCTGACCGCGCCGCAACTCGGCGCGGCGGCCATCAAAGCAGCGGTGGAACGCGCTGGCGTTGCCAGCGATTCTGTCGACGAAGTGTTGTTCGGCTGCGTGCTGCCGGCAGGCCTTGGCCAGGCCCCTGCGCGTCAGGCGGCGCTGGGCGCGGGGCTGGATAAATCGACCCGCTGCACCACCCTGAACAAGATGTGCGGTTCCGGTATGGAAGCGGCGATTCTGGCCCATGACATGCTGGTGGCGGGCAGTGCCGATGTGGTGGTCGCCGGTGGCATGGAAAGCATGTCCAACGCGCCTTACCTGCTGGACCGCGCCCGTGCTGGCTACCGCATGGGCCATGGCCGGGTGCAGGACTCGATGTTCCTTGACGGCCTCGAAGACGCCTACGACAAGGGCCGCCTGATGGGCACCTTCGCCGAAGAATGCGCCGAAACCAACAGCTTCAGCCGTGAAGCCCAGGACGCGTTCGCCATTGCCTCGACCACTCGCGCGCAGCAGGCGATCAAGGACGGCAGCTTCAAGGCCGAAATCGTGCCGCTGACCGTGACGGTCGGCAAAGAGCAGGTGGTGATCAGCAATGACGAGCAGCCGCCAAAAGCCAGGCTGGACAAGATCGCTTCGTTGAAACCGGCGTTCCGCGATGGCGGTACGGTGACGGCGGCCAACTCCAGTTCGATCTCCGACGGTGCTGCGGCATTGGTGCTGATGCGCCAGTCGCAGGCACAGAAGCAAGGCCTGAAACCCTTGGCGGTGATTCATGGCCACGCCGCATTCGCCGACACCCCGGGCCTATTCCCGGTGGCGCCAATCGGTGCGATCAAGAAGTTGATGAAGAAAACCGGCTGGTCGCTCAATGACGTCGATCTGGTGGAAGTCAACGAAGCCTTCGCCGTGGTCGGCATGGCCGCGATGACTCATCTGGAAATCCCCCACGAGAAGCTCAACGTGCACGGCGGTGCTTGCGCCCTCGGTCACCCGATCGGGGCGTCCGGCGCGCGGATTCTGGTGACCCTGCTTTCGGCCCTGCGCCAGAAAGGCCTGAAGCGCGGCGTTGCAGCGATTTGTATCGGCGGCGGTGAAGCGACGGCCATGGCCGTGGAATGCCTCTACTGACTACGCAGTCCCTTGTAGGAGCGAGCCTGCTCGCGATGGGCGTTAACGATGACGCGGGGTGCCTGGAGGAACGCGGTGCCCTGACGTTCTTCGCGAGCAGGCTCGCTCCTACAGGGGGCAATTAAACTTCAAGGATTCACCATGATCCCCAATGACGACCAACAACAAATCCGCGACATGGCCCGGGACTTTGCCCAGGAACGGCTGAAACCGTTCGCCGCCGAATGGGACCGCGAGCATCGCTTTCCCAAGGAAGCCATCGGCGAGATGGCCGGGTTGGGCTTCTTCGGCATGCTGGTGCCGGAGCAGTGGGGCGGATGCGACACCGGTTACCTGGCTTACGCCATGGCCCTGGAAGAAATCGCCGCCGGCGATGGCGCCTGCTCGACCATCATGAGCGTGCACAACTCCGTGGGCTGTGTGCCGATCCTCAAATACGGCACCGATGAGCAGAAAGAGCGCTTTCTCAAACCGCTGGCCAGCGGTGCGATGCTCGGCGCTTTCGCCCTGACCGAGCCCCAGGCCGGTTCCGACGCCAGCGGCCTGAAAACCCGTGCGCGCCTGGAAGGCGATCATTACGTGCTCAACGGCTGCAAGCAATTCATCACCTCCGGGCAGAATGCCGGGGTGGTGATCGTGTTTGCGGTGACCGATCCGAGCGCTGGCAAACGCGGCATCAGCGCCTTTATCGTGCCGACCGACTCGCCGGGCTATACCGTTGCGCGGGTCGAGGACAAGCTCGGCCAGCATGCGTCCGACACCTGCCAGATTCTCTTCGAAGACGTGAAGGTGCCGGTGGCCAATCGTTTGGGCGAGGAGGGCGATGGCTACAGGATTGCCCTGGCCAACCTTGAAGGCGGCCGCGTCGGCATCGCTTCGCAATCGGTGGGCATGGCCCGCGCCGCATTCGAAGCGGCTCGCGACTACGCCCGCGAACGCGAGAGCTTCGGCAAGCCGATCATCGAGCACCAGGCCGTGGCCTTCCGTCTGGCGGACATGGCGACCCAGATCGCCGTGGCGCGGCAAATGGTGCACTACGCCGCCGCCCTGCGTGACAGCGGCAAGCCGGCCCTGGTCGAAGCGTCGATGGCCAAACTGTTCGCCTCGGAAATGGCCGAGAAGGTATGCTCCTCGGCGCTGCAAACCCTTGGCGGTTACGGTTACCTCAACGACTTCCCGCTGGAACGGATCTACCGTGACGTGCGGGTCTGCCAGATCTACGAAGGCACCAGCGATATTCAGCGCATGGTCATTTCGCGCAATCTATAAGAAGGAGTCCCCTGTGAGCTATGAAACGATTTTGCTGGAAACCCACGGCCGCGTTGGCCTGATCACTCTCAACCGTCCACAAGCGTTGAACGCGTTGAATGCGCAGATCGTCAGCGAACTGAATCAGGCCCTCGATGGCTTCGAGGCGGACTCGAACATCGGCTGCATCGTCCTGACAGGTTCGAAAAAAGCCTTCGCCGCCGGTGCCGACATCAAGGAAATGGCCGAGCTGACCTATCCGCAGATCTACATCGACGACCTGTTCAGCGACAGCGATCGCGTGGCCAATCGCCGCAAGCCGATCATCGCGGCGGTCAATGGTTTCGCTTTGGGCGGTGGCTGCGAACTGGCGCTGATGTGCGACTTCATCCTGGCCGGTGACAACGCCAGATTCGGCCAGCCGGAAATCAACCTCGGCGTGTTGCCGGGCATGGGCGGCACCCAGCGCCTGACCCGCGCCGTGGGCAAGGCAAAGGCCATGGAAATGTGCCTGAGCGGTCGTCTGATCGATGCCGTGGAAGCGGAGCGTTGCGGCATCGTGGCGCGTATCGTGCCGAGCGATGAGCTGCTGGACGAAGCGCTGAAAGTCGCGGCGCTGATCGCCAAGAAGTCGTTGCCGATTGCGATGATGGTCAAGGAAAGCGTCAACCGTGCCTTTGAAGTGAGCCTGGCCGAAGGTGTGCGCTTTGAGCGCCGGGTGTTCCATGCGGCATTTGCGACGCAGGATCAGAAGGAAGGGATGGCGGCGTTTATTGCCAAGCGCGAGGCTGAATTCCAAGGTAAGTAATGCGGCGTCTTCGCTGACCTCATCGCGAGCAGGCTCGCTCCCACATTGGATCTCCGCGTGGGAGCGAGCAGGCTCGCGATGCTTTCAGGGCTTCAAACCAGGTAGTTCTTCAGTTCGCGTGCAATCACCATCCGCTGAATCTCGCTCGACCCTTCGTAGATCTGTGTGATCCGGGCATCCCGGTAGTACTTCTCCACCGGATAGTCTTCCAGGTAGCCATAGCCGCCATGAATCTGAATGGCGGACGAGCAGACCTTTTCCGCCATTTCCGAAGCAAACAGCTTGGCTTGTGACGCCTCCGACAGACAGGGTTTGCCGGCCGTGCGCAGGCGTGCGGCGTGCAGGATCATCAACCGAGCGGCGTTCAATTGCATGTGCATGTCGGCCAGCAAATTGGCGATGCTCTGGTGCTCATTGATCGTTTTGCCGAACTGCACACGATCACGGGAATAGGCCAGCGCCGCTTCAAACGCAGCGCGGGCGATGCCCAGCGCCTGAGCGGCGATACCGATTCGCCCGCCTTCGAGGTTGGACAGGGCAATGGCAAGACCCTTGCCGCGCTCACCTAACAGATTGGCTTCGGGAATGGTGCAGTTGTTCAGGGTCACAGCGCAGGTGTCGGAGGCACGGATGCCCATCTTGTGTTCGGTGCGGTCGACGATAAAACCGGCAGTGTCGGTCGGCACCAGGAACGCCGAGATGCCACGTTTGCCCAGGTCCGGATCGGTTACGGCAAACACAATCGCCAGCTTGGCGCGCTTGCCATTGCTGACGAACTGCTTGGCGCCGTTGATCACCCACTGGCCGTCACGCAGTTCGGCACGGGTGCGCAGGTTGTGCGCCTCGGAACCGGCCTGGGGCTCGGTCAGGCAGAAGCAGCCGATGACCTTGCCGCTGGCCAGGTCCGCCAGCCAGGTCTGTTTCTGTTCTTCGCTGCCGTAGTTGAGCACCGGCCCGCAGCCCACGGAGTTGTGGATGCTCATGAAGGCGCCGGTAGCACCGTCGCCGGCGGAAATCTCTTCTACCGCCAGGGCGTAGGCGACGTAGTCGACATAGGTGCCACCCCATTCCTCGGGGACCACCATGCCCAGCAGGCCCAGTTCGCCCATCTTCGCCACCAGACCGTCATCGATCCAGCCGGCCTTTTCCCAGGCCTGGGCATGGGGCGCGATTTCGCCGCGGGCAAAATCCCGGGCCATGTCGCGGATCATGACTTGCTCTTCGCTCAATTCGATATCGTGCATGGCTCAGTTCTCGCTCTGGTCAAACTCGCTGAAGAAGCTCGCCACGTGTTCGGCGTCCAGCGCCTCGAGGGTGGGCGGGTTCCAGCGCGGTGTCTTGTCTTTGTCGATCAGCAAGGCGCGCACGCCTTCGATCAGGTCGCCGCGTTCGAACCACTGGCGGTCCAGATGCAGCTCAAGGGCGAAACATTGTTCCAGCGGCAGCTCGCGTCCGCGACGGAGCATTTCCAGGGTCACGGCCATGGCCAGCGGCGAGCGGGTTTCCAGCAGGTTGGCGGTGGTGACCGCCCACTCATGGCTGTCGGCGACCGTTACCTGACGCAGTTGCTTCACAATACTCGGCACATCGGGTTGGGCGAAGAACTGGTCGATGGCCGGGCGCAAGGTCGCCAGTGGCGCATCAGGCAGTTGCTGCACGGCGAGTGTTGCCAGCAGGCCTTGCAGGTCCTTGAGTGGCGTGTCGTGCCATTCGAGCTGGTCGAGTTTTTCGTCCAGGGCGCCCAGCTTGACGCTTTCGAGGTACCAGTCGGCCAGACCGCAATACAGCGCATCGGCGGCGCGAATCTGTACGCCGCTGACGCCGAGGTAAATCCCCAGTTCCCCGGGGATGCGCGGCAGGAAGTAACTGCCGCCGACGTCCGGGAAGTAGCCGATGCCGACTTCCGGCATGGCCAGGCGGCTTTTCTCGGTGACCACGCGCAGGTCTGCGCCTTGCACCAGACCCATGCCGCCGCCGAGGACAAAACCGTCCATCAGGGCCAGCACCGGTTTGCGGTAGTGGTGGATCGCGAGGTCGAGGGCGTATTCCTCGACGAAGAAATCTTCGTGCAGGGTGTCGCCGCTTTTGAAGCTGTCATGCAGCGAGCGAATGTCGCCGCCGGCACAGAAGGCTTTTTCCCCGGCACCACGCAAGACCACGGCATGGACTTGCGGATCCTGGGCCCAGGCGTCGAGCTGGCGGTGCAGGTTGCGCACCATGTCCAGGGTGAGGGCATTGAGGCCGGCGGGGCGGTTGAGGGTCAGATGACCAATGTGGTTGCGCACTTCGGCCAGCACTTCGTTTTGCATGGCATCCATGAACTGCGCCCCCTTCGATGAAACCTGAGCAGTCATCACTAACTCCCTGCTTTTATTGTCTTTATCGAGATGCTCGCGCGCGAGCGATGACGGATCGTATCAGTGCAAATTTGCCTTGTACAACCCGGATAAGTGCAGGTTATCTGTGCATTTTTGCATGGTGAGGACCGGCACTGTTTCAGCGTAGACCACGGTCTGTTCAGGCAAACGCCGCGAGCAGATCCTCTTCGAATGCCTTCTGCGCCTCGCCGGCCACCTGCGCCCGGTGCCGGGCCAGATGAAACGCGACATCGAAACTCATGTCGCCTCGGCTCACGGCCCTGAGCAAACCCTTGTCTTCCCAGCCACGGGCGAAGTGGCTGGGCAAATAGCCGACATGCTTGCCGGAAAGAATGAAGGCGAGGGTGCCTTCGACCTGTTCCGAACGCGCCGAACACCGCTTGCCCTGGAAGGGTTCGTCACTGCGCAGGAAACGGTAGGGGTGATCGACCCGGTCGCTGGCCTGCAGATCCTGATCGCTCGGGTCCGGGTTGCTGAACAGCGGATGGCCGGGGGCGCAATACAGATGCTGGGTTTCAATGAACAATTGGCGGTAGTCAAAGGCGCTTTGCACTTGCGAGAAATAGCCGATGGCCAGGTCCAGGCGCTGTTGCAGCAGCAGGCGCTCCATTTCACCGGGCATGGCGCTGATCAGTTCGATGCGCACTGACTCGTCCCGTTCACGAAAACGCCGGATCGCTTCGGCCACCCGTTGTAGCACCGATTGATCCAGGGCTTCGGACAGACCCAGGCGCACTTCGCCGATCAAGCGTCCGGCCACGCCGTTGGATTGATGACGGAAGGCTTCGATGGACTGGAACAATCCACGGGTGGCGCTGAGGAGTTGTTCGCCCTTGGGCGTGATCCGGAACCCTCCCTTGCCGCGACTGCACAAGCGGTAGCCGAGACGGGTTTCCAGTTTGGCCATTTGCTGGCTGATGCTCGACTGGCTCAACCCCAACTCGCCCTGGGCGGCGCTGAAGCCGCCGCACTCCACCACGCTGACAAACAGACGCAACAATTGCAGATCCAGATCATGCAGTTGGCCGAGCATCAAACATTACTCCGTCATAAAGTCAGGTTAATTAACTTGATATTTCACCAATGTATCCGACGACGCATCCTGCAACCACTTCCTCTGGTCAGGTGTTCGTCATGGCTCCCATGTTCAAGCTGTGTTTACCCGCGCTGTTCCTTGCCATGGCCGCATCGGCCCAGGCCGAAGACAAGGTGGTCAATCTGTACAGCTGGGCCGATTACGTCGCCCCTGAAACCCTGCAACGGTTCGAGCAGGAGACGGGGATTCATGTGCGCTACGACACCTTCGATGCGCCGGAGGTACTCGAAACCAAGCTGCTCACCGGTGGCAGTGGGTACGATGTGGTCGTCCCGTCGTCCAGTGTCCTGGCTCGCGGCCTGGCGGCAGGCGCGCTCAAGGCCATCCCCCATGAGGGGCTGAAGGGCTACGCCAATCTTGATCCCGACCTGTTGGAAAAGATGGCTGCGGTCGATCCCGGTAATCGCTATGGCGTGCCCTATACCTGGGGCACCCTGGGGCTCGGGATGAATGTCGAGGCGGTGCGCGAACGCTTGCCGAATGTGCCGCTCAACAGCCTGGACCTGCTGTTCAAGCCGGAATATGCCAGCAAGCTGAAGGACTGTGGCATCGCGGTCATTGATTCACCGCAGGAGGTGATCGGCCTGGCATTGCATTATCTGGGCAAGGATCCGTACAGCACCGATAAGCACGATCTCGATGCGGCCCAAGTGTTATTGCATCAATTGCAGCCTTCGGTGCTTTACGTCGCCAGTGGGCGGCAGATCAACGATCTGGCCAATGGCAGCCTCTGCCTTGCACTGACTTACAACGGTGACGCCAGCATGGCTGCTGATCAGGCGCGCAAGGCTAACAAACCCTATGAAATCGCCTACCGGATTCCCAAGGAAGGCACCATCGTGTGGCAGGACAACCTGGCGATTCCCAAGGACGCGCCACACCCCGAGGCTGCCCGCCAGTTCATCGAGTTCATGTTGCGCCCCGAGTCCGTTGCGGCGCTGACCAACACGCTGTTTTTTGCCACCGCCAACCAGGCTGCCACGCCGCTGGTGGATGAAGCGGTGCGCACCGATCCGGATATCTACCCACCCGCCGATGTACGTGAGCGGCTTTACGCCGACCGCAGCATGAGCCTCAAGGACATGCGCCAGCGCACCCGCTTGTGGACCACTTTCCGTAGCCGCCAATAACTAGAAATGAAGGAGCCTCAAATGGACGTCCCTGTGCAGAACGATCAAGCCATTACCCGTGACAGCCTTTACGGCACGGCCGCTGAAAGCACCTACGGCGGCATCACCAGCTTCATGCGTCGACGCTACAGCCGCGACTTGCGCGGGGTCGACGTGGCGGTCAGTGGTGTGCCGTTCGATACGGCGACCAGCAATCGTCCCGGGGCGCGCTTCGGGCCACGGGGCATTCGTGCGGCCTCAACCGGCATTGCCTGGGAGCGGCACTGGCCATGGACCTTCGACCCGTTCGACCATCTGGCGGTGATTGATTACGGCGATTGCGACTTTGATTTCGGCTCGCCGCAGTCGACGCCCGAAATGATTGAGGCCCACGCCGAGCACATCCTCAACGCCGGCACGGCGATGCTGACCTTTGGCGGCGACCATTTCATCACCTATCCGCTGCTCAAGGCTCATGCCCGCAAGCACGGGGCGCTGTCGCTGATCCACTTCGACGCCCACAGCGACACCTGGCCGGACGAAGAGGGCAAGCGCATCGACCATGGCACCATGTTCTGGCACGCGGCCAGGGAAGGGCTGGTGGACCCGTCGCGCTCGGTACAAATCGGCTTGCGCACCACCAATGACGATCATCAGGGCTTTCAGGTGCTGGACGCGCGGCAGGTGCATCGCCGTGGCTGCGAGGCGATTGTCGAGGCGATTCGTGCTCGGGTCGGCGACAACCCGGTGTACCTGACCTTCGACATCGACTGCCTCGATCCGGCGTTCGCTCCGGGCACCGGAACACCGGTGTGCGGCGGCTTGAGCACGGTGCAGGCGCTGGAGATTCTCGGCGGTCTGCGCGGGATCAATCTGGTGGGCATGGACGTGGTGGAAGTGGCTCCGGCCTATGACAGCGCGGAGATCACGTCACTGGCGGCGGCGACGCTGGCGATGGAGATGCTGTGTCTGTATGCGGCCAAACACAAGGTCGATAAGTAAAACGCAAACCCCCTGTGGGAGCGGGCTTGCTCGCGAAAGCGGTGTGTCAGTTGGTGCAGCGGTAGACTGACACTCCCCATTCGCGAGCAGGCTCGCTCCCACAGTCGTGATGGGTGTCAGGCCACTGGAACGAATGGCAGGTCAAGGATCTGGCCACCACTGAACCGCGCGAACGAACCGGAAATGGATTCGTGCGGCTGGCGTGGTGACGCGGTGGGGTGGGGGGCGGTGGCGATGACGCCCAGGCTATTGCGTACATTCAGATATCTGATATCGCGAGCATCGGCGGCTGCCAGGGCGGCGGTTTTCACCATCCCTGTTCCATGAACACTCGCCAGAGCGACAACGGCCAGCAAACATATACTCAATACCAAACGCTTCACTGGTTTCTTCCTTGGGGTCCGACGCTGCGAGTTTCGATACCCGATCGTCTTGTGGGCGTTAATCCGCTTTCACGTCCAGGACGCATTCCATGGCACCGCTCTGCAGCGTACGCTGTTTTCTGGGAACGACTTCAAGCGCGCGGTCAACGGGCAGTACGGGAACGCCGGAGCCCAGAAAGATCGGAATGGTGGTGATGAACAGCTGCTGCAATTCCCCGGCGTCGGCAAAACAAGCTGCCGTTTTGCCGCCACCGACCAGCCAGACATTCTTGCCCTTCGCCGCTTGCCTGGCCCTGGCCGCGATGGCCCCGGCATCACCGCGTACGAAGGTGATATCCAGATTGGCGGGGACTGACCGATTCCGGTTGCTCATGACAAAGGCGGGTACATCCTGGTAGGGCCAGTCATCGGGAGCGTTCGACATGATCCAGTCATAGGTCTGCGACCCCATGACCACCGCTCCGACCGTCTGATAAAAATCATCATAGGCCGTTGCATCATCCCCCAGCGCAAAGTTCTCCAGCCAATCGAGTTTGTGTTGTTGAGTGGCAATATAACCATCCAGGGTGGCAGCTACGTAATAGACCAGCGTCGACATGTGTTTTCCTTGTAATCATGCAGGTGGGAAATGACCCGTAAATAAAGAGCCCCTCTGGAAAGTGGCGAGGGGCGATGGTGATCATTTATTTCGGGTAGGCGAAGATAATGCCGTTTTCACTTGGTAGGCGCTTTATCTGGTTGCGCCGTATACCATCTACTTGGTAATGGGGTAAGCGTTTTTGCTTGTCGTGCTGATGCGGGGAAGCAGCGGAGCTTTATATCTAATGCAGCTTGTGAAGTGTCCTTGATTACAAGGTGCGGTTGAATTTTTAACTTTGAATTTTAGGCGTCGTGCGGCTGTTGCAGTTGGATTTATGATTGACTATTTAGATTGCAAATCAAATGATAAGGAAGTAACAAAATATTGCGAGGGTCCAAAAAATTGGGGTAGGAAGCCAACTTTTATGAATGATCTGTAGGAATGTTCTGAAGAAGCCCAGCATCCAACAAAATAAGTTCTGGAAATACGGGGGCTCCAGACAGATATTGTGCAAAAGAGTGGGTTTATTTAGAGTTTCCCTAAGTCACGCCAGACTATATAAAGGTAGCTAAAATGGGAGGTTTATTTTTGAGTCAGGAGACTAGTTAGGGGGCGGATATTGTTTGCCTGATGGTGGCTGCTTATTTTATTTTTATTTTAATTGTATGGGATGGGTTTCGCTACTAAGTTCCGTAATGGATAACTATTGATATATGGATGCTAAATAATGCCTAGTGTTTTTTCTGACGGAAAAGGGAATGGAAATCCAGGTTTTGTGCATGCGTTCAGTCGTATTGCGCCGACTTATGTAGAGAAGTACGGTACCAAACTAAGCCAGGCCCATGATGGATGCTGCGAATATTGAGCCTGCTCGCGATGGCGGTCTTGCATTCAACATCTCTGTTGGCTGACAGGGCCTCATCGCGAGCAGGCTCGCTCCTACAGTTTTAATGGGTGTCAGGCCACCGGAACGATCGGCAGATCCAGGATCTGACCACCGCTGAACCGTGCGAACGAACCGGAAATGGATTCGTGCGGCACGCCTTTGGCCACGTCACTGACGCCGTCCAGTCGTGCCAGTTGCTCGGTGCTCAACTGCACATTCAGCGCGCCCAACGTGGCGTCCAGTTGCTCCCGGGTCCGGGAACCGAGGATCGGAATCAGTGCCGTGGTCGAGCGCCTGGCCTTTTCCCGCAGCCAGGCAATGGCCACGTGAGTCGGGCTGGCGTCCAGTTCTGCGGCGACATCGATCAGGGTGTCGAGCAGGGCGGTTTCCCGGGCGCTTTTTTCGGCGTGAATCAGCACGCCGAGCTTGTTCGCGCGGTTGTCGCCTTCACTGTTGCGATACTTACCGGTGAGGAAGCCGCCGCCCAGCGGCGACCACAAGGTTACGGCCAGGCCCAGGGCTTCGGCCATCGGCAGTTGTTCACGCTCGGCGGTGCGTTCGGCGAGGCTGTACTCGACCTGGATCGCGGCAATCGGTGCAAAACCACGTACCTCGGCCAGCAGGTCGGCGCGGGCGATGCGCCACGCAGGGAAGTTCGACAGCCCGGCGTAATGAATCTTGCCGGCACTGACCAGATCGTCGAACCCGCGCAAGATCTCTTCCATGGGCGTGACGCCGTCGCTCATGTGGGCCCAGAACAGGTCGATATGCTCGGTCTTCAGCCGTTTGAGGCTTTCTTCGACGGCGCGCACCATGTTCTTGCGGCTGTTGCCAGTGTGGGAAATGCTGGCCGCCGGTGTAGTCCCAAGGGTGTATTTGGTGGCGATGACCAGGCGATCCCGTTCTGCGGCAATGAATTCGCTGAGCATGGCCTCGGACTGTCCGCCCTGATAACCATTGGCGGTATCGATGAAGTTGCCGCCGGCTTCCAGGTAGCCATCAAAAATGCGCCTGGCTTCGTCACGCTCGGCGCCATGGCCCCAACCGGTACCGAAATTACCGGCGCCCAGCGCCAGTTCGGAAACCCGCAAGCCGGTTTTACGACCGAAAACTTTGTAATGCATGGGATGACTCCAGAGGGGTGGCGACAGGACTAATAAATTACATACGACATGTATTAAATATGATGCGAGTAATTTAAGGCGTCAAGGCGCTTTTCCTTCCTGCATAAAACTGCCGATCACTGGTCACGTTATTCATGCGCAATGGCATACTGCCGCCCATGACTATCGATTCCCCCTTAAGCGCCTGGCAGCATGCCATCGAACAAAAGGGCTTCGTCCAGGACGAGGCCCAGGAACATGCCGTGTGGGCCCTGCAAAAATGCCACGAAGCGCTGCACGAAGGCCGATCCCCGATTTCCGGCGTGTACCTGTGGGGTCCGGTGGGGCGGGGCAAGACCTGGTTGATGGACCAGTTCTACCAAAGCCTGCGAGTACCAGCGCGGCGCCAGCACTTTCACCACTTCATGGGCTGGGTGCACCAGCGCTCGTTTCAACTGACCGGTACCGCCGATCCGCTCAAGGCGTTGGCCCGTGAACTGGCCGAAGAAGTGCGCGTTCTGTGTTTTGATGAGTTGTTCGTCAACGACATCGGCGACGCGATCATTCTCGGGCGCCTGTTCCAGGTGATGTTCGAACAGGGCGTAGTGGTGGTCTGCACGTCCAATCTGCCGCCGGACCAGTTGTACGCCGACGGCTTCAATCGCGACCGCTTCATGCCCGCCATCGCGGCGATCAAGCAGCACATGCAGGTGATTGCGGTGGATGGCGGGGAAGATCATCGCCTTCATCCGGGGGCCGGTTCGCAACGTTATTGGGTGGCCGAGTCCGGCAGGCCCGGCGCGCTGGATGAAGTGTTCCAGGTACTAAGCGTCGGCCAGTCAGTATCGAGCGAGCCGATCCAGGTCGGCTACCGTTCCCTTGAGGTGATCAAGGCCGGCCCGACTGTGCTCTGGACCCGTTACGCCGCGCTGTGCGAGCAACCCTTCTCGGCTATGGATTTCATCGCCCTGTGTGATACCTACGGCGCTATTCTGTTGAGTGACGTGCCCAACCTCAGCGCACAGAAACGCGCCGGGCGCATTGCCCGCGGCACCGAGGACGGTGTCGAACGGGTGGAAGCGGGGGATCGCGAGTTGCCGCAGTTGTCGGTGCATGACGACGGTGTGCGACGGTTCATTGCCCTGGTCGACGAGTGCTACGACCGCAAAGTGCCGCTGTACCTTGAGGCGCAGGTGCCGATGGCATCGCTTTACACCGAGGGTTATCTGGAATTCCCGTTCCGCCGCACCCTCAGTCGATTGCAGGAAATGCAACTGCAGCGGTTTGCCGAAGTTTGATCGGGATTTGATCGGGAGCAGCGAACATGAATCAGCCCCTGTCACACCATTTGCTGACCATGGCCTATCAGAACGCCTGGGCCAATCACCGACTGGCCAAGGCCTGGCATCAGTTGAGTCCGCAGGAACTGAGCGCACCCCGGGTCAGCTTCTTCCCGACGATCCGCGCCACGCTCAACCACATCCTCACCTGTGACTGGTTTTATGTGGACGCCCTGGAGCGCGAACTGCGCGGCGACGATCCGCATCCCGATTGCCGGGTGTTTTTCAAGGAGGACGAGCCCTGCCTCATGGCGACGGACCTGGTTGGCGAACAGGCCCACGTCGACCGCCGGCTGATCGCCTACTGCGAGCAGATGCGCGATGCCGACCTCGGCAAAATCGTGACCATCGCCCGCGACACCCCGCAACACGACAGTCGCTTGCGCCTGCTGTCCCATTTGTTTGAACACCAGATCCATCACCGCGGCCAGGTTCACGCCATGCTCAGCGGCACCTCGATCAAGCCACCGCAACTCGACGAGTTTTTCTGCGTCGGTGAATCGCATTTGCGGGCCAAGGATTTTGCCGAGCTGGGATGGACGGAGGCATTGATCTGGGGCGCTTGAGCGCCAAAGATTTGCACGGTTGCGATTGTCGGTAACACGGTGCTCGCGCTATGGTCAGCGGGCACTTCAGCGTGAAGTACATGCTGGGGGCTACTTCATGTGTGATCGAGGATGGAAATGGACTCCGCAGAAATTCTTGTGCTTCAGGCCAGTTACACCAATCCGGTGCATGCCGAGGCTATTTGTCTGGTGTTGAACCACTACGCCGAGGACCCGATGGGGGGCGGCCAGCCGTTGCCAGCCAATGTACTGGCGCAACTCCCGGCAGAGCTCGCCCGGCGCCCCCACGCTTTCAGTGTGCTGGCCTTTGTCGGTGGCGAGCCGGCCGGGCTGGTCAATTGCTTCGAGGGGTTCTCGACCTTTGCCTGCCGGCCGCTGGTCAATGTGCACGATGTGTCGGTGGTGAAAAAATTTCGCGGCTTGGGCCTGAGCCAGAAGATGCTGCAAAAGGTCGAGGACATCGCCCGTCAACGTGGCTGCTGCAAGCTCACCCTGGAAGTGCTGGAAGGCAATGCCGTGGCGCAGGGTTCGTATGAAAAAGCCGGTTTCGCCGCCGGCATGTTCGACCCGGCCCATGGGCGGATGCTGTTCTGGACCAAGAGCCTCTGACTCAACAGGCAAAAAAAGGGCGTCCATCAAGACGCCCGGCAGTCTTCTGCGACCCTAGGGGGCCATGGATCATTTCGGTCTGTAGGTTTCAGTCATTTGTGCGGTTTGATCGTCCGGAACCCGCAGCTCAGTGCTTTGGATGGGGTGGCCCAAGGCTTGTTGCTGGGCCAGTCGCAGGCTTTCGTAGTAATAGCGCATGCGTTCGGCTCCACCTTCGGCAAAAGCGCTGGTTGAGCCCAAAGCCATCAGGCCGGCGAGAATCAATGCGGTGCGTTTCATGGTTTGCCTCCCACTACAGATGTCGGATGCCTTTCGTCCATGAATCAATGAAGCAGTGTCGAAATGGCATTATCCGCCGAATCCGTTAATTGGGAATTAACTTCACCAACGGCCTTCGTGGCTAGCGCGGGACGGGAAGCCTGCTCGGAGAAGTTCGCGAGCCGGCGCGGAAGCAGTGCAGACTGCTCCCGCTTGAAAGGAGGGGGTCAGGCGAGTGGGGCGCGTTGCGTCACAGCCAGGGGCTGCGTCTGACCGGCTTGCAGCAGCAGCCGCAATTGCGCCAGCTCCTGTTTCAATTGATCGCGTTCGTCCTTCAACTGGCGCAATTCATCGCGACGGATTGTGACGTAAAGGGTTTGTGCTGGCAGTGCGGTATGTACTGTGCCCATTGCTCACCTCGCAAATGGCGTGTCTCAACTGTAGAACCGCCTCGAAATCAACGGCTGATCTACTATCGGCGCCAATTTTGATTTCTTTTGCCCCCGAAGGGAACTTTTTTATTTTTCATGGTCGTTGTGTCTTCGGTTTGATTCCCGACGTTATCCATCAGGATCGGGCACAATGCCCGGAAACTTCACGCCAACGCTCTGGACTAACCTCATGAGTCGCGTTGGGCTATAACCTTTGACACACTTTTATTTGTAGTAGGGAGCATCAGCACATGCAACTCGGGATTATTGGACTGGGCCGCATGGGCGGCAATATTGCGCGGCGCCTGATGCTCAACGGGCACACCACCGTTGTTTATGACCGCAATACCGCCTTTGTCGAAGCCCTGGCCACAGAAGGCTCCACGGGCGTCACCGATCTGCCAGCGCTGGTCGCTGGCCTGGCCAGGCCGCGTGCGGTCTGGGTCATGCTGCCGGCAGGCGCGCCGACCGAAGAAACCATCGACACCCTGAGCACCTTGCTCGAAGCCGGCGACACCATCATCGACGGCGGCAACACCTTCTATAAGGACGATATCCGCCGGGCGAAGACCCTGTCGGAAAAAGGCCTGCATTACATCGACGTCGGTACGTCCGGCGGCGTCTGGGGCCTGGATCGCGGTTACTGCATGATGATCGGCGGCGATGCCGAGACCGTTAAACGCCTCGACCCGCTGTTCGCAACCCTGGCCCCGGGCCTGGGCGACATCCCGCGCACCAAGGACCGCAAGTCCGATGACGAGCGTGCCGAACACGGCTACATTCACGCCGGTCCCGCCGGCGCCGGGCATTTCGTGAAGATGATCCACAACGGCATCGAATACGGAATGATGCAGGCCTTCGCCGAGGGCTTCGACATCCTCAAGACCAAAAACAGCGAGAGCCTGCCGCAAGACCAGCGTTTCGACCTGAACGTCGCCGACATCGCCGAAGTCTGGCGTCGTGGCAGCGTGGTGTCCTCGTGGTTGCTGGACCTGACTGCCGACGCCCTGGCCAGCGATCCGAAGCTTGACGGTTTCTCCGGGTCCGTGGCCGACAGCGGTGAAGGACAATGGACCATCGAAGCCGCGATGGAGCAAGCGGTGCCGGTGCCGGTGCTGTCGAACTCGCTGTTCTCTCGCTACCGCTCGCGTGGGCAAGGGACCTTTGGCGACAAGGTTCTCTCGGCCCAGCGCTTCGGCTTCGGCGGCCATGTGGAGACCTCGAAAAAATGACCCACGCGATCCGCAGAAAATCCAAGGCTGAACCCGCGCCGCCAACCACGCTGTTCCTGTTCGGCGCCCACGGCGATCTGGTCAAGCGCCTGCTGATGCCGGCGCTGTACAACCTGAGCCGTGACGGTTTACTCGGGAATGGACTGCGGATCATCGGCGTTGACCACAACGCCATCAGCGATGAAGGCTTCGCGAAAAAGCTCGAAGACTTCATCCGCAACGAGGTGGCCACCAGGACCGGCAAGGGCGATCAAGCCCTTGACCCGGCGCTGTGGGCCAAGCTCGCCAAAGGCATCAGCTACGTCCAGGGCGATTTCCTGGACGACAGCACTTATCAAGCGCTGGCGGCAAAAATTGCCGACAGTGGTACCGGCAACGCGGTGTTCTACCTGGCCACCGCGCCGCGTTTCTTCAGTGAAGTGGTGCGCCGCCTCGGCTCGGCCGGCTTGCTGGAAGAAACCCCCGAGGCATTCAGAAGGGTAGTGATCGAAAAACCCTTCGGCTCCGACCTGCATACGGCGGAAGCCTTGAACGCGTGCCTGCTCAAGGTGATGACGGAAAAGCAGATCTACCGGATCGACCATTACCTGGGCAAGGAGACCGTGCAGAACATCCTGGTCAGCCGGTTCTCCAACAGCCTGTTCGAAGCGTTCTGGAACAATCACTACATCGACCACGTGCAGATCACCGCCGCCGAAACCGTCGGCGTGGAAACCCGTGGCAGTTTCTATGAGCACACCGGTGCGCTGCGGGACATGGTGCCCAATCACCTGTTCCAGTTGCTGGCGATGGTGGCGATGGAGCCACCCGCGGCGTTTGGCGCCGATGCGGTGCGCGGCGAGAAAGCCAAGGTCGTTGGCGCGATCCGTCCCTGGACGGTCGAGGAGGCCCGCGCCAACTCGGTACGCGGCCAATACGCCGTGGGTGAGATCGACGGCAAGGCACTGCCGGGCTATCGCCAGGAAAACAACGTCGCCCCCGACAGCAATACCGAAACCTATGTGGCCCTCAAGGTCATGATCGATAACTGGCGTTGGGTCGGCGTGCCGTTCTACCTGCGTACCGGCAAGCGCATGAGCGTGCGTGACACCGAGATCGTGATTTGCTTCAAGCCGGCGCCCTATGCGCAGTTCCGCGATACAGAGGTCGATGAGTTGCAGCCGACCTATTTGCGCATTCAGATCCAGCCGAACGAAGGCATGTGGTTCGACCTGCTGGCCAAGCGTCCTGGTCAGGCCTTGAAAATGGACAACATCGAGCTGGGGTTCGCCTACAAGGACTTCTTCGAGATGCAGCCGTCTACCGGCTACGAGACCCTGATCTACGATTGCCTGACGGGCGACCAGACGCTGTTCCAGCGCGCCGACAACATCGAGAACGGCTGGCGCGCCGTGCAACCGTTCCTGGATGCCTGGCAGCAGGATTCCAGCGTGCAGAGCTATGCCGCCGGGGAAAACGGCCCCAAGGCCGGCGAAGAATTGCTCACCCGTGACGGTCGCGTCTGGCACCGCCTCGGATGAAGGAAACCTCGCAACGCCCCATCCGTTTTCTGCTCAGTGACATGGACGGCACCTTGCTGCTGCCCGATCACAGCCTGAGCCAGCGCACCATCGAAGCGGTCCGCTCGTTGCGCGAGGCAGGTGTATTGTTCAGCCTGGCCACCGGCCGACCACCCAAAGCCATGTTGCAAGTCATTGAAGCGTTGGGCGTCGACCTGCCGACGGCGGCGTTCAATGGCGGGACGCTGGTCAATCCGGACGGCAGTTTGCTCGTCGCGCACTATTTGCCGGCGACTACCGCGTTAACCACATTGACGCTGCTTTGCGACCTGCCTGATGTTGAGGTGTGGGTGTTCAGTGGCGGCGACTGGCTGGTCAAGGATGCGAACGGCCAGATGGTGCCTCGCGAACAGCACGGCCTGGGCTATCCGCCGGTGGTGGTCGACAGTTTCGAGCCGTATCTGGAACGTATCGACAAGATTGTCGCCGCGAGCAACAACACCCAATTGTTGATCGAACTTGAAGCGCGACTGTTATTGCAGGTAGTAGGCCAGGCACAGGTATCGCGCTCGCAACCGGTGTACCTGGATGTGACCGCCATGCAAGCCAACAAGGGCGAGGCATTGGTGGCGCTGGCCAGACATCTCGGCGTGCCGCTGGAACAGACGGCGGCGATCGGGGATGGCGGCAATGACCCGGCGATGTTTCAGGTTGCCGGGTTGTCGATCGCCATGGGGCAGGCGGAGGAGGCGGTAAGGCGTCAGGCCGATGTGGTCACCGGGGCCAATACCGAGGACGGTGCGGCGCAGGCGATCGAACAATACATCCTCCCTCGATAACTACGCCCCCCTGTGGGAGCGAGCCTTTGTGGCGAGGGGGCAAGCCCCCTCGCCACAAAGGCTCGGCGGTGTCAGAGCCAGTAACTCACCGCATACCACCCGAGCAAGCCCATCACCACGGTGTACGGCAATGCCATCCAGACCATCCGCCCGTAAGACAGGCGCACCAGCGGTGCGATCGCCGAGGTCAGCAGGAACAGAAACGCCGCCTGACCGTTGGGCGTCGCCACGCTCGGCAGGTTGGTGCCGGTATTGATCGCAATGGCCAGCGTTTCGAAATGCTCGCGGGTCATCTCGCCCGCCATGAAGGCGCGCTTCACTTCGGTGATGTAGATGGTCGCCACGAACACGTTGTCGCTGATGGCGGATAACAGGCCGTTGGCAATGAACAGCATGCCCGGTTGTTGGTCTGCCGGAAGCGTCAGCACCCAGTGGATCAGCGGGGCGAACAGTTGCTGATCGTGGATCACCGCGACCACGGCGAAAAACACCACCAGCAATGAGGTGAACGGCATGGCGTCCTTGAACGCGGTGCCGAGACGGTGTTCGTCGGTGATGCCGGTAAAGGCGGTGATCAACACGATCACCATCAAGCCGATCAAGCCCACTTCGGCGATGTGCAACGCCAGCCCGGCAATCAGAATCAATGCGGCAAAGCCTTGCACCAGAAGCGCTGCACGTTGGCGCGTGGTGCGCTCGGCATTGTCTTCGGCGGCGTAGTTGGCCAGCACCGCACGGACGTTATCCGGCAGCAGCGTGCCGTATCCGAACCAGCGCAGCTTTTCCAGCAGGACGCAGGTTACCAGCCCGGCAACCAGTACCGGCAGGGATACCGGCGCAATCCGGGTAAAGAACTCGGCGAAGTGCCAGCCCATTTCATGGCCAATCAGCAGGTTCTGCGGTTCGCCGACTAGCGTACAGACACCGCCCAGTGCAGTGCCCACGGCACCGTGCATCAGCAGGCTGCGCAGAAAGGCGCGGAACTGTTCGAGATCGCCGTGGTGCAGGGTGGGCAGATGTTTGTCGTCGCTGAACTCGCTGTCCTGACGTGGATCGTTACCCGAGGCAACGCGGTGATACACCGAGTAAAAGCCTACGGCGGCACTGATGATCACGGCAGTCACGGTCAAGGCATCGAGGAACGCCGACAGAAAGGCCGACAAAAAGCAGAACATCAGGGCCAGCAGGGCCTTGGAGCGGACCCCGAGCAGCAGGCGCGAGAACAGGTACAGCAACAGGTCCTTCATGAAATAGATACCGGCCACCATGAACATCAGCAGCAGGATCACCGGGAAGTTGTGCAGCAACTCGTCGTACAGCGCCTGGGGTGTGGTCATCTTCAGCAGCAGGGCTTCAATCAATAGCAGGCCGCCGGGCATCAGCGGATAGCACTTGAGCGCCATGGCCAGGGTGAAGATGAACTCCAGCACCAACAGCCAGCCGGCAGCCACCGGGCCTGCGGTCAACAGCACCAGGGCATTGAGGATGAGAAAGCCGACGATGCAGGCCTTGTACCAACGGGGCGAGTGCCCGAGAAAGTTGTGCGCGAACGCCTGGGCCATTGAACCGGACATCGGCTGCTCCTTGTCTTGAGAAGCGCGCAACTTGCCGTAAGCGCGCCAGAAGATCAAGCGTAGGAAAAGTGCCGGTGTTTATCCCTGGAAGCGAGCGATGACCGCCTTGTAGTTACCTTGCAGCGAATAGCCTCCCACGATGATGTTTCCATCGGCTTGCGCGGCGACACAGGTGGCGGTATCCAGGCTGGGGCCGAGGCGGGTACGTGTATAGCCGCTGCCTTTGCCAAAACGGCGATCGGGAAGGCCGTTGGGCAGGTATCGCCCGAGAATGAAGTCTGCTTCGACGCCGCCGATGGTGGCGCCCGCCGTCAGCACAGCGCCATCGGGCTGTAACTGCGCGGCGGTCCACTGGCATCCGCTGTAACCGATTTCCCGCCGCTGCGGGTGCCCTCCGTTGCAATGAGTGTCGGGTCGGCCGTTGCTGTGCATTTTAAATGCCAGGCAGTGCATTGGCTCGCGACTGCAGCCAAAACACAGGACGCCGCCTTCGTTTTGCTGGACCACCTGGCTGACCCGGGCGCCATGCCCTTGCGTCTTGAAGGTCATGAATCCATCCACGGCAAAACGGTCGTCGAGGCGCCCGTCCGGGTGATAGCGTGCCAGCAAGCCTTCGTCGGGAAAGTTGATCGATCCACCGACCAGAATTCGGCCATCACGTTGTACCGTCAGGCTGCTGAGCCAGGTATTCATCAGCAGGTGCCTGACCATCACGAAGCCGCGGCCATTGAACGAGTAGTCCAGCGAGCCTTCGACATCCAGTCGTATCAACATACCGACGTGATCGGCCAGTTCGAAGTGATGGTTGGCCAGGATCAGGATCCGGCCGTCTTGTTGTACGTCGATGTCGCAGGCTTCAGCGCCTGGCACACCGGGAGGGAGCCATTTATCGCGCATGCCCAGGGACAGACCGCCAGGCAATCGCACGACACGGCGGCCATTATTGCCAAAGCTTCGAACCAGGCGACCGTCTTGATCCAGCAATGCCAGGGCCGGGAGCGTGCGGTGCGCGTTTTCGTATTGCAGGCCGGCCAACAGGATATTGCCGTCGGGCAGGATCAGGACCTTGGCGCCCATGGCTTCGAACCCCGGCTCGAATTGCCCGATGACGCTTCCTTGTTTGCCGAACGCGAGGTCTGCGCAACCATCCTTCAGCAAGCGGGCCAGGCCAAAGCGGCTGCCATCGGCCATGGCGACTTTTGCGGCTACCAGCAAGCGACCTTGCGCATCGATCGCAACGCCATTGGCCAGGCTGAAAAGGCTGTCGGCGAAATAGACCTGGGTTTTGCCGTTGGCGGCAAACGTCGTATCGAGGGCCCCGGCGTTGTTCCGGGTGGCGGGGTAGGCAAAAGCGGACTGGATAGACATTCGCCGCATCTCCTTGCGAGTCGTCTTGATCCAGAAGTTTGGGTGGCGACTTGTAAGGACAATATTCAATCCCTGAATGAAAGGATGCGCAACGGTAAGAACTAACAGACGGAGGGTCGTTGTGTGCCACAACAGTGTCTTTTCGAACCAATGGCGAGCCTGCAAAGTATCAGGCGTATGCAAAGTTCCAATTAAACAGTGTCAACGAGTGCGCGCGGCCAGAAAAAACCTCGAGCTGAAGACAGGAGGAGGGCGCGGATTACTCCGGAGTAATCCGCAAAACGATCAGTGCGGCATCGACCACGACTGCAGTGTGTAACCTTCCTCGCTCAATTCGGCGCGGGCCTGTTCCAGCAGCAGTTCGAGTTGTGCGGGATCGGAATAAGCGCTGCTTGGGATCTGTTTGCGGCCAATGCTGGTGCTGGTGCGGTCGATAACGGTCAGGCTGAGTTCGCCATTACCGTCTTGTGGAGCCCAGGCCACGCATTTGAATGGTTTGAATGCGCGGTCGGCAATCAGAAGTGCTTCGTTGATACGCAGCGGGGCGTTCATAGGGTCTTCTCTCTGTATGCCCAATCAAGTGATGTGCCGCCGGTTGGGCTTACCGTTCGGCTGGTTACTTGTACTGATGCCCGCAACCGGGGTTTGGGTCACACACAATCAAAAGAAATTTCAAGTTTATTTCACAGGCTCAAGAATGAGCCTGTCATTGAAAGCTGAATGAAAGGAAAGAGTCGTTAGGTAACTAACATAATCGCAACTTATAACTGGTTGCATTGCATCCCTATAGTCAAACGGTACAAGCCCCTGTCAAATTCTTGCTAATGTTACAGTCAGGTCTGCCAAATGACTGTTTTTAATAAATTTTTGTAAATTTGGCGCCAAGGAACAGTCATGAGCGATGCGCCTGCCTTACGACGTTTATTAGTGGTGGACCCCTGTGACGATTGCTATCGTCTGCTCCCTGGATTGCGCGCTATCGGTTGGGACGTTGACAGCTGCACGCTGGAGAACGCCGCCGACCGAACCTGTGACGTGGGCTTGTTACGTTTGCAGCCCTTTCACCTTGAGCACCCGGAGGCTGTCAAAGAGTTGATCAGTCGCAGCGGCACCGAGTGGATAGCCGTACTCAATCAGGACGTGCTGCGACTGCAAAATGTCGGCGACTTCGTCTGTGAATGGTTTTTTGACTTTCATACCTTACCGTTCGATGTGTCCCGGGTTCAGGTAACGCTGGGCCGGGCGTTTGGCATGGCGCGGTTGCGCGGTCAGGGCACGGTCCATGTTGACCAGCCCGAGCACGAATTGCTGGGCGACAGCAAACCTATCCGTGAACTGCGAAAACTGTTGAATAAACTGGCTCCGACCGAATCTCCAGTGTTGATTCGCGGTGAAAGCGGCACCGGCAAGGAAATGGTCGCTCGAACCCTGCACCGACTGTCTCAGCGTCACAGCAAACCCTTCATCGCGATCAATTGTGGTGCAATTCCCGAACACTTGATCCAGTCCGAGCTGTTTGGCCATGAGAAAGGTGCATTTACCGGCGCGCACCAACGCAAGGTCGGGCGGATAGAGGCCGCCAACGGTGGCACTCTGTTTCTCGACGAGATCGGTGACCTGCCACTGGAGTTGCAGGCCAACCTGCTGCGGTTCCTCCAGGAAAAACACATCGAACGGGTGGGCGGCAGTCAGCCGATTCCGGTGGATGTGCGGGTTCTGGCGGCGACGAACGTCGACCTTGAAGCGGCCATCGCGAAGAAACGCTTTCGCGAAGACTTGTATTACCGCTTGAACGTACTGCAAGTGTCGACCGTTCCGCTGCGCGAGCGCCATGGCGACCTGGCGACGCTGGCCAACCACTTCTCCCATTTCTACAGCCGTGAAACCGGGCGCCGCCCACGCAGCTTCAGCGACGACGCGTTGATTGCCATGGGCAAACACGACTGGCCAGGCAATGTTCGCGAACTGGCCAATCGCGTTCGTCGCGGGCTGGTGTTGGCCGAAGGCCGGCAAATCGAGGCCCGTGATCTGGGGTTGATCAGTCAGCATACGAGCACTGCGCCGATGGGCACCCTCGAAGAATACAAGAGCCGGGCCGAACGCCAGGCATTGTGCGATGTATTGAACCGCCACAGCGATAACCTGAGTGTCGCCGCCAAAGTATTGGGTGTGTCGCGTCCAACCTTCTACCGCTTGTTGCACAAGCACCAGATTCGCTGAACCGCAGCCTGAAACCAAAAAACCGTTGCGATTGCAATTGCAGCGGTTTTTTTGTTCGGGTCAGAAGTAGTAAGGGAGTTTCAGGCTGAACTGGAAGTCCGGGGCATCGTCCGTCATGCCGATGGACAGGTTGGGGACGATGGTCAGGTTGTCGGTGGCCGCAATGGTCATGCCGATGTTGAAGTAACCGGCGTTGGCATCGCTGGAAACCACCGATTGCCAATCCCCGCCATCTTCCTTGAGCTTGCTTTTGCGCTGCACCAGGTCAGAGACCGAGAACGACATACTCATCTTTTCGTTCAAGGCGAACGCAATACCGGCGCCAATCTGGAAGCTGTCGCCAATGCGTACTTTGCCCGGTGTCTTGACCGCCGGGTTGGAGCTGATGTCGTCGAAAGATTCTTCCAGGTTGTGCGTGTAGGACAGGCTGCCGAACAGCACTGCCGGATCGAACGTCTTGACCAGAGAGATCCCCGGCGTAATCGCCCAGACGCCATTACCGGTAGGCAAGGATTCAGGCACGGCCAGGTTGGAGTTATCCGCTACCCGAATCAACTTGATGCCGAACGGGTCTTTGCCGGTAGGTGCCTTGACGCGCAAGGTCACCACGGCATCCGGCGTGTTGACCGATTCGTCGAGGAATTTATAGGCGATACCGAAGTTCACGTCACCAATGGTCGGGTCTTCTTTGACGGTGTCTTCGGTCGTGATATTTGCGGCGCCGTTATTGCCGCCACCGGACTGGTACGTGGACTCACGGTAGACCACCGGCACGTTCAGGTCGAACTGCCAGCGATTGTTGAAGTTGTAGCGGCCGGTGAGGTCAAGCGTCCAGGTGTCGGCCTTGATCCGGTCCAGGTTGATGGCGCCCAGGAAGATCGAGTCCAGGGCGAGAAAGCCGTTGAGGATCAGTTGGCGGGTATCGTATCGGGAGTAGGTTATCCCGGTTTCGAAGCTGAACTTGCCACCGCCGAAGAACCCGCTGGCCTCGTCATACAGGTTTGAAACGCTTTGCGCCGGTTGTGAGTCATCGGCCAGCGATTGTCCATAAGAACTGCCGCTACCCCCGGCGGCGCCCCCTGAGGCCGCCGCGGCACCGGTGCCGGTGGCGACTTTCGGATTGCCCTTGAGGTCCGCTGGCGACTTGGCCAGGCGTTTGGGAGGGGGTGAAGCGGGCTGGTCCTCAACCTGGCGGACCCGTTGTTCGAGAACCGCCAGGGCTTTTTGCTGTACTTCGTATCGTTGTTTCAACTCCAGAAGCTCTTGTTTGAGAGCCTCCAATTCCGGGTCAGGTGCTGCCTGCAACATCGCCGCGGGGAGTAGAGCACTCAAGCATGCAACTGCACGCAGTGATACTGATCGGTACATGAAATAAGCCGTCCATTTGTGCCCAACAGTCGTATCTCAGCGTAGTTCAATACCCCAAGGTCCGTAATGCAGCGAGTTGGCTCAGATTGCCGTCCAATACACCAGCACCAGGGCCATTATTGTTGAGCACCACGTTGAGTTGAGTCATGTTGTTGACCACATTGCTGCTGCCCAGCAATCGGGTGTTTTGCAGCAACCCGCCTTGGGCGACTTGTTGCAGGCTTGAGCCCTGATTGTTGTTGGCGGTAATGGCCATCTGAACGCCGCCGCTGGTCGCGGATACGGCGACACTGCCTGCGGCATTGCTGCCGGTAATGGTTTGACCGGCTATCAGCGCCTGACCCTGGCTCGGCACCAGTGCAGGGGCCGTGCTGGCCTCTTTGACGTTGATGGCGATGTTGTTGTTTGCGCTGTTGCCATCGCCTGCGGCCCGTGTGACCTGGGTTATGCCCCGGGAAGTGCTCAGCCCATCGCCCCCCGACACGTGACCGCTACCCGATTTGGGCGAACCGCCATGACCGGACTGCTTGATGGTTGAAACATAGAACTCGGGTTTGACCGTTGCGGCTTGAAGCTGCATCGAGCTGGAGGCTCCGATCAGATCACCACTGGCATTGCGCCAGGTACTGCTCATGACAACACCGAAGCTGATGACCCGCCCCGGCATCACATACCGGCCACGCAACTCGGCCAGTTCCTGGTCCTTGATTTCGATGGGTCTGAACTCATCAGCAAAACCTGAAGTGGTCGCTGCCAGACAGGCAGCGACCACCCAATACGAGGTTTTCATTTGCTGCTCCCGGAGCATCCTGCCCCCTATCATCTTATTGGCGATTAAAAGAAGTCGCTCTGTATGAAACCAAAATCCATCAATTCAGCATCTTTGACCGGGTTGAAGTTATCCATCTTGTTCTTGGCTGTCAGCGGTTCCGGTGGATTGCGTAGCGCATTGGTTTTGTCGTAACCGGGACCGACGATGGCGAAGATAATGCCATTCCAGCCTTTGACAAAGTCATCATGGGAGTAGCGTTTGTGTCCGAGTACCGGGTCGCCGATATAGACCCAGTGCTTGTCCGCCCGCTGCAACACCACGAAGTGCTTGTAGCCGCGAATTTCCATCAGTACCACCACCGGAATCGTCACTGCATCGAGTCTTTCCGGCGGGATCTTGTAGCCCCGGGCGCGCATGCCGATGCGTTCTATGTAGCGCTTCATGTCCAGCATGGAAAAACCCTGGGTACGCACAAGGTCCTGGTCTGCGGTGACCAGCATGCCTTTGATGATGTGCTCCTCATCGACGTCGAGCCAATAGGCCTGGCGCAGTATCGTTGCCAGCGCAGCGGCGCCGCAGCTGAAATCGGTTTTTTGTTCGACGATGTCGCTGAACTTGCGCTCGCGCAAACTCTGTACGTGCTTGTACACCAGCACGCCACCCGGCAGGGCGGCAACCGGCATCTGTGCGGCCTGGGTCAGGCCGGACAGGCAGAGCAGGGCGAAAAGGACAGTCTTACGCATGATCGATACGCCTTGGGGCTGTAGAAAAGCCCCGTCGCCGGGGCTTTCATTGCGATTGCGATCGCGATTACTGGCAAGTTTTGCAGCCTGCGGCGATGGACAGCGAGTTGCTTTGCTGGTTGCCTACGCCGGACGATATGTTCGCTCCGCCGTTGCCGGAGAAGTTGTTCATCGAGCCCGTTATCGAAGCATTGTTGGTTACAGGGGGTCTCCAGCTATCTGGAGTGATCACTTGTTGAGTGGTTACGCCAGCCAGACCGAATACACCCACGGCTACGAAATCAGTCGTGGAATTGCCGTTGTTGGTGACCTTCATCCCGGACGTGCTTTGGTTGGCCGCTGCCGCCGCTAGTGCTACACGGCCGCCCGAAACGGCAATCGCCAGGTTGTTTTTCTGTTGGTTGAAGGCGCCGGTGGTCACGTTGATGCCGATGTTGCCGGAACCGCTGTTGCCGGCGTTATTGAGCGTTGTGTTGTTGGTGTTGGAGCGGTTCCTGGCGGTGTTGCCGTTGCTCCTCTGTGTCGCGCTGGAGACGGCGACGGCAGTGCCAAAAATAAAGCTTTCGTCAGCAGTGGCAAGGGCGGCGGCGTTGTCTTGTTGGTTGCCGTCACCGGCTGCAACGTTGGCACCCATGTTGCCGTTGGAGTTGTTCAGGGAGTTATCGACTTTAGCGTCGTTTTGGGTGCCATGGTTCGATACGGAGTTGTGACTGCTGTTCTGCGAGTCCAGCACGGCGGCCCCGGCGCCTGCTGTAATCTGCAGAAATTGATCCAGAGTCGGGCCTTCAGGCTGAAGGTTGTTGCCTTGCTCAGTGCCCTGACCGTTGCCTTGACCATCAATACCGCCTGCTTGGGCTGCGAATGCCATCACTGCTGCCAGAGCGAAAGCCAGAGGTTTGAGAGCAGTTATCGGGTTCATGGTGTTTCTCCGTGCTCATTAGTTGGTCAAGTGTTGGTACGTCCCTAAACGCACTGTAATGGGGTCAGTCAGCGACCCGGATGCTCAGGGTGTTAGCCATTCGGTTCCCCACCCCGGCACTCTGGTTCACTTGGATGACTCCCCGGCTGCCGGTGAAGGCCTGGTCGCTTGTCACGACCTGGCGACTGCCGTCTGGGGTGCCAGTTGCTCCCGAGTTCGGTAACAACGCCACGTTCTGTTGAGAAAGGGCACTATCGTCAATGGCTTGCGGTGCAGCGCTGATGCTGATGCGCATGGCGTTGGCCATCTGGTTGTTCGCCCCGGCACCCTGGTTGACGCCCAGTACGCCATTGCCATTACTGAAGGCGGCGCCGCCGATATTGGTCGTTGCATCCATCGACGGATTGGCGGGCGTGGTGATTTTCTGCTGGACGCTGGTGGTCGCACCGGCTTGGGTACCAATGGCGATTGCGCGGACGTTGGCCTGCTGCTGTTGATCACCGGCCGCCTGGTTGACGTTGAAGTTGCCTCGGTATTGAGTACCGGAATCCTGAATGGAGGCGGTGTTAACCGAACTGACGCCCGAATCGGCCATCACACTGGTGCAGCCGAGCAGGGCAAGTAACAGGAGGGATCGACTCATCTCATTGGCCTCCCGCTATTCTGCCCAGTGAGCCGAGGCCGGTGCTCATGGCGCGGTTGATGGTTCCGGAAATGGCACCGCCACTGCCGCCACCGTGGCCGACGGACATGCCAGGCAAACCATTGGGGTTGGTGATGACGTTGAGGCCTTGCATTCCACTCAGGCTTTGCCCGTTACTGTTACGAAGGGCCGTTCCGGTGGTTACTCCGGCAATGTCGGCGTCGCTGAGTTCGCCGGTGACGCGGGCTGATGGGTTGGCATTGATGGTGTTCGGGTTCGGATCCCTGCCGCCGCTGCGACCGATGGGAGTCGGGTGAACAGAACGATCAAGCACGATGACACCGTTGCCTTCGGCTTGAGCGTTGAAACTGAGTATCGTGCCACCTGCGCTCGCGATCAGCAGGAGGCACGCCAAGCCCTTTTTGTTGAATATCCCCACGACGGTTATTCCTTCATTTGACGGCCGTCCCTGGTCAGCTGTTTAAGGAATAGAGCGAAACCTGTGCCGGTTTTTGAATATCGCGTTGATTCAATGGCTTGCAGACTTTTTCCGGGAACCCTTTGCCGAGAATGTTTCAAAGGTGAGACAAAACCCTGCGCAGGCAACCCGCAAATGCGGATAAACCGCTCTGGAACAGGGGTTTCAGCGACGTTGTATCAATGACTTAACAAAACCGATGACCAAACGATGAAAGGCGCTGAAATGGGTGGTTTGAGACAGAGAGGGTGTTTCAGGATCGGACACTTTCCCCCAAAAACAGGGGGGGATGGTGGGGAAATTGCCCCAAAGGCCGGTCAGGCATCGAGCAATCGGGTCACGGCGTTCAGTGCCTGGAATCGGCGTTCTGCCCAGTCTCCGTGCAGTACTTGAACCGGTTGTGCGTGGCGCTCGAGCCAGGCCAGGGTCTGCTCGAAAAATGCCTGGCGCTCACTCAGTCGGGGCTGGCAGCGCTGGCCATCATCCGTCCAGTCGACGTGTTCCGGCGACAGCAGCAAGTGCAAGTCGTAATGCCGGGCCAGTAGCGCTTGTTCGATCCAGGCGGGGCAGTCGCCAAACAAGGTTTGGCTCCAGAGGATATTGCTCAGCAGGTGCGTGTCGAGGATGAGCAAAGGCGGTTGTTGCGCCCGCGCTTCGTCTTCCCATGCCAATTGACCGCGGGCGATCTGCGGAATGTCGGCCAAGGTGGTGTCCCGCGGATTCTGCTCGATGAACCAGCGCACATACTCGTCGACCAGAACCCCGCCGAAACGCTGTTGCAACTCGGCCGCCAGCCAGCTTTTACCGCTGGATTCGGGGCCTGTGAGTACCAGGACTTTCATGCGTGCAATGCCGGATCGGCGCGCCACTCGCGCCAGCCCTGCACGGCGATAACGGTGAACAACCCGTACAGGGTGGCGGTCAGGTACAGGTCCTTATAGATGAACAGCCCGACGAAAATCACATCCAGGGCGATCCACAGCGGCCAGCACTGGACACGTTTTTGCGCCATCCAGACCTGCGCCACCAGGCTGAATCCGGTCAATGCCGCATCGAGCCAGGGTTGCGCAGCGTCCGTCCAGTGGGCCATGGCCGCCCCCAGCAACAGGCTGCCGATTGCACCGATGGCAAGGCTCAACGCCACAGACCGGGTATCGAGCCGACTGACTTCGCGGCCATGGGTCGTTTCGCCAAACCGCGTCCACTGCCACCAGCCGTAAAGCTGCAAGGCGGCATAAACGACTTGCAGCAGCATGTCCGAATACAGCTTCACCTCAAAAAAGATCCAGCTATACAGCAGCACCATGACCAGGCCGATGGGCCAGCACCAGGGGTTCTGTTTGACCGTCAACCAGACGGCAATGACACCGAGGGCGGCGGCAAACAGTTCAAGCCCGGACATGGAGGTTCCTTGGGGAAATCGAAGAGGGGGCGGATTGTAACCGGATTGGCGTCGGGAATCCCGCGGCGCAAGGTGTGCTTCATTGGCGCGCGAAGCAATCCTGAAATCGGTCGTGATCTTGCGGGTACAGCCGCGGATTCTTGTTCCTGTCATAAATCATTGCCAGCATCCAGCCACGCTTTGCCGCACGAGCCTGTGCGAGCGGCGATTGATAACGCGGCAGCGCCAATCGGACTTGTCTGATAGGATTTCGGCCCCGCACGGGTAAACCCCGAATCAGGGTTGTTTTTTCACAGGATTTTTACGGTTCAGTGGTGATCCTTGATGCGTGGGGCTTCAGCTACGCTGATCGCAATTCAAGCTTTTGAAAAATACTAACGGGGCATGCCGACGCGCATAGCCTTTTGGGGGATTGATGGATCTTTGGACCGCCTTTCAGGCATTGATTCTTGGGGTTGTAGAAGGGCTGACCGAGTTCCTGCCCATTTCCAGTACCGGCCACCAGATCATCGTGGCCGACTTGCTCGGCTTCGGGGGCGAGCGGGCGATGGCGTTCAACATCATTATTCAGTTGGGTGCCATCCTGGCGGTGGTGTGGGAGTTTCGACGCAAGATCTTTGACGTGGTCATCGGTCTGCCGACCCAGCCGGGTGCGCGGCGGTTTACCGCGAACCTGCTGATCGCGTTCTTGCCGGCCGTGGTGTTGGGAGTGATCTTCGCCGACCTGATTCACGAGTACCTGTTCAATCCGATCACTGTGGCAACGGCACTGGTCGTGGGCGGGTTCATCATGTTGTGGGCCGAGCGCCGGCAGCATGAAGTACACGCCGAAACAGTGGATGACATCACCTGGAAAGATGCCCTGAAAGTCGGCTTCGCCCAATGCCTGGCGATGATTCCGGGCACTTCGCGTTCGGGCTCGACGATCATCGGCGGGTTACTGTTCGGCCTGTCGCGCAAGACCGCTACCGAGTTTTCGTTCTTCCTGGCGATGCCGACCATGGTCGGCGCAGCGGTGTACTCGGGCTATAAATACCGTCACCTGTTTGTCCCGGCGGATTTCCCGGTGTTCGCGATCGGCTTCGTCACAGCGTTCGTCTTCGCGATGATCGCGGTCCGCGGGCTGCTCAAGTTCATCGCCAACCACAGCTATGCGGCGTTTGCCTGGTATCGCATTGTGTTCGGCCTGATCATCCTGGCGACCTGGCAATTCGGCTGGGTCGACTGGAGCGCGGCCAAGCCGTGAGTGACTCGCGCTCGCGCAATAACCCCGGACGCCAGTCCGGGGGACAGGTCCGCTATTCACGGCTGAAGTGGCTGGTGTTTGCAATCCTGTGCGCGTTGCCGTTGTCAGGCTCGGTGTCGTCATGGCTGCACGGGGTATCTCTGATTCCTCTGGCGGCCTACGGCATCGTCAGCGTCGTGACGTTTTTGCTGTACTGGAGCGACAAGCGCAAGGCCCGCGCCGAGCAATGGCGTACGCCGGAGAATGTCCTGCATGCGCTGGAGCTCGCCGGTGGCTGGCCCGGCGCCTTGCTGGCCCAGCAAGCGTTTCGGCACAAAACCCGCAAAGTCTCGTACCAGTTGGTGTTCTGGATCATCGTGCTACTGCACCAGGTGTTCTGGATTGACCACCTGTTCCTCGGCGCGCACCTGTTCGCCTTGTTCCGATAAAACAAGGACCTATAGCAACATACCGACTTGAGTGCGCTTTGGCAGTCTGCTGACCACCAATTGGTGGGAACGCTGCAGCAATCCCTGTAGTTCTTCGCTACCGAGCGGGTAGGGCGTTTCCATGATGATCCACTGGGCGCGCGCCAGATAAGGCGCCGGATGAATCCCCGGACGGTCGCAATGACCGAGAAACAGATCCTTGTCGACCTTGAAGGCCAGGGAATCACCCCGCAGGCCCTGCAAGGCGAACATCTTGTTCCCGGCAATCGAAAACACCCGCACGCCTCCCCATTTATAGTCTTCCCGTGCTCCGGGCAGGGTAAGGCAGAATTTCGCGACATCCTCTTCGCTCATCCGTCCGGCTTTCATAACAAGCGTTCCCCACAGGCATTGAATGACTCGACCAAGTGGTCAATCCAGGCGCGTACCGCCGGCATGACCCCGCGTCGATGAGGATAGACCGCTTGCAGCCAGCCACCGGGCAACGACCAGTCGGGCAACAACTGCACCAGTGAGCCGTTTTCCAGTTCCTGCTCGCAATACATCATGGGCAGCATCGTAAAGCCCAGACCAGAGAGGGTGCTGGCCTTGCGCACGATAAAGTCATCGATGCCCAGCCGGGCCTCGAGCGCGAGTTCATAACTTTTGCCTTTTTGATCCAGCAGGCGGATGTGCACCATACGGTCGGCTTCCAGGGCGCCGAGCACTGGCAGGCTTTTCAGGTCCTCGGGATGGTTGATCTCACGACCAACGAGGAAGCCGGGACTGGCGACCATCAGCATCTGCGCCTGACGCAGACGGCGGGTGACCAGCAGCGGGTCTTCGTCGCCAAGCTCCCGCACACGCAGGGCCACGTCAATGCCTTCGTTTACCAGGTCAACCCGCCGGTTGAGCAGCATCACCTCCAGCTGGACTTGCGGAAAGCGTTCCAGAAAGTCGCTGATCACCCCGGGCAATATTTCATGGGCCAGCCCGACGGGGCAGGACACCCGCAAACGCCCGCGAGGCTCGCTGGACATGCTGGCCACAGCCTCGTCGGCCATTTCCGCCTCCAGCAGCATCGCCTGGCAGTGCCTGAGGTAGCGTTCACCCACGGCAGTCAGCTTCAGCTGTCGGGTGGTGCGTTGCAGCAATCGTGCGCCAAGGCGTTCTTCCAGTTCGGCGATGCGCCGTGACAATCGTGACTTGGGGATGCCCAGCAAACGCCCGGCCGCCGCGAATCCCCCGGCTTCCACGACTTTGGCGAAGTAATACAGGTCGTTGAGGTCTTGCATGATGTGAATCCGATTGTTCTATCTGTGGGACGAACTATCGCATTGTTGCCGTCTAATCAGCTATTGGTTTCGTCTGTAGGATTAGTCCCATCAGATCGCCCTTGTGGGCGATCCTCACCTGGAGATCCCACATGAAACTGCTGCATATCGATTCGAGCATTCTGGGCGACAACTCGGCTTCCCGTCAGTTGAGCGGCGAAGTCGTCAAGGCCTGGCAAGCCGCCGAGCCAACCGCTGTGGTGACCTACCGCGACCTGGCCGCCGACGCCATCAGCCACTTCTCCGCCACCACCCTGGTCGCCGCCGGCACCACCGCTGAACTGCGCAACGCCGCACAACAGCACGAAGCCGAACTGAGCGCCTCGACCCTGGCCGAATTCCTCGCCGCCGATGCCGTGGTGATTGCCGCACCGATGTATAACTTCACCATTCCGACTCAATTGAAGGCCTGGATCGACCGCATCGCCGTTGCCGGCCAGACCTTCCGTTACACCGAAGCCGGCCCTGAAGGCCTATGCGGTGGCAAGAAAGTCGTGATCGTTTCGACTTCCGGCGGCATGCACGCCGGTCAGGCAAGCGGTGTTGCCCACGAAGAGTACTTGAAGTTGCTGTTCGGTTTCATCGGCATCACCGACATCGAAATCGTCCGCGCCGAAGGCCTGGCTTACGGTGACGACGTTCGCAACAAAGCCATGAGCGCTGCCCACGCACAAATCAGCGAGCAGTTGTTCGCCGCAGCGTAAGGCTTGCGTAAAAGTAGGCAACCGTACAGGTAAAGCCCCAAAAAACTCTGTAGTCTGGTTACGCAAGTACCAGCTACGGAGTTTTTTGTTTCTGGTCGTTTCAGATTGTGGCCTGACTTATGCAGTCAGGGTTCACGTCACAAGTCCGGTAACAAGGTGGGGCATCCGATGATGCGTCTTTGTGCAACTTTACTGTTTTGCCTGCTCAGCAGCTTGAATACAGTGCACGCCGCGCCTGCACCGCATCCTCACTGGAGCGTCGGCTTCCACGAGATGACTTTCCTCGACCCGCTGGACCTGCAGCCGATGCGTGCCATCGCCTTCTATCCTTCCAGTGATCGGGAGCACACCAGCAAGCTCGAGGGTTACACCGTCGAAGCCGGAGAGGACACCAAGGTCGCCATTGGCCGGTTCCCGATGCTGATGCTGTCCCACGGAAACACCGGCACCCCCCTGGCACTGCACGACCTTGCTACGTCGCTGGCGCGCAAAGGTTTTGTCGTGGTGGCGGTGATTCACCCCGGTGACAACTCCAGAGACCACAGCCGACTCGGTACTTTGAGTAACCTGTACGGCCGGCCGATCCAGATTTCCGAAGCCATTACCGCTACCTTGGGCGACCGTATGCTGTCGCCGTTCGTCAATGCCGACCAGGTGGGGGTCATCGGTTACTCGGCCGGTGGCGAGACCGCATTGATTCTGTCCGGCGCGACCCCGGACCTGGATCGCCTGCGCCGATACTGCCAGGAGCGCCCGGATGACCACGATGCCTGCAACACCCAGGGCGAATTGATTGTCGACCGCGACGACCTGCAACCGGTGCCTGATCCTCGCGTCCACGCCTTGATGCTGATGGCGCCGTTGAGCCTGAAGTTCGGCCGCCACACCCTGGCCGATGTGCATGTGCCGGTGCTGCTTTACAGCGGCGATGGCGACAAATTGGTGGCAGTCGACAAGAACGCCGCGGCACTGGCGCGCAAACTGCCGACGGCGCCTGACTTCAAGTTATTGGCCGGGGCAGGGCACTTCGTGTTCATGGCGCCATGCAATGACGAGCAGATCGTGATCATGCCCGCGCTGTGCACCGATGCCGATGGCGTCGATCGGCAAGACATTCACCGCAATCTGATCTCTGAAGCCGGACGCTTCTTCTCGCGCACACTGGGCAGGGCGACTCGGGCGGGTATGCAAACGGCTGATCAGTGAGTGTCCTCGACCCTCTGTGGGAGCGGGCTTGCTCGCGAATACGGTGTGTCAGTAGACATAAGTACTGCCTGACACGCCGCCTTCGCGAGCAAGCCCGCTCCCACATCAAGCCATCGCGCGGCGCTTGAGCAACAACGTCAGACCAAGGCCTGTCACCGACAACAACGCCGCACTGAAGAAAATCCACGCATAACCCAGGTTCAACGCCACTGCGCCCATCAACGGGCCTGCGATGGCCAGCGCCAGGTCGAAAAACACCGCATAAGCACTCAGGCCCGCGCCCCGGCTGGAGCTGGGCACCTGCTTGATGGCCTCGACACCCAGCGCCGGATACACCAGGGACAGGCCGAACCCGGTCAGGCCGGCGCCAATGAGCGCATACCCGGTCGAAGGTGCCAGCCACAGCAGCACCAGGCCAACCGTCTCAATGCACATGCAGGCAATGGCCGACGTGAACCCGCCGAAACGACTGATGGCGGATATGAACAACAGCCGCGACAGAATGAAACACACGCCAAACACGGTCAGGCAGTAGGCCGCGCCAGTCCAGCCGCGATTGACGTAGTACAGTGTGATAAAGGTCGTCAGGGTGCCGTACCCAATGGACGCCAGGCTCAGGCTCGCGCCAAACGGCGCAATGCGCCCGAACACCGCCCAGAACGGCAAACGTTCACCGCGCACCACCGGCACCGAGGGCTTGTTGCGAATCAGCAACAGTGCGGCCAGGGCCAGCAGCGACAGGGCGATGCCCAGGCTGGCGAAACCCAGTTGTTGCACCATGACCACGCCCAGCGGTGCACCAATGGCAATCGCCCCATAGGACGCGATGCCGTTCCAGGAAATCGAGCGCGCGGTATGCTCGGCGCCCACCTGGCCCATGCACCAACTGATGGTGCCGACGCCGATCAACCCTTGGGCGATCCCCAGCAGCAGGCGCCCGGCGATCAGGATCAGCAGGCTGAGCAAGGGAAAGCCTTGCAACAGGGTCGACAGCAAGGTCAGCACGCCGCTGAGCACAATCCCCGACAAGCCATAGATGATTGCGCGCTTGGTGCCGATGCTGTCGGACATCCGCCCGGCCATGGGCCGGCTGAGCAGGGTGGCGAGGTATTGCGAGCCGATGGTCAACCCGGCCACGATGGCACTGAACCCGAGTTGTTCGTGGACATAACCCGGCAATACCGCAATCGGCAAACCGATGCAGAGGAAGGCAATAAAGGTATAGAAAACGATGGAGACGATCTGCAGGGTGATCGCCATAGAGCTTTGCGGAGCAACTTGCTGCACAGACATGATGGCTCGTTCGCGGGCGGCGGTGGGAGAACTGCATCATGGCGCGGCGTTGTCATAAAAGGAAGCAGGCTAACTAATTTTGCAGTCATTGATGGCCTCTTCGCGATCAAGCCCGCTTGCTCGCGAAGGATTCTGCACCCAGAAAATCCCACCCATGAAACGCAAAAAGCCCCGTCACATGGACAGGGCTCTTAACTTGTAGCTTGCAGCTTAAAACTGATAGCTGCCCTTAGAACACCACACCCTGGCTGCGCAGGTAGTCGTCGTAGGTGCCGCTGAAGTCGGTCACGCCGTTAGGGCTCAACTCGATGATGCGGGTGGCCAGAGACGATACGAACTCACGGTCGTGGCTGACGAAAATCAGCGTGCCCGGGTAGTTTTCCAGCGCCAGGTTCAGCGACTCGATGGATTCCATGTCCAGGTGGTTGGTCGGTTCGTCCATCACCAGAACGTTCGGCTTTTGCAGGATCAGCTTGCCGAACAGCATGCGGCCTTGCTCACCACCGGAGATGACCTTGACCGATTTGAGAATCTCATCGTTGGAGAACAGCATGCGGCCCAGGGTTCCACGGATGATCTGCTCGCCCTGAGTCCACTGGCCCATCCAGTCGAACAGGCTGACGTCGTCTTCGAAGTCATGGGCGTGGTCCTGGGCGTAGTAGCCCAGCTCCGCGCTTTCGGTCCACTTCACGGAACCGGCGTCCGGGGTCAGCTCGCCCATCAGGGTGCGCAGCAGGGTGGTCTTGCCGATACCGTTCGGGCCAATGATCGCCAGGCGCTCGCCGGCTTCGACGGTGAAGCTGAAGTTCTTGAACAGGGTCTTGCCGTCGAAGCCCTTGGACATCTGCTCGATGGTCACGGCCTGGCGGTGCAGCTTCTTGGTCTGTTCGAAACGGATGAACGGGCTCACGCGGCTCGATGGCTTGACTTCGGCCAGCTGGATCTTGTCGATCTGCTTGGCGCGGGAGGTGGCCTGCTTGGCTTTCGAGGCGTTGGCCGAGAAGCGGCTGACGAACGTCTGCAGTTCGGAGATCTGGGCTTTCTTCTTGGCGTTGTCCGACAGCAACTGCTCGCGGGACTGGGTTGCCGCGGTCATGTACTCGTCATAGTTGCCCGGGAACAGGCGCAGCTCACCGTAGTCCAGGTCAGCCATGTGGGTGCAGACGCTGTTGAGGAAGTGACGGTCGTGGGAAATGATAATCATGGTGCTGTTACGCGCCTTGAGAATGGTTTCCAGCCAGCGAATGGTGTTGATGTCCAGGTGGTTGGTCGGTTCGTCGAGCAACAGCACTTCCGGATCGGAGAACAGCGCCTGGGCCAGCAATACCCGCAGTTTCCAGCCTGGAGCGACTTCGGACATCGGGCCGAAATGCTGTTCCAGGGGAATACCCAGGCCCAGCAGCAGTTCGCCGGCGCGGGATTCAGCGGTGTAGCCGTCCATTTCGGCGAATTCGGTTTCCAGCTCGGCCACGGCCATGCCGTCTGCTTCGCTCATTTCCGGCAACGAATAAATGCGGTCGCGCTCGGCCTTGACCTTCCACAGCTCTTCGTGACCCATGATCACGGTGTCGATCACGGTAAATTCTTCGTAGGCGAACTGGTCCTGACGCAATTTACCCAGACGCACGTTCGGCTCCAGCATGACCTGGCCGCCGGACGGCTCGAGGTCGTCGCCGAGAATCTTCATGAAGGTCGACTTGCCGCAACCGTTGGCGCCGATCAGACCGTAACGGTTGCCACCGTTGAACTTGACCGAAACGTTTTCGAAGAGCGGCTTGGCGCCGAACTGCATCGTGATGTTAGCTGTAGAAATCAAAGGTTTTTCCTGCGAAGCATTCAGAGTAGCTAGGGTTGCGGCAGTACCGGTTCAGTACCCGTTCCACTGTTCGGACCCGGGACATTCATCCCGATCAGCAGTGGAAGATCCATCTGGCATTTAAGTGGACAGCAGCATGTGGCGCGCTTGGCCCGAGTCAACGTAGGCTGAAAGGGGATTTTTCCCGCTCTCAACCTGGGGGCGCGTAAAGTTTGGCGGCGATTGTACTGGTCTGGCTCTTTAAACGATAGGGCGATGAGGCCTCTGCAACGCTTTGGCGGTTTTTGCGCACACATTTTCACAGTTGCAGGTTAACTATTGGTTACAAACTGTGGCTAAAATGCCATCCATCAGCTGAATGCCGACCATCGGCGTAGTTCAATGGCACTACGGTGCCGCTGTTTCGTATTCAGCCGCTGTACAAGACCCAGGGACCGGCATGCCGGGAAAGGGCGCAGTTTGTTTACTTCCGACCTGTGACGATTTTCGTGAAACTGATCATTGCCGTTCTCTACGTTGTCTCTATCGCGTATGTCCATCTGCGTGGTCAAGTACGCCATAAGCTGGGTCGCCAGTTGAGTGATCACTCGACGTTTCTGGCACCGATCAATTGCTTTCTTTATCTGTTTTCGAAAATCCCCAACAAGCCTTATCTCGACCCGGTCGACTTCCCCGACCTGAGCCCACTGCAGGCGCATTGGGAAGAAATTCGTGCCGAAGGCCAGAACTTGCTTCACGCCGGCGAGATCAAGCGTTCGAATCAATACGATGACGTCGGTTTCAACTCGTTTTTCAAGACCGGCTGGAAGCGCTTCTATCTCAAGTGGTACGGCGATAGCCACCCGTCGGCCATGAAACTCTGCCCGCGCACCACCGAACTGGTACAGGGCATTTGCTCGATCAAGGCGGCGATGTTCGCCGAGTTGCCACCGGGCTCCAGACTGGTGCGCCATCGCGACCCGTATGCCGGTTCGTACCGTTATCACCTCGGGCTGGACACACCCAACGCCGACGGTTGCTACATCAATGTCGATGGCAAGAACTACCATTGGCGCGATGGCGAAGCCGTGATGTTCGATGAGACCTACATTCATTACGCAGAGAACACCACGCCGCACAATCGCATCATTTTGTTCTGCGACGTCGAGCGGCCGATGAAATATCGGTGGGCAGCGGCATTCAATCGCTGGTTCAGTCGCCATGTCATGTCGGCGGCAGGTGCACCGAACGAGGACGGAGACCGGACCGGCGGGCTCAACCGACTGTTCAGCAAGGTCTACAAGGTTCGCCTGCGCGCCAAGGAACTGAAAAAGCGCAACCGCAAGCTTTACTACCTTGAAAAGTGGTCGATCTTTGCCGGGTTGCTGGTGGTGTTCATTCTGATCTGAGCCGGGTGTTGGGGCGGCAGGCCTCATCGCGGGCAAGCCACGCTCCCACAGGTTTGAGTCAACCACAAATGTCATGAATGCCCACCGTCCATTGTGGGAGCGAGCCTGCTCGCGAAGAGGCCGAATCAACGCCGTGTTGCATCGTGCCGGGGAGTTTTTGGTTAACAAATCCGAACCTCGGGCGTAGCGTGGTATCGAAGTCCTTATCCACGCGGACGCAGAGAGGCACCCCATGAACCGATATGCGTTTGGCGCCATCGCGCTGGCCTTGAGTACCGTATTGGGCCCACTGGCCCAGGCCGATGCCCTTGCTCCGTTGCAGTTGGCCCAGAACCTGCCGGGCAGCACCCGCAACAACCCTTACAACAGTCCGATTCAGCGGGCCAATCCCAACAGCATGCAAGGCACCCAACCCAGTGCCCCGGCAATACGCGGGCCGAATACCGTGCCGGTCCAGCGCTCGCCGACGCTGGACAACGGTGGCATCGGTAATCGCTATCCCGACCGGACAGCTCCCGCCAGCCCACCGAAATTCATTCCCAATCCTCCCCCACGAGACACCGGCACCAGCAACCGTTGAGTGGCAGGCATGACGTCTGCCCGCTATTTTTCACCAGGCCCCATTTCCATCAGAAAAGGAATCCTGCATGTTGCGTAAAAACCTGTTGGCAACCCTCTGTGCCGGCGTATTGATCAGCGCCACCGTCCCTGTGCTTGCCGCGCCCACCCAGACGATGAAAAGCGAAGAAGGCACCCTTGAGGTCACCCCCGTCGTGACAGGGCTGGAGCACCCCTGGGGGTTGGCATTCCTGCCGGATCGTAAAGGCATGCTGGTGACCGAACGGTCCGGCAACCTGCGGCTGGTGACCGCCGAGGGCAAATTGTCGGCACCGCTCAATGGTGTGCCCACGGTCTGGGCCAAGGGGCAGGGTGGATTGCTCGACGTGGCGTTGTCACCGGATTTCAAACAGGACCGGATGGTCTATCTGTCCTATGCCGAAGGTGGCGGTGAGGGTAACAAGGCCGGTACTGCGGTGGGGCGCGGCCGGCTCTCTGACGATCTGACGGCGCTCAAGGATTTCCAGGTGATCCTGCGTCAGGAACCCAAACTCTCGGTCGGCAACCATTTTGGCTCGCGGCTGGTGTTTGATCGCGACGGCTATCTGTTTGTGACACTGGGGGAAAACAACGACCGCCCGACCGCCCAGGATCTCGACAAGCTGCAAGGCAAAGTGGTGCGCATCTACCCGGACGGCACGGTGCCCAAGGACAACCCCTTTGTCGGCCAGGCCAACGTGCGCCCGGAGATCTGGTCCTACGGGCAGCGTAACCCGCAAGGCGCGGCGCTCAACCCGTGGAACGGCACGCTGTGGGAAAACGAACACGGCCCTCAGGGCGGCGATGAAATCAACATCATCGAGCGCGGCAAGAATTACGGTTGGCCGCTGGCGACCCATGGCATCGACTACTCCGGTCAACCGATTCCCGAAGCCAAGGGTGATACCGCCGAAGGCACCGTCGCCCCGAATCATGTCTGGGAAAAATCCCCGGGCCTGAGCGGCATGGCGTTCTACGATGCCGATCGTTTCAAGGCCTGGCAACGCAACGTGTTTATCGGCGCGTTGGTCAGCCAGGAGCTGATCCGCCTGGAGTTCGATGGCGACAAGGTGATCCACGAGGAGCGCTTGCTCGGGGAGTTGAAAAAACGCATCCGCGATGTGCGGCAGGGGCCGGACGGCTACTTGTATGTTTTGACCGATGAGGAGAACGGTGGCATTTACAAGGTGGGTTTGAAGTTGCCGGCAGACTAAGGCATCTACAAAAACTTGCCATTGACTTGCTATCAACGCCCGGCTAATTTCGAGCCATGACTTCCACTGTATTGCGCTGCCAGCCAAGCATTATTACCGCCATTCCTCATTTGGCGGGCTAGCTCACGACTGCAGCACCCAACCCGCCCTGGAGGCGGGTTTTTACTTTCTGTCTCCCGGGCCCCGATCAACGTCAGGAGACGACGATGAGTTTTACAACCGATCAACAAGCCCTGCTGGAACGCTACGTCAAAAAAATCCTCGCCGCGCCGGTGTATGAACTGGCCGTGCGCACGCCGTTGCAACTGGCGCCGGCCTTGTCCGAAGCCTTGGGCAACCAGATCCTGCTCAAGCGCGAAGACCTGCAACCGACCTTTTCCTTCAAGATCCGCGGCGCCTACAACAAGCTGGTGCAACTGAGCGAAGCGCAAAAGGCTCGTGGCGTGGTCACGGCTTCTGCGGGCAATCATGCGCAGGGCGTGGCACTGGCGGCGCGGGAGCTGGGGATCAACGCCACCATCGTCATGCCCTGCACGACGCCGCAACTTAAGGTCATCGGGGTGCGCAGTCGTGGTGCCGATGCAGTGCTGCACGGCGAAAGCTTTCCGTTTGCATTGGCCTATGCGCTGGAGCTGGCCGGGGAAACCGGCTGCACCTTTGTATCGCCCTTCGACGACCCGGAGGTGATCGCGGGGCAAGGCACGGTGGCCATGGAGATCCTGCGCCAGCACCAGGGGCCGCTGGACGCGATCTTCGTGCCGGTGGGTGGCGGGGGGCTGATCGCGGGTATCGCCGCTTACGTCAAATACTTGCGGCCGGAAGTTCGCATCATTGGTGTCGAGTCGGAACATTCCGCATGCCTGCAAGCGGCGATGCATGCCGGCGAACGGGTCGTGCTGCCGAGCGTCGGCACCTTCGCCGATGGGGTGGCGGTGGCGCAGATCGGCGCTTGCGGTTTTGAGGTCTGCCGGTTCTGCGTTGATGACGTGGTGACGGTCAGCAACGATGAGCTTTGTGCCGCAATCAAGAATATCTACGACGATACCCGCTCGATCACCGAACCTTCCGGTGCGCTGGCCGTGGCCGGGATCAAGAAATACGTCGCGCAGACCGGTGCTTTGGGGCAGACCCTAGTGGCGATCGACTCGGGTGCCAATATCAACTTCGACAGCCTGGGGTACGTGGCCGAGCGCGCCGCGTTGAGTGGCGCCCCGGCATGACGCTTGGGCCGGTCTACAGCGGACGCCGCAAGCGGGCGCCGCGAGGGTCCGCCGGATGGCCGGGTTATTCCTGAATGGCTTTCTCGACCTTGGTCGACGCCGACCAGATCCGATAGCGCACTTCGATGTCCTTGGGCACGTACAGCACGAGCGGCAGCTTGCTGTTGTAACGCAGCAGGAAGCCGTCACCGACCACCGGTACAAAACCCTGTTTGCTGGTGCCGCCCGGGCAGGCCATCAGCGTGCTCATCGGGCCAATGACTTTTTCCAGGCGGTAGAACGGATAGCCCCAACCCTCGAGGTTCTTCTCCTCGAGAATGCCACCCAGGCGCGGGTTATTGCAGTCGACGGTCATCGTCTTGCCGGCCAGGATCTCGACCTGGAAGTCGTTTTCCCGGGTCTGTGGCGCGAGGTGAATCACTTGGCGGGTAAACCCGTTTTCGGCCTTCGGATAGGGCGCGGTGTCTTCGAGTTTGGCGGCGTGCGCCACGCCGGCAAGCCCCAGTGCGACTAGCGCTGCGCAAGCGTTAACGGTCAAAGAACTCATGGTGCCTCCTTGCTTGAAGTGAGGGGCGGCATTCTCACGGTCGTTTGCAGTGAATGCAAACCCGGGATGCCCAGTGTGCAAATTGCAGGCTCGCCAGAGGCGCTTATTGCAAACGGTATGGCAGGTTTACAGGTGATTCGTCTAAATACTTGAATTGCCGATGAGCTGCACCGCGAAACTCAGGGTATGTTTTATGCTGTAGCTGTCCTTGAAGCTTGCCGGGATTTCAAATGAGCGAGCATTGATCGTCGGGCAGTCTCACAAAGGAGGGAGTCGCCATGTTTCTTTCTGCCTTGGAAATTCGCAATATCATCGAAAGCAGTTTTCTGCCCAAGCGCTGCCAGTGCACGCTGTCACCGGATCTGTCGATGACCGTCAAGGTCTATGCCGACGGGCAAACCGATCATCTGGATCTATTGGTCACTGGCATCGATGCTTCCGGGCTCAATGGTTGTCGGGAAATCAACGATTTGATTGCCCAACTGCGCTCCAGACAGCATCACGTCGAGGTCGAGCCGCACTCTATGCTGGGCAAAGCGCTCTAACCTGCGGTTTCGAGTTCCATGGACACGCGCCGGGTCTGGAAGAAAGCCAGGCCCAGCGCCAGTTCAACCCCGACCGCCAGCAAAATGCCCGGCCCGACATGGCCGTCGAGCCATTCGACAAAACCCAGCACAGCCAATCCCCAACAGCCGACGACGAAGCCGAGGCTCAGCGCATTGCGGGTTGCGCAAGGGGGCTCGTTGCGAACCAGAAAAGAAATCACGCTCAACGCCCCAAACAGCACGGCGGTGCGTCGCGCGACCAATCCCGCCGCGAATGAAAACTCGATATCCCAGAACGACAATAACCATTGCGTTGCAAAGCCCCAAACCAGGCTCAGCAAAAGACATAAGGCGGCGGTAAACGTCGACAGCGTGCGAAACGACAACTGCATGGCCAATCCTTGCGGGCAGAGAGGGAGGCGCTAGAGCATAGCGCCGCAACCCTCAAAGGCATACCGCCAAGTACCAAATCAGACTTTTCAGTCAGCTCTGGTTCTCGCAGGCGTCGGAAAGTTTACGGTAGGAAATTTCTGCGGGTTTTCCCGTGTCATCGATGTACTTCATCTCGGCCTTCACCACTTTGCACTCCAGGGTGTCCGGCTCGGTCAGTGAGATCACTTTGCTGACATGCAATGGCATGCCGTAGTGATAGGGCACGGCTTGAGAGGTCGGGGTGTCATTGGCCTGAGCCAGGCCGGTAAACGCGGTGCAGGCGAGGGCGGCGGTAACCAGCAGGGTGCGAGTGTTCATCAGCGATCTCCGGTGCGGACGGAATGTCAGTTCGATGTGGCGCTTGTCGAACTTGCCGCACTGGGCGTCAGAACAGTCTGAGGGCGTGCGGTCCAGTGAAGTGTTGGACCGCACGGTTAAACGAGGGTTAACCCGGCTGAACGCCGCTTGTCGCGGATGCGCGATCCTGTGTATCAGTTAAGACCATCGGGCGCCTGATGGAAAGTTATCGCGAGCAGGCCCTCGAACTCAGCGCAAATCCAGTTGCTTGCGATAAGGCAAATCCGGCCCGGTCTTGCTGCACGTCAGCGCCGCCGCCTGCACCGCGAACTTCAGCATGCGGTCGATCTGCTCGCGGCCAAGTTGCTTCACGCCCTCTACCGAGTCCAGTTGCTGTTCGGTCAGCCAGGTAATCAGCGCCGCCTGAAAGGTATCGCCCGCGCCCACAGTGTCGGCGATTTTTACCCCACAGGCAGGAGTCGACCACGAGCCGTGAGTCCGGCTGAACACGCTCGCGCCTTCGCCACCCCGGGTCAGGAACACCAGCTGACAGCGGTGCTGCAGCCAGCCTTCGATCACCTGCGCCGGGTCCTGGCCGGGGTACAACAGATGCAGGTCCTCGTCGCTGACCTTGATCAGGTCGGCCAACTCCACCAGGGTCGCGATCCGGTTACGCCACAGGTCGATGTCCGGCTCCGGGTTCAGGCGCACGTTCGGATCGAGGCTGATCAGGCGCTTGCCGCTTTCCCGGCGCACCAATGCCAATAGCGTGTCGGCAATCGGCTGCACCACCAGGGAAAACGAGCCGATATGCAGGCCGCGTACCTCAGGCCCGAGTGCCGGCAGGTGCTCCGGTTTCAGTTGTCGATCCGCGCAGCCTTCGCCACGGAAGCTGTACTGCGGCGAGCCATTGGCCCCGACCGCGACCATCGCCAGGGTGGTCGGCGCGGCAAAATCCAGCAGGAAGTCCTGACGCACGCCTTCATCTTGCAACACTTGCAGCAGGCGCCGGCCCAGGTAGTCAGTGGACAACCCGGCCAACAGCGCCGCGTCCACGCCCAACCGGCGCAAGCCCACCGCCACGTTGAACGGCGAGCCACCGGCAATGGCTTTGAAATTCACTTTGGACGCCAGACCGCTGGCGTCGTTTTCACTGAAAAAATCGAACAGCGCTTCGCCACACACCAGGTACATAGTTGTTCACTCTTTAATTAGGGTTGCGACTTGCTGTTGATAGCGTTCATATGCCTGCTGGCAGGCTTGCACATTGTCGGCGACCGGCAGGGTCTCACTGGCCGGGTCGAGTTTCACGCAGCGCTCGCACAAATCCGCCAGGCTGTGTTCGCGCCCGTTCGCCCGGGCTGCGCACCAGGCCGCCTGAATCGCCGCACCCAAGGCTGCGGCCTCGCTTTGTTCGGTGCAGATCACCGGTGTATTCATGGCATCGGCGACGATCTGCCGCCAGACCGCACTTTTTGACCCACCACCAATCAGCCGAATGCTGCGGCTTTGTAAGCCATTGCGGCGTAGCAGGTCCAGTCCGTAACGCAAACCGAACGTCGTGCCTTCGACCACCGCGCGGCACAGGTTGGCCCGGGTCAGGTTGGTCATGGTCAAACCCGACAGGCTGGCGCTGGCATGGGGCAGGGCAGGCACCCGTTCGCCATTGAAAAACGGCAGCATGCACACACCTTCGGCCCCGATCGGCGCCTGGGCAACCAGTTCGTTGAACTGATCGATGTCGAGGTCCAGCAGGTCACGAATCAGGCCGGTGGCATTGGTCAGGTTCATGGTGCAGATCAACGGCAACCAGCCGCCACTTGAAGAACAGAAGGTGGCTACCGCGGCATCTGCGGCGACGTTCGGTTGATCGGCGTAGGCGTACACCGTGCCCGACGAACCGAGGCTCATGGTGATTGCACCGGGCTGGATGTTGCCGGTGCCGATGGCCCCCATCATGTTGTCGCCACCGCCACTGGACACCAGTGCCCGGGGGTTGATGCCCAGGTGTTCGGCAATGCCCGGCAGAATCGTGCCGACCGCCTGATGGGCATCGATCAGCTCCGGCAGCGCGGCTTGCAGGCGTCCGCTGGGGTCGATGTCACGCAACAATTGCAGATCCCACTGGCGCGTACGCACATTGAAATACCCGGTGCCCGAGGCATCGCCGTATTCGCTGCAACTGCGGCCGGTGAGCCAATGGTTGAGGTAGTCGTGGGGCAGCAGAATGCGGGCGATCCGGGAGAACACCTCGGGATGCTGCTCTTTGGTCCATAACAGCTTGGATACGGTGTAGCCCGGCGCAATGACCACGCCGAGGCGTTCCAGCGAACCCTTTTCGCCACCCAGATGGGCCAGCAGTCGGTCATTCTCCGGGGTGGTTTCGGTGTCGCACCAGAGTTTCGCCGGGCGCAACACCTTGCCCTGATCGTCGAGCAGCACCAGGCCGTGTTGCTGGCCGGAGACACCAATGCCGAGAATCGACTGGCCATCGACTTTGGCCGCGATCAATGCGCGGCGGGTGGCGGTGGCGAAGGCTTCCAGCCACTGGCCGGTGTCCTGCTCGCGACGGCCGTTGGCGACGCTGATCATCGTGTGGGTGGCTGCGCCTTGGCCCAGCACCTCGCCGCTGTCGGCGTCGAGGATGATGGCTTTGGTGCCCTGGGTGCCGCAGTCGATGCCGAGGAAGAGTTGTTGGGTTGTCATGCAAGATCCTTGGTCGTCAGCTCAATACAAGTCTGGATTCAGTATCCCTGGTGCCTGTCCGGCCGCCTTCGCGAGCAAGCCCGCGAAGACGGTAGCAGTTCCACCGCAGGACTTACGCCAACACTCGTTCCAGAGTCCGCGACACCCCAACCTCGCGCAAACTGTTGCAGCACCACTCAAACGCCGCGACAAACTCCGGCGAGCGCGCAATCGCCGTACCAAAAATATCCTCGACTACCAGCAAGCGCTGGGTAATCAGCACATCATCGGCCACCAGTGCCTGGCAGAACGCTGCGCGCGGATCCGCAATCGTGTAGGTCTCGCCATGCTCATCCACGCCTTTGAGGTACAGCGCCCACGCCGCCACCACCAACGCCGCGCGCCTGGTTTCGCGGCCATCGGCGATCAAGCGGTTGATGGTCGGTACGGTGAACTTCGGAAACTTCGACGAGCCGTCCGAACACACCCGTTCAAGCTGATCGGCAATCGCCTGATTGGAGAAACGCGCCACCAGGGTGTTCTTGTACTCGGTCAGGTCGATTCCCGGCACCGCCGGCAGCTGTGGCGTCACGTCCAGGTCCATGTAGGCGCGCATGTAGCGCACGAACAGCGGATCGTTCATGGTCTGGTGGACGAAGCGGTAACCCTTGAGGAACCCCAGGTACGTCAGCGCAAGATGACTGCCGTTGAGCAGCTTGATCTTCATTTCCTCGTAGGGCGTGACATCGTCGGTGAACTGCACGCCGACCTTTTCCCAGGCCGGGCGACCGTTGACGAACCTGTCCTCCAGCACCCATTGCGCGAAGGGTTCGCAGACCACCGGCCAGGCATCGTCCACGCCATGCTGGTCCGCCAGTTGCAGGCGGTGCCGGGTGCTGGTCATCGGCGTGATGCGGTCGACCATGGCGTTGGGGAAACTGACGTTGGCGTCGATCCAGTCGCGTAATTGGCTGTCGTGCAAGGCGGCGAAGGCCAGCAGGGCCTTGCGGGTGACTGCGCCATTGTGCGGCAGGTTATCGCAGGACATCAGGGTGAAGGCCGCTGTGCCAGCGGCGCGGCGCCTGGCCAGCGCGGCACAGAGGAAACCGAATACGGTTTTCGGGGCGCCCGGGTGCGCCAGGTCATGCTGGATCTGCGGCAAGTGCGCCATGAACTCACCGGTGCTGTCGTCGATGCAGTAACCGCCTTCGGTGATGGTCAGCGAGACGATGCGGATCTCGGGGCTGGCCAGTTTGTCGATCAACGCCTGGGCGTCGTCTTCGGCCAGCAGCATGTCGCGGATGGCGCCGATCACCCGCACTTCGGTGTCGTCGCTATCGCCGAGTTCGAACAGGGTGAACAGATAATCCTGATCCTTGAGATCGTCACGGGCGCGGCGGTCTTCAGCGCGCAGGCCGACACCGCAGATGGCCCAGTCCAGGCCTTCGCCGGTATTCATCAAGGCGTCGGTGTAGTACGCCTGATGGGCACGGTGGAAACCGCCGACGCCGATGTGCGCGATGCCTTGGCGGGTCTCGCCCAGGGCGTAGGCGGGCAGGACCACTTCAGGGGCGAGGCGGCTGAGGTTGTGTTTATTCAGTTTCATCGCAGGCTCTCTGAAATCAGGCAGCAACGCGCAACGGACGGGTCAACACCACGCCGTCGGCATCGAATAAATGGCAGTGTTGCGCATCCAGATGCAGGCTCAGGGTTTCACCGTAGCGGCTGGCCAGATCGCCGCGAACGCGCATGGTCAGGGCTTCGCCGGATGCCGTCCGGACGTGGCAGAAGGTGTCGCTGCCCAGGCGTTCGCTGACATCGGCGGTGACCTGCAGGGTGCAATCACCGGGTTTGGCCAGTTCCAGATGCTCCGGGCGAATGCCCAGCGTCACCGCACTCCCGACGCTCAAGTGCCTGCCGCTCAAGGGCAGGTTGATGCGGGTTCCGGCGTCCAGCTGCACTTCACAGCCCTGGTTGTCGACGCGGGTGACCTTGCCCTTGAGGAAGCCCATTTTCGGCGTGCCCAGGAAACCGGCGACGAACAGGTTGGCAGGCTGGTGATAGAGATCCAGCGGCGAACCGACTTGCTCGATCTTGCCGCCATTGAGTACGACCACTTTGTCGGCCATGGTCATCGCTTCGACCTGGTCGTGAGTCACGTAGATCATCGTGGCTTGTAGCTCTTTGTGCAGGCGCAACAGTTCCAGGCGCATCTGCACTCGCAGGGCGGCATCGAGGTTGGACAACGGTTCGTCGAACAGGAAGATTTTCGGGTTGCGCACGATGGCCCGGCCAATCGCCACGCGCTGGCGCTGGCCGCCGGACAGTTGCTTGGGCTTGCGCTCCAGCATCGGCCCCAGTTCGAGGATGCGCGCCGCTTCGCTGACCTTTTTCTCCACTTCGGCTTTTGCCACGCCGGCCAGGTCGAGGGCGAACGACATGTTCTTGCGCACGCTCATGTGCGGGTACAAGGCGTAGGTCTGGAACACCATCGCCAGGTCGCGCTTGGCCGGGCTCACTTCGGTGATGTCGCGGCCATCGAGCTCGATGGTGCCGCCGCTGACTTCCTCCAGCCCGGCGATCAGCCGCAGCAGCGTGGATTTTCCGCAGCCCGACGGGCCGACGAAGACCACGAACTCCTTGTCGTTCACTTCAAGGTCGATGCCCTTGATGATGGAAAAGCCTTCGAAGCCTTTTTGCAGATTCTTGATTTTCAGGTTGGCCATGGTGGCGCTCCTTTTGTGCTTGTTCTTTGAGGGCTATTTCACGGCGCCGAACGACAGGCCGCGTACCAGTTGTTTCTGGCTGATCCAGCCGAAGATCAGGATCGGCGCACAGGCCAGGGTCGAGACGGCCGACAACTTGGCCCAGAACAGCCCTTCGGGGCTTGAGTACGAAGCGATCAATGCGGTCAGCGGTGCGGCTTTCGACGAGGTCAGGTTCAGCGACCAGAACGCCTCGTTCCAGCACAGGATCAGCGACAGCAGGACCGTGGATGCCAGGCCGCCCTTGGCGATGGGCAGCAACACCCGGAGCATCTCCTGGGCCAGCGTTGCGCCGTCCAGCCGCGCGGCTTCGAGGATGTCCCTGGGGATGTCCTTGAAGTAGGTGTAAATCATCCAGACCACGATCGGCAGGTTGATCAGCGTGTAGATCACGATCAGCGCGATCCGCGTATCGAGCAGGCCGAAACTCTTGGCCAGCAGGTAGATCGGCATCAGCACGCCCACCGGCGGCAGCATCTTGGTCGAGAGCATCCACAGCAGGGTGCCCCTGGTGCGCTGGGTTTCGTAGAACGCCATGGAGTAGGCCGCCGGCACCGCGATCAGCAGGCACAGGGCCGTGGCGCTGAAGGAAATCACCACCGAGTTCCAGGCGAAACTGAAATAGTCGCTGCGCTCGTTGATGTGCAGGTAGTTCTCCAGCGTCGGCATGAAGATGAATTGCGGCGGCGTGGCGAAGGCATCGATCTCGGTCTTGAAACTGGTCAGCACCATCCAGAAGATCGGAAAGAAAATCACGATCGCGATGGCCCAGGCCAGCGTACCGAGCAGCAGGCTTTGCAGACGACGGGATTGTTGAAGAGTCATGGCAGGCCTCAGGCTTTGTCGGTCAGGTTTTTGCCGATCATCCGCACCAGGATGATCGCGGCGATGTTGGCGATGACCACGGCAATCAAGCCGCCCGCCGAGGCCATGCCGACGTCGAACTGCACCAGCGCCTGGTTGTAGATCAGGTAGGCGAGGTTGGTCGAGGCGTAGCCGGGGCCGCCGTTGGTGGTGGTGAAGATTTCGGCGAACACCGAGAGCAGGAAGATGGTTTCGATCATCACCACCACCGCGATCGGCCGCGCCAGGTGTGGCAGGGTCAGGTGCCAGAAAATTGCGACAGGCCCGGCACCGTCCAGGCGCGCGGCTTCTTTCTGTTCCTGGTCGAGGGACTGCATGGCGGTCATCAGGATCAGGATCGCGAACGGCAGCCATTGCCACGAGACAATGATGATGATTGACAGCAGCGGGTAGTGCGCCAGCCAGTCCACCGGTTGCGCGCCGAACAGCTTCCAGACGTAGGCGAGAATCCCCGACACCGGATGGAAAATCAGGTTCTTCCAGATCAGCGCACCGACCGTGGGCATGATGAAGAAGGGTGAGATCAGCATCACCCGCACGACACCGCGACCGAAAAACTCGCTGGCCTCAAGCAAAGCACTGATCAGCACACCCAATACCACACTGATCAGCAGCACGCTGCCCACCAGCAACAGCGTGTTGGTGGCGCCGGGCAGGAAGCCCGAATCGGTGAGGAAGTAGGTGAAGTTTTCCAACCCGACGAATTCGTTCTCGCCGGGGTTGAGCAAGTTGTAGCGAATCGTCGAGAAGTAGACGGTCATACCCAGCGGTACGATCATCCACAACAGCAGCAATGCCACCGAAGGGCTGACCAGAAACCAGCCGGGATTGGCCACGCGGCTTTTGCGCAGCGGTTGGACAATGTCCATGTGAGCTTTTGCAGTTGATGTATTCATAGTGATCAGAACCGATTATTTACAGGCATATGAAGATCAACTGTGGGAGCGGCGGTGCGGCGATCCGACTTGCTCGCGAAGAGGCCAGTACATCCGACACAACTTTTGCGATTGGAATGCCGCTTTCGCGAGCAAGCCCGCTCCCACACTGGATAGGGGGGTTACTTGGGATAACCCGCACGCTTCATCTCGCGCTCGGTGGTTTGCTGGGCCGCCGCCAACGCCTGGTCGACCGTGGTCTGGCCGATCAGCGCCGCAGAGAAGGATTTACCGACCTGGGTACCAATGCCCTGGAACTCGGGAATGGTCACCAACTGGATGCCGATGTACGGCACAGGCCTGGCGCCCGGCTTGCTCGGGTCCGCGGCCTTGAGCGACTCCAGCGTGACCTTGGCGAACGGGGCGGCGCTCATGTACGCCTCGCTGTAGGTCGAGGCCCGAGTGCCCGGCGGTACGTTGGCGATGCCGTCTTTTTCTGCGACCAGTGCGCCGTATTCTTTGGACGTGGCCCAGGCGCTGAAGGTTTTCGCCGCGTCCTTGGCCTTGGAGCTGGTCGGAATGGCCAGCGCCCAGGAGTACAACCAGGCCGAGCCCTTGTCAGTGACTTGATGCGGCGCATAGGTGAAGCCGACGTGATCGGTGACCTTGCTCTGGGACTTGTCGGTGACGAACGAGCCGGCGACGCTGGCATCGACCCAGATCGCGCATTTGCCACTGTTGAACAACGCCAGGTTTTCATTGAAACCGTTGCTCGACGCCCCCGGCGGGCCGGATTTCTTCATGGTGTCGACATAGAAGTTCAGCGCGTTTTTCCATTCGGGACCATTGAATTCCGGCTGCCACTTTTCATCGAACCAGCGCGCGCCATAGGCGTTGGCCACAGTGCTGATCAGCGCCATGTTCTCGCCCCAGCCAGCCTTGCCGCGAAGGCAGATGCCGTACTGTTCCTGCTCGGGTTTGTTCAATTTGGCGGCGAATTCACCGATCTGCTCCCAGGTCGGGCGCTCGGGCATGGTCAGGCCGGCATCCTTGAACAGGTCGGTGCGGTAGTAGGTGATGGAACTCTCGGCGTAGAACGGCAGGGCGTACAGCGAGCCTTTCACCGACAGGCCTTCGCGCACCGACGGGAACACGTCATCGAGGGCATAGCTGGCCGGCAAATCCTTCATCGGCTCCAGCCAGCCCTTGGCGCCCCAGAGTGCGGCTTCGTACATGCCAATGGTCAGCACGTCGAACTGCCCGCCCTGGGTGGCGATGTCGGTGGTCAGGCGCTGGCGCAGGACGTTTTCTTCGAGGACCACCCAATTGAGCTTGATCTGCGGATGCGACGCCTCGAAGGTTTTCGAGAGCTTTTGCATGCGGATCATGTCGCTGTTGTTGACGGTGGCGATGGTCAGGGTCTGTGCGCCAAGGCTGACGCTGCTGAGGGTCATGCAGGTGAGGGCAAGCAGAGCTTTTACCGAAGGTTGCATCGTGCACTCCTTTTCTGCACCCGGCGGGATACAGAAGGACAGTTATTGTTTTTGTGTCTTCCGAAGGCAGGAAGAATCTGTGCTGATTACATCCTTCAATGGCAGGCGAGACAAATCATCCATCGCACTTTAATCAATACTTTTTTGCACTGAAGTTTAGGGGGGTAGACGCAGGGAAGGGCTTTTCAGCGATGGGGAGACATCGAATCCGTACAGGTTTCAAGGCTTAGCGCTGTACCTGTGGGAGCGGGCTTGCTCCGGGCGGCGATCCGACGAAGGCGGTGTGTCAGTTTGCAAAATGTCGTCTGACACGACGCCTTCGCGAGCAAGCCCGCTCCCACAGGTATGTGAGGGGTCAACCCAGGTTTTGCTCGGTCAACCGCTGCACCACCAACCGCCGGTAGTGCGACGGGGTCATGCCCTTGAGTTGCTGGAAGCGCCGGTTGAAGTTGGAAATATTGTTGAAGCCCGATTCGAAGCACACGTCAGTGACCGGCTTGTTGCCATCGGCCAACAACTCGCAGGACTTGCTGATACGCAGGCGATTGACGAATTCGATGAAATTGCGTCCGGTGGCCTGCTTGAATACCCGGCTGAAATAAGTCGGTTTCATGCCCAGATGCTCGGCGACTTCCTCCAGCGTCAAGTCCCGGGCGTAATGGGCGAAGATGTAATCCACCGCGCGGTTGGTGCGATCGATGTTGTGCTCGTCCGCCAGTTGCGGGGTCGTGGCGCCAGAGAGCAATTGGTAATCGTCGGTGGCCGCAAGCAATTCCAACAGAATGAAAAAGTGCCCGAGCCGGGTCACACCGGTGGTATCGGCAATGCGCTGCATCAGATCCATCGCCTTGCCAATGGTGTGCTTGCAGCGAAATTCGATGCCGTACTGCGCGCGTTCCAGCAACGGCGCCAGGGCCTTGAGTTCGCCGAATACCTGATAGCCGCTGTCGAACAACTCGTCGGTGAAGTTGACCAGCATGTCGCGCTTGGGCACCACTTCATCCTCGGCTACCTGGCTGATCCAGTTGTGGGGCAGGTTGGGGCCGGTGAGAAACAGTGTCTGAGGATAGAAGTTGCCGATGTAGTCGCCGATGAACACCTTGCCAGAACTGGCGACGATCAGGTGCAGTTCGTATTCCTTGTGGAAATGCCAGCGCACCAGGGGGCAGGGGAAACCATGCTGGCGGTAGATGATGGACAAGCCGTTGTGGTCGTCCATCAACTCATAGGAAGGATCGGTGACTCTGGCGGTGCGGGTCATGTCAGGGCGCTTATGTTGTTATCCCGCCCCGATCATGCCTCTTGCCGCAGGGCTAACGCTACTACCGCCGGTGTGACTGTTCATGCAAGGCGCGCGCAAGGAGGGTGGGCTACTCCTGATTAAGGCGGTTCTTCGCCTCGATCCATTGCGCCATGTATTGAGTGCTCTTGTGCTGGTGATGACGCAGCATGCTGCCGGTAAAGTTATCTCGTCTGATGTTGGCCAGATCCCGTTGGCAATCGACCAGCCGCTGGATCAAGGCCGGGCCATGAACGGATTTCTGGTAGCGGCCGGCAAGCAGGGTTTGCCCGTGCGCCTGGGCGTCCAGCCAGCGCGTCTTGTCGTTATGGAGTTGCACGGCATGATCGGCGAACTCGCGTGCCGAACGGGTCACCGCACCGGGCCATGTCTCTTCGCCATGCATCGCCTCGGCGCCGACTGGCGTCGTCACATTCGGTGTGCCACAGAGCATCGCATCGACAATCTTGCCTTTGATTCCCGCGCCAAAACGCAGAGGCGCCATACAGACTCGCGCCGCCGACATGACTTGCAGTGCGTCTTCTGCCCAGTTCATGACATGAAAACCCTGGGCCGGGTTATGCAGGGCAGTCGCCTTGGGCGGTGTGTAGGCACCATAGATATGCAATTGAGCGCCGGGCAATTGCTCGCGAATCAGCGGCCAGATAGCGGTTTTCAACCAGAGCACCGCATCCCAGTTGGGTGCATGGCGAAAGTTACCGATATGAAGAAAGTGTGCCCGGTCTTCAAACGGTACCGGCGCATTGGTCGGAACATCGACCATCAATGGGCACCAGTGCAACAAGTTGCGCGCAAACCTGAACTGCTCGACCAGCAATTCGATTTCCACTTCGGAAACCATCAGCGTCAAATCACAACGATAAAATGAGGCGATCTCGCGCTTCGCCATATCGGTATTGGCCATATGTTCGAATTCTTCGCGCGACGCTGGGGCGAACAGGTCGCTGAAGTCATTGTTGTCCTCACTGGCCTTCAAGCGCTCCTTGAGGCGTTGATGCCGACCCTGCCGGAGGCTTTGCAGGTCGCAGCTTTCGAGCACGCGCAAGGCATCTGGGCAATGCTTCTCGACCCGCCAGCCGAACTGTTCCTCCATCATGAATTGATCGAACAGCACGATGTCCGGCGCCAGTTCGCTGATGAAAGCGTCAAAACTGCTGTTGTTCAGCTCGATGGGGACTTCGCGAATACCCAACGCCGTCAGGTCTGCGCGTTGCTCGCCGAAGCCTGCCGGGCTGCTGAACGTGATGTCCCAGCCTTGTTCCAGAAAAACATCGAGAATTTGCATGACATGCCCGCTGGCCGCTGAAGAGCGGGGCTCGGGCCAGACGTAACCAATGACCAGGACTTTGGTTGCGTGGGGCTCAATCATGTACGGGATTTCCTTGAAGCGAAGACAGGGCAGGGACGAAAAAGGCGCGCATTAAACCACAGCGCAGTGCAGGGTCACCCGAGAATGCCTTTGACCTTGTCGCGTAACTGATCAATGGAGAACGGTTTGCCGATCAAGTGCATGCCTTGAGGCACTTCGATGTTTTCGGCATACCCGCTGGCAAACAGGATCGGCAGGGCTGGACGTAAAGCACGTGCTTGATTGGCCAGTTCGCGGCCGTCCATGACCGGCAGGCCAACATCAGTCATCATCAGGTCAATGTGTTGGTTCACGTCCTTGAGTGTCACCAGCGCCTGTTCGCTGCCATCGGCTTCCAGCACCTTGAATTCCAGTTCTTCCAGTACGTCGACGATCAGCATGCGCACGATGGCATCGTCTTCGACGACAAGGATGGTGGAGGCGTTGGCGGATGACATAGTCGAATTCCCGAAAAAGATTGGCTTTGCCAGTCGCTGGAAATCGTCGGCCTCTTGCATGAGTAAGTGGCGGATCCCGACAAGTTCCCAACGTTGTAAAAAAGAATTGCAGTGTAGGCCACGCAAGGATAACCCGTGGCCTGGAGCGGGCGCAGCGCAATGTAGGACCTTGCGCGCAAACATGTCAGAAAATTGGATCAATGTGCCAGTTTTGGGGCAAACTCCTTGCATTCTGACAGTTCGACAAGGCCTGCCCCATGTCCTCCGCGTCCTCGGTTGATGAACAACGATTTCGTAAACTCCTGAGCCGCAACATCAGCCTGCCTTTGGGTCTGGGTCTCATCAGCGCCGTATTCTTTGTGTCGCTGATCAGCTATTTACTGTCGACGATCCAGTGGGTGGAGCACACCGACCGGGTGATCAATAACGCCAATGAAGCGGTCAAGCTGACCGTGGATCTGGAAACCGGGATGCGCGGTTTCCTGCTCAGTGGCGACGAACATTTCCTCGAACCCTTCGAAACCGCCAAGCCGCGCATCGCCGTGGCGCTCAACACCTTGCTCGAACTGACCGCCGACAACCCGCTGCAGACCGACCGCTTGTTGCGGTTGCAGGCCTTGCAGCTGGAATGGACCAACTACGCGCAATCGATGATCGATTTGCAGCGCAGCAGCGGGGACTATCGCGCTGTGGTCAAGGCCGGACGCGGTAAACGGCTGACCGATGAAATTCGCAAGCAGTTCGAGGAGGTGATCGACACCGAGCAACAGTTGCGCACATCGCGCAATGATGAAGTGCGACGTACCACCGTCATGAGCATCAGCCTCTATCTGTTGTTCATAGCCGGGGTCAGCGGGTTGCTGGCGTATGTCGGGCGCCGCGATTTGTTGACGCTGACGCAGAACTACAGTGTCAACCTTGCCGCCCAGCAGGCCAGCGCCCGTCGTCTGGAGCAGCAGGCCTGGCTGCGCAACGGCCAGACCGAGCTGGCCGAGCAGGTGTTGGGGCAATTGAGCCTGAATATGCTGGGTCGCAATATCCTGCAATTCTGCGCGCAGTACCTGGGCACCGCCGTGGCGGCTATTTATGTGCGCGAAGACCACGGCGGCCTCAAGCGCATAGCTACCTACGGCTTCTCTCGCGAACAGGAGGAGCGTGAACAGCAGCTTTACAGTGACGAAGGCATTGTCGGCCAGGTGGCGCAGCAGGCACGGCTGATTCGCCTGGACGAGGTACCGGGGGATTATTTCAAGGTCAGCTCCGGCCTCGGTGACGGTTTGCCGCGCAGTGTGCTGGTGGTGCCAACCAGCGACGACGAGCGGGTCAACGGCGTGATCGAGTTGGGCTTTCTGCGTCCACTGACGGACCGTGACGTTGAATTGCTTGAGCTGATTGCCGGCAACATCGGTACCTCGATCGAGGCGGCACGCTATCGCCAGCGTTTGCAGGATGTGTTGGCGGAAACCCAGCAACTCAACGAAGAATTGCAGGTTCAGCAGGAAGAACTCAAGACCGCCAACGAAGAGCTCGAAGAACAATCGCGGATTCTCAAGGAGTCCCAGGCGCACCTGGAAACCCAGCAGGTGGAGCTGGAGCAGACCAACGAACAACTCGCCGAGCAGGCAGAAGCACTGGCTGAGCAACGCGACGCTATGGACCTGAAGAATACCGAGCTCAATCAGGCCCAGATCCAGCTCGAAGAACGCGCAGTAGAATTGCAGCGCTCGAGCAAGTACAAGTCCGAATTCCTCGCCAACATGTCCCATGAGCTGCGCACGCCGCTGAACAGCTCGCTGATCCTGGCCAAGCTGCTGGCGGAAAACCAGGAGGAAAACCTCACTGCCGAGCAAGTCAAATTCGCCGAGTCGATCTACTCCGCCGGCAATGACTTGCTCCACCTGATCAACGACATTCTGGATATTTCCAAAGTCGAGGCCGGCAAGCTGGAAATCCGTCCGGAGAACACCAGCGTGGTGCGTCTGGTGGATGGCCTGCGCGGCGTGTTCCAGCCGTTGGCCACGGACAAGCAACTGGATTTCCAGGTGGATATGCAGGACGGTGCGCCGCTGATGCTGTTCACCGACCGCCAGCGCCTGGAGCAGGTCCTCAAGAACCTGTTGTCCAACGCGGTGAAATTCACTGAGAGCGGCAACGTCAGCCTGTCCGTCGCCACGGCGCCGAATGACGGCATCGCGTTCAGCGTCCGCGATTCCGGGATCGGCATTGCGCCGGATCAGCACGAAAGCGTCTTCGAAGCGTTCCGTCAGGCCGATGGCACCACCAATCGGCGTTACGGCGGCACCGGGCTGGGGTTGTCGATCTCCCGTGACCTGGCGGCCTTGCTCGGCGGCTCCATCAGTGTGAGCAGCACGCCGGGGCAGGGCAGTGTGTTTACCCTGGTCTTGCCACAGCAGTACGTGGAACCGGGCGAAGTGCCAGTCGAACCGATGCGAGCCGTTCCGGTGGCGGCCACGCCGAGTGTATTGCCGCCAACGTTGTCGCCACTGGTGGCCGAAGTCGACATTCCGCGTTTCGACGACGATCGCAACAAGGGGCCGTTCACCAATCGCTGCATTCTGGTGGTGGAGGATGAGCCGAACTTTGCGCACATCCTCTACGACCTGGCCCATGAACTGGGTTATCAGTGCCTGGTGGCCCACGGCGCCGACGAAGGCTACGACCTGGCCAAGGCGTTCATCCCCGATGCAATACTGTTGGACATGCGCCTGCCGGATCATTCCGGCCTGACCGTGCTGCAACGCCTGAAGGAACACGCCGAAACCCGGCACATCCCGGTGCATGTGATTTCGGTCGAGGATCGGGTCGAAGCGGCGATGCACATGGGCGCCATTGGCTATGCGGTCAAACCGACCACCCGCGAGGAACTCAAGGACGTGTTTGCACGCCTCGAGGCCAAGCTGACCCAGAAGGTCAAGCGCGTGCTGCTGGTCGAGGACGACGCCTTGCAGCGCGACAGCATTGCCCGCCTGATCGGCGACGATGACATCGAGATCACTGCCATTGGCCTGGCGCAGGAGGCGCTGGACCTGCTGCGCACGTCCGTCTTCGATTGCATGATCATCGACCTCAAGCTGCCGGACATGCTCGGCAATGACCTGCTCAAGCGCATGTCCACCGAAGACATCTGCTCCTTTCCGCCCGTCATCGTCTACACCGGACGCAACCTGACCCGGGATGAAGAGGCTGAACTGCGCAAGTATTCGCGTTCGATCATCATCAAGGGTGCACGCTCGCCGGAGCGGCTGCTGGATGAGGTGACGCTTTTTCTGCACAAAGTCGAATCACGGTTGTCCCATGAACGGCAGAAGATGCTCAAGGTCGCCCGCAGCCGCGACAAGGTCTTCGAGGGCCGCAAGGTGCTGCTGGTGGATGACGATGTGCGCAACATTTTCGCCCTCACCAGCGCGCTGGAGCAAAAGGGCGCGGTCGTGGTCATTGGCCGCAACGGCCGCGAAGCGATTGAACGATTGAATGAGGTGCAAGACATCGATCTGGTGTTGATGGACGTGATGATGCCGGAAATGGATGGCTTTGAAGCCACCGTTGAAATCCGCAAGGACCCGCGCTGGCGCAAGCTGCCGATCATCGCGGTGACGGCCAAGGCCATGAAGGACGATCAGGAGCGTTGCCTGCAGGCCGGCGCCAACGATTACCTGGCCAAGCCCATCGACCTCGATCGCCTGTTTTCGCTGATTCGTGTGTGGTTACCGAAGATGGAACGTATCTAGTGGAGCGCAATTTTTCAGTGGAGCGAGACAGTGAAATCGAATTGCGGTTGTTGATCGAGGCGATCTACCTCAAGTACAGCTACGATTTTCGCGATTACTCCGGCGCTTCGATCAAGCGCCGGATCAACCATGCGTTGAGTCAGTTCGAGTGCAATACCATCTCGGCGTTGCAGGATAAGGTCCTGCACGACCCCACCGCGTTCATGCAATTGCTGCAATTGCTTACCATTCCGGTCAGCGAGATGTTTCGCGACCCCTCGCACTTCCTGGCCATCCGCAAGGAAGTGGTGCCGCTGCTGCGAACCTACCCTTCGATCAAGGTCTGGATCGCCGGATGCAGCACCGGTGAAGAGGTGTATTCGATGGCCATTGTGCTGCGCGAAGAGGGCCTGCTCGACCGCACGATCATCTACGCCACCGACATCAACCCGCGTTCCCTGGAAAAAGCCAAGCAAGGGATTTTCTCGATGGAGAATGTCCGCGCCTACACTGCTAATTACCAGCAGGCCGGTGGCCAGTGTTCGTTTGCCGACTACTATACGGCGGCCTATGGGTACGCGATTTTCGACAAGACCCTGCGCGAGAACGTGACCTTCGCCGATCACAGCCTGGCAACGGACAGCGTATTTTCCGAAACCCAATTAATTTCATGTCGTAACGTACTGATTTATTTTAATAAAAAGCTTCAGGATCGGGCATTCGGACTGTTTCATGAGTCCCTCTGCCATCGCGGTTTCCTGGTACTGGGCAGTAAGGAAACCCCGGATTTTTCAGCCTTCGGCAATCAGTTCGAGCCGCTGGTCAAACAAGAACGGATCTATCGAAAATCATGAACAGTGCAACGAAATTGCCGGCGATCGAAGCGATCGTGATCGGTGCCTCCGCCGGTGGAGTCGAGGCGCTGTTGAACATCCTCAGTCCGCTGCGCGAAGGCTTCGCACTGCCGATCATTGTCGTGCTGCACCTGCCGGACGAGCGCCGCAGCCAGCTGGCAGACGTGTTTTCCCGCCGGGTTGCCCTGCCGGTGCTGGAGGCGTGCGACAAGACTCCGGTCGAGGCCGGCACGCTGTATTTCGCCGCGCCCGGTTATCACCTGTCGGTGGAGCATGACCGCAGCTTTTCCCTGAGCCTGGAGCCTCGAGTGCATCATTCGCGACCCGCTATCGATTATCTGTTCGAATCGGCCGCCGATGCGTACGGCGCCAATCTGGCTGCGGTATTGCTCACCGGCGCCAACCGCGATGGCGCGCGCGGGCTGGCCCAGGTCAAGCAGCGCGGTGGCATGACCATCGTGCAGGACCCGCAAGAGGCTCAGGTCGCCACCATGCCCCTGGCTGCGCTGGATATGCACCAGCCAGACCACATACTTCCTGTACGCGGCATCGGCCGTCTGCTTGTCGAACTGGAAAGAATCGCATGCTAAGTAATATCCAAGCCAAACTGCTGATCGTGGACGATCTGCCGGAGAATCTGCTGGCGCTCGAAGCGCTGATCAAGCGTGAGGACCGCATCGTCTACAAGGCGCTGTCCGCCGACGAAGCCTTGTCCCTGCTGTTGCAACACGAATTCGCCTTGGCCATCCTCGATGTGCAGATGCCCGACATGAATGGCTTCGAGCTGGCCGAGTTGATGCGTGGCACGGAAAAAACCAGGAACATTCCGATCGTTTTCGTCAGCGCCGCCGGGCGTGAACTGAACTACGCGTTCAAGGGCTATGAAAGCGGTGCCGTGGACTTCCTGTACAAACCGCTGGACATCCAGGCGGTCAAGAGCAAGGTCAATGTGTTCGTCGACCTGTATCGCCAAAGCAAGGCGATGAAGGAACAAGTGCTGGCCCTTGAGCAAAGTCGCCGCGAACAGGAGACCCTGCTCAAGCAACTGCAAAACACCCAGCTGGAACTGGAACAGGCGGTGCGCATGCGCGATGACTTCATGTCCATCGTCGCCCACGAAGTGCGCACACCGCTCAACGGTCTGATCCTTGAAACCCAGTTGCGCAAAATGCACCTGGCCCGGGACAACGCCGCCGCCTTCACCCTGGACAAGATGCATGCCATGGTCGACCGCGACGAGCGGCAGATCAAAAGCCTCATTCGCTTGATCGAAGACATGCTCGATGTCTCGCGCATTCGCACCGGAAATTTGTCGATTCGGCCAACGCGCATCGATCTTTCGACGCTGGTTCGCCACCTGTTGCACAACTTTTCCCAGCAGATCGATGCCGCCGAGGCGTCGGTCACCCTCGATGCCGCGCAACCGGTGATCGGGAACTGGGACGAGTTTCGTATTGAACAGGTCATATCCAACCTGTTGACCAACGCCTTGCGCTACGGGGCCAAGAGCCCGATCTCGGTGAAGGTCTACAGTGAAGGTGGCCAGGCGTTGGTGGACGTGCAGGATCAAGGGATCGGCATCAGCGAGGCAAACCAGAAACGGATTTTCCAGCAGTTCGAGCGGGTATCGGCCAAGCACGCCATCGCCGGACTGGGCCTGGGATTGTTTATTTCAGAACAGATTGTCACCGCCCATGGCGGTACTATTACCGTCCAGAGCAGGATTGGCGAGGGCGCCTTGTTTCGCGTTTGTCTGCCTCTGTAGGAAAACAGCCAGATAAACGCAACCTCTGATCGACCCCACGGTCGTATCAGCAGCAATTGACCGAACAAAGGCTTCCCATGAGCGAAGATGCACAAGATGTAGTACTCGTCGTCGAGGACGATCCCTCGATTCTGATGGTGCTGTCCGCTTATCTGTCGGGCGAGGGTTACCGCGTGTTGCAGGCCGAAAACGGCGAACAGGCTTTTGAAATCCTGGCGAGCAAACCGCACCTGGACATGATGATCACCGACTTCCGCCTGCCCGGTGGAATCTCTGGCGTGCAGATCGCCGAGCCCGCCGTGAAGCTGCGACCGGAACTCAAGGTGATTTTCATCAGCGGCTATGCCCAGGAAATCCGTGAGACCGACAGCCCGATCACGCGCAAGGCGCCGATCCTGGACAAACCGTTCGATCTGGATAAATTGCAGGAATTGATGCAGGACATGCTTTCGTAAGTGTTCAGGCGCTGATCATCTCCCTGACCTTCGCCGTCAACAGGTCGAAGGTAAACGGCTTGGTGATCAACTGCATGCCCGGATCGAGGAACCCGCCGCGCACCGCGGCGTGCTCGGCGTAGCCGGTGATGAACAGCACCCTGAGATCGGGCCGCAATTGCCGGCCGATTTCTGCCAGTTGCCGGCCATTCATGCCGGGCAGGCCGACATCGCTGATCAGCAGGTCGATGCGCTGGGCCGAATCGAGTATCGGCACGGCGCTATCACCATCACAGGCCTCGACGAAGGCATAACCCAGATCGCTCAACACCGTGCTGACCAGGACCCGCACCGCCGGATCGTCCTCGACAATCAACACCGTCTCGCCATTATTGGCGATGGGCGAATGTTCGACGTCCAATGGATGGTCCCGGGGCAGGTCACCGCCAAAGCGCGGCAGAAACAGACTCACTGTGGTGCCTTTGCCCACTTCGCTGTGGATAGCGACGTGGCCACCCGACTGTTTGCTGAAACCGTAGATCATCGATAGCCCGAGGCCGGTGCCCTGGCCGATGGGCTTGGTGGTGAAGAACGGGTCGAAGGCGCGGTTGATGGTGCTTTGCGGCATGCCACAGCCGGTGTCGGTCACGCTGAGCACCACGTAGTCACCCGCATCGAGATTGCTCTGGCCTTGGGTGAAGTCCTCATCAAAGTGCTGGTTCGAGGTAGAGACCACCAGTCTGCCGCCATTGGGCATGGCATCGCGGGCATTGATCACCAGGTTGAGCAGGGCGCTTTCCAGTTGATTGGGGTCGGCTTCGGCCACCCACAGTTGCTCGTCCAGTTGCATGTCCAGACGAATGCTTTCGTTGATGCTGCGCTGCAGCAGTTCATCCATGGAGATCACCAGGCTGTTCATCTCCACGGGCTTGGAGTCCAGCGACTGGCGGCGGGAAAACGCCAGCAGGCGGTGAGTCAGACCCGCCGCGCGGTTGGCCGAAGTCACCCCCAGATCGATCAGGCTGTCGAGGTCTTCGGTTCGCCCCCGGGCCAGGCGTCGGCGCAACAATTCCAGGCTGCCGATGATGCCAGTCAGCATATTGTTGAAGTCGTGGGCGATGCCGCCGGTGAGCTGGCCTACCGCTTCCATTTTCTGTGACTGGCGCAGCACTTCTTCGTTGTGGCGCAGTTGCGTGGTGCGCTCCTCCACCTGCTGTTCAAGGGTTTCGAGGGTGTTTTGCAGGCGCAACTCGCTCTGGCTCAGATCGATCAGCCGATCCCTGGCTTCGTACTGTCGTCGTCGCCCGCGCAAGGCGGTGGTGACCAGACTGATCAGTGTGACCGGGTGAAAAGGCCGTTCAAGGAAGGTGACATTGCCCAATTGCGCGCCGAAGCATGATGCCGGGTTCTGTTGCGGGCCACGATGGTGTGTCATCAACACGATCGGCAGGTCCGACCACGGGGGCTGCTGTTCAATCAGGCGGATCAGCGGTTCGAGATCAGCGCTCAGCAGCGCCTCGGAAGAGATCAGCAGCAGGCCGGCACCCTGTTCCAGTTTGGCGCACAATCCCGGCAGGTCGCGACTGACCACTCCATGGAACCCTGCCTTTTTGAGCATCATCAAGGTCATCTGGCCGTCGCGCCCCCGCGGTGCAAGGATGATTGCGCGCTCGGACGTCGCTTGCACGGCCTTCACGGGATATTGTCCAGCTGCCATCCATGGGACAATCCGCCGTCGAGGATAGCGTCCAGACCTTCGATACCGGTGGCGGCCTTGGCTTGGTTCAAATCGTTAGATAGAGACAAACAAACGTCCTCACATGGCCAGGGTCAACGAGGCAGCCGCTGCGAAGTGCCGCAACGGGCTGCCTTTTCACTTGACCCTGGGCCGGGACGACGGTTCAACGAAATTTCAGGCGGGGTCAAAGCCCTTGTTGCAACGACGGATCGTCGGGGTTCATCTGTTCGAGTTGGGCCAACAGGATCTGCACGTTTTGCAGTTGCCCGCTTTCCTTCCAGTAATTGATCAACAGCACCCGAGCCTTGCGATCGTTCGGATGGCGCTGAACGATTTCCTGCAACTGTTTCTGTGCCGCTTCGAGCTCCTGTTCACCATGCAACGTGGTGGCCAGGTCGTAGCGGTAATCCCGGTTGTTGGGCTCCAGTTCAACGGCCTTGGACAGGCCGAGCAGGGCGAATTCGCTTTGCTCGTGATGCAGCAGCCAGAGCCCCAGGGCGTGTTGAAGGTAGGCCGAGTTGGGCTGTGCCTGGAGTTGCCTGGCCAACAGTTGCCGGGCGGCGTCGTTCTGGCCCTGTTTATCCAGCACCTCGATTTGCAGCACCAGCGCTGGCAGGTTCTCCGGCGCCAGGCGCAGGGTGTTGTCCAGCGCCTGTTGCGCTTCCTTGAGCTCGGCATTGTGCAAGTGCAGCCGGGCCAGTTGGTATTGGTTTTCAGCGCTTTGCGGCTCGCTCCTGAGCACTTGCTCCCAGGCATCGATGGCTTGCTCCAGCGGCCCGAAATACAAACCCAGGTCATCCGGGGACAACCCCAGCAGCGCGTTGATCGCCGCCAGCCGCACGCTTTGATCGCTGTCATCGAGCAATGGCCCCAGCAGTAGACTGCGCTGGCCGTTCGGCACCAGGCCGCTGATGCTCCTGATCGCCGCAATACGTACTTCGGGCGACTCGTTCTGCAAGTCGGCATCCGCCAGTTTCAGGGCCACCGAACTTGGGTAGTTGGGCAGTTCGGCATGCAGCCAGACACGACGCTTGGGGGACAGGTCCGGACGGGCCAGTTGCTGATAGAGCACCCGCGCGGCACCTGGTTTGCCGGCCCGGGCTGCCGCCAGCGCTTCGCTGTAGCCATGCTGGATGGCTTCGGGAACCACCGGGGTGGTACCGCGCAGGGAAAACCACGCAAGACCGATGACGAGCAGGGCGAAGAGGCTGATAAACAGATAGCGGCGAGACTTGGGCATGCAGGAATCCGGAAGCTGGCAAGCTTTTGCAAAGGCGCCAGCTTCGGTCAGGCCGGGCTTTGAGTCAAACCTTGACGACGCTCACGCTCGATTCAAACGGTTGAACAGCCCTTCAGTCGACAATCAACGGGCCTGCAAGCTGCGTCGTCAGCAAAACCTCTCGAGGCACCGCAGCAGTGACTACGCTTGCTGGAGGTGTTTCGACGAGTGTTCCCATGCAAGCGTTGTTGCAGTACTTCAAGGCCATGCTCAACCCCGGGCCCGGGGTGTTGCTGTTTGCCCTGCGAACCATTGCGGCCGGGTTGTTGACCCTGTACCTGGCGTTTTTGTTCGATCTGGACCAGCCCAAGTGGTCGATCATGGCCGTGGTCATCATCAGCCAGCCACTGGGCGGCATGGTGCTGGCGCGCAGCTTTGGCCAGGTGATCGGCACCACGACGGGCGCGGCTGTTGCGGTGCTGATCATGGCGATCTTTCCCCAGGCGCCGCTGCCGTTCATCACCACCCTGGCGTTGTGGCTGGCGTTATGCACCGCTGGTGGCACCTTGTTGCGCTATACCAGTTCCGGGGCGTTTGTCCTCAGCGGCTACACCGCCGTGGTGGTGGCCTTGCTGGCGGTGCCGGACCAGGACGGCATGTTTTTGCTGGCGGTGACCCGCGTCACCGAGACGCTGCTGGCGGTTGCCTGTGTGTGCGTGGTCAGCCTGCTTACCGCCAGGCCCGAAGCCGTGGCCCGGGATTACTTCGCCAGGATCGATCAAATCACCCGGTTGCTGGCCACCCATGCCAGCGCCGTCATCCGCACCGAAGAGAGCGAAGCCGATTTCCAGCAGCGGCAAATGCAACTGCTGGGTCAGATCAGCGGCCTGGAGGGCGTGCGCCGACACATGTACTTCGATGCGCCACGGTTACGCAGTGCCAACGGTCTGGTGCAACTGCTGGGCAACCAATTGGTGTTATTGACCGCGCGGCTGACCGCCTTGCGCCACCAGCGGCTGCTGTTGACTGAGCGCTGGGAGGGCGAGTTGCCTGAAGAAATTCAACGGCTGCGTGCCGAAGAACTGGCCTTTCTCGATGAACTGGCGCGGGAGGGGCGTTCGCTGTCCAGTGACAAGCGCCATCATTTCACGTCGCTGCAACAACGCTTTGATGAGCTGGCCTACAGGGCCGAACAATTGACCGAGCCACTGCCAGCCACCTTGCGTTCGCTGGCCTGGTCGCTGCGCTGGGAGCAGGCGCGCCTGCTGCAGCAACTGGAGCAGATTCTGGAATTGAGCGATGCCATCCAGAGCGGGCGCCCAGCCAGCAGCGTGTTTCGCGGGCGGGAAAACCCGCTGCACCTGGACTTTACCCTGGCGACCATGAATGCCGTCCGGGCTTTTTCCGCGCTGTTGATCGCCGGTCTGATCTGGATCGAAACCGGCTGGGACGGTGCGCGAGGCGGGATGGTGCTGGTGGGCATCCTTTGCTCGCTGATGTCGACGTTTCCACGGCCGCTGCTGGCCGTTCAAAGCTACGCGAGGGGATTCGGGCTGGCACTGGTGGCCTCGGCGCTCCTTCAGTTCATGTTTGTGCCGATGATCAGCAATTTCGAGATGCTTGCCTTGCTGCTGGCGCCCTTGCTCTACGCCGTTGCGGTGGGGCTGGCCAGTCCACCCACCACAGGTACCGGGATTGGCCTGGGGCTCACGACGTTTCTATTGCTCGGCCCGTTGAACGTGGGGATTGGCCAGAACACCGCCATCCAGTGGTTTGAGTTTGCCGGGGCTTATACCTGCGCGACCGTGCTGGCCTTGAGTGTCTACGCGCTGATCTTTCCGTTCATGCCGGATTTGCGCATGCGCCGGCTCCACAAAGAGAACTGCGATCAGGTGTACGCCTTGCTGAAAACCTTGGCGACCGATGAGCAGCAGTTTGCGTTCGAGAGCCGCATGGTTGATCGCCTGACCATGATGCTGGGGTTGCTGCCGGCGGCCCGGGAGCCACAATCACGTGAGCGGTTCCAGGTCAGCCTGGGCTGCATGGCACTGGGTACTGCCTTGAATCAGCTCAGGCAGCAGGGGCAGAACAACGCATTGCTGAGTCCGGAACTGCAAAGTCGCCTGTTTTCGACAGTCCGGGAAACGGGCAGGCTGGTCGCCGGCCGGCCCGGGGTCGAAGTGGCGCAGGTGCTTGATAGCCTCCACGCCCTGGGCGACGACCTGGATGCCCTGCATACCGATGTTCATGAGCGCTTGTGGTCGGTGTTCCGCATGCGTGTGGCACTGTTGATCGTGGTGTCGTTCGTTGAACGTTATCGCGGCTATTTTCAACCCTCTGGTCTTGAAGGAGACCCTGTCCTTGCCCATTGATCTGGAAGTGGGTGGTGCCTATCTGCCCCCGATTGCTCAGGCGCTGCTGCTGGGCTTGCCGATTTTTCTGTTGCTGGACTGGACGTTGCGGCGCCTCGGGGTGCTGCAGTTTGTCTGGCACGAGGCATTGTTCGAAGGCGCGTTGTACGCCTGCGTCTGCGCCACGTTGATTCTGGTCATGGGAGCCTGATGCCTTGAAGAACATCCTTTCCCGACTCTCGACGGTGGCGGTGGTCCTGCTGGCCTTGATCCTGGGGTGGTTCGCCTGGGAGCATTACACCCGCGCGCCCTGGACCCGGGATGCCCGGGTGCGTGCCGATGTGGTGACCTTGTCCGCCGATGTTTCGGGGCGAATCGTCAGCCTGGCCGTGCAGGACAACCAACATGTGAACAAAGGCCAGGCGCTGCTGGAGATCGACCCGGCGCGTTATACCCTTTCGGTGGAGCATGCCAAGCGCGCGGTGGAGGTGGCGAAAGCCTCACTTGGGCAGGCCCAGGCGGCCATTACCGCCAGCGAAGCCTTGCTCAAACAACGTCAGAGCGAGGAGCAACGGCGGCGCACGCTCAAGGATCGTTCGGCGATTTCCGGCGAAGAGTGGGAAAAGGCCAACACCGATGTGTCGGTGGCCCAGGCTGACTTGCTGCGTAATCAGGCCAACCTGGTGTTGGCCCAGGCCAACGTGCAACTTGCCATCGCGGCCTTGACCCAGTCCGAGCTCGATTTGCAGCGTACCCACGTCGTTTCCCCGGTAACCGGCTATGTCACCAATCTGCTGACCCGGGAGGGCGACTATGCCGCGGCCGGTGGTCCATTGCTGGCGCTGGTGGACAGCGACTCGTTCTATGTCAGCGGTTACTTTGAAGAAACCAAGTTGCCGCGGATCGGGGAGGGCGACCGGGTCAAGATCGAATTGATGAGTGGCGAGACGTTTGGGGGCAAAGTGCAGAGCATTGCCTTCGCCATTGCCGACCGGGAAAACCTGCCCGGTGGCCGCCTGCTGGCCAACATCAACCCTAGTTACACCTGGATCAAACTGGCGCAACGGGTGCCGGTGCGGATCGAGATCGATGCCGACTATGCGGGTAAAAACAACCTGCGGGCGGGGACCACGGCCACTGTGACCGTCCAGGAAAACCATCGGACTGAAGATCACCGTTAACCCTTGTGGGAGCGGGCTTGCTCGCGAAGACGGTGTGTCAGGCAATACATATGTTTACTGACGCACTGCCTTCGCGAGCAAGCCCGCTCCCACAGGGAACTGTGGTGGTTTCAGTATTGTGTTAAGGCAAAAAAAACCCCGCGACCGAATGAGACGCAGGGCAAAGAAATTGGTTGGTTGCGGCCAACCAAAGGAGCACTTCAACACATCGGGTTAATTGCTCGCGACCGTCTCCGGCTGCCAGCCGCCACCGAGGGCCTTGTAGATCGCGACGATGCCGCGATACAGGTCGACTTCGGCCTGGGCCTGAGTGTCTTCGGCCGCCAGGCGTTCCCGCTGGGCATCGAGCAACACGAGGAAATCGGCCGTGCCTTCGCGGTAGCGGATCTCCGCCAGGTCGGCGGCCGAGCGGCTCGATTCGCTCTGGCGAATCAGCGAGATCAGGCGCTGCTGGCGTTTGCCGTAGTCGCTGAAGGCGTTTTCCGATTCTTCCAGGGCCAGCAACACTTGCTGCTCGTAGGTCGCCAGGGCGCCTTCGGCATCGGCGTCGGCACCGCGCAACCGGGCCTTCACGCTGCCCAGGTCAAACGCTGCCCAAGTGATGCTCGGGCCCAGTGCCCAGGCGTTGGCCGCCGAGGAACCGATCTGCGAACCGCGCCCGGCCGTAAAGCCAAGGAAGCCACTGAGGCTGACCCGTGGGAACAGATCAGCCTTGGCCACGCCGATACGTGCCGTGGCCGACGCCAATTGGCGCTCGGCACTGCGAATGTCCGGACGGCGTTGCAACAATTCACCCGGATCACCGATCGGCAACGCCTTGGCGATCGCCGGCAGGTCTTTCGGGCTCAGGTCCACGGTCAGCTTGTCCGGACGTTCACCCAGCAGGGTGGCGATACGGTTTTTCTGCCGGATCTGTTCGGCCTGCAGTTGTGGCACGCTGGCTTCGACCGACGCCAGTCGCGCATCGGCGCGCTCCACATCGAGCTGATCGCCGACACCGGCATCACGCAGGCTGACCGTGATCTTGCGCGACTCCTGCTGATTCTGCAGGTTGGCCAGTGCGATCTTTTCCCGCAGCTGCGCGCCGCGCAGTTGACCGTAGGAATCCACCAGTTCGGCAATCATGGTGACTTGCAGTTGGTACAGATCGGCCTCGAACGCCTGTTGCTCGGCGTTGGCCGACTCCAGGTTGCGCTGGATGCGGCCGAACAGATCAATTTCCCAGGCCATGTCCAGGCCCAGGTCATAGCGTTCAGTGTTGACCCGGTCGGTGGCCTGGCCCGGAATCTGGCCTTTGCCCAGGTCACTGCTGACGCGGCTGGTGATGGTCGGCATGGCGTCGTTGCTGACGTCGTCGCGGATCGCCCGTGCGGCTTTCCAGCGGGCGAAGGCGACGCGCAAATCGCGGTTGCCTTGCAGGGATTGCGTCACCAGCTGGTTGAGGGTCGGGTCTTCGAACTGCTGCCACCAGATGCCTTCGAAACGCGAACGGTCAAAGTTCTTCTGGCCGGCGGCGCCATCGGTGACGGCCGTGATGTGGGCCGCCTCGGTGGTTGGCGTCTTGTAGTCCGGGCCCACGGCACAGGCACTCAGGGCCAGTACCAGCAGGCTCGGCAGGAAGGCTTTCAAACTCATCAATGCGACTCCAGCTTCAGGGCGGCCTTGGCGGCTTTACGCGCTTGGCCGCGCTCGACAAAGTTACGAATCAATACGTAGAACACTGGCGTCAGCAACAGACCGAAGAAGGTCACCCCGAGCATCCCGGAGAACACTGCCACACCCATGGCATGACGCATTTCGGCACCGGCACCGCTGGAGAACACCAGCGGCACAACGCCCATGATGAACGCGAAGGAGGTCATCAGGATCGGCCGCAGACGCAGGCGGCAAGCTTCCAGAACCGCCGCCAGCGGGTTGAGGCCTTCCAGTTGCTTGTCCTTGGCAAACTCGACGATCAGGATCGCGTTCTTACAGGCCAAGCCCACCAATACGATCAATCCGATCTGGGTAAAGATGTTGTTGTCGCCACCGGACGCAATCACCCCGGTAATGGCCGACAGCAGGGTCATCGGTACGATCAGGATCACCGCCAGTGGCAGGCTCCAGCTTTCGTACTGGGCCGCCAGTACCAGGAACGCCAGCAGCACACAGAGCGGGAACACGAACAGCGCGGTGTTGCCGGACAGGATCTGCTGGTAGGTCAGGTCGGTCCATTCGTAGGTCATGCCGTTCGGCAGTTCTTCCTTGAGCAGTTTCTCGATGGCTTTTTCGGCCTGGCCGGAGCTGTAGCCGGGGGCTGCCGCACCGTTGATTTCAGCGGTGATGAAGCCGTTGTAGTGCATCACGCGGTCGGGACCTGAGGTGTCGCTGACCTTGATGAAGGTCGCCAGCGGAATCATCTCGCCCTTGTTGTTGCGTACTTTCAGCTGGCCGATCTGGTCCGACTCGAGGCGGAACTGTTGCTCGGCCTGAACGTTGACCTGATAGGTGCGACCGAAGCGGTTGAAGTCGTTGGCATACAGCGAACCCAGGTAGATCTGCAGGGTGTCGAAGATGTCGCTGACGGCCACGCCGTGGGTCTTGGCTTTTTCCCGATCGATAGCGGCATCGACCTGCGGCACGTTCACCGTGTAGCTGGTGAACAGGCCCGCCAGTTCCGGCACGTTGTGGCTCTTGTTGATGATGTTCATGGTTTCCTTGTACAGCTCTTCGTAGCCCAGGTTGCCCCGGTCTTCGATCTGCAGGCGGAAACCACCGATGGTGCCCAGGCCTTGTACCGGCGGCGGCGGGAAGATCGCCATGTAGGCTTCCTGAATGTTCGCGTATTGGCCGTTCAAGGCACCGGCAATCGCACCGGCGGACATGCTCGGGTCTTTACGCTCGTCGAACGGCTTTAGAGTCACGAACACGATGCCGGCGTTCGGGCTGTTGGTGAAGCCGTTGATCGACAGGCCAGGGAAGGCCACGGCACTTTCCACGCCAGGCTGTTTCAGGGCCAGGTCGGACATGCGCTTGATCACGTCTTCGGTACGGTCCAGGCTCGAGGCATCCGGCAGTTGCGCGAAGGCCACCAGGTATTGCTTGTCCTGGCCGGGGACGAAACCGGTCGGGGTGCTGGAGAAACCGAAGAAGGTCAGGACCATCAGGCCGGCGTACAGCAGCAGGGCGATGCCGCTTGAGCGGATCACACGGGCAACGGTGCCGACGTAACCATGGCTGGCCTTTTCAAAGAAGCGGTTGAACGGACGGAACAGCCAGCCACCGAAAATCTTGTCCAGTACCTTGGAGAAACGGTCTTTCGGCGCGTCATGGCCCTTGAGCAATACCGCGGCCAGGGCCGGCGACAGGGTCAGGGAGTTGAAGGCCGAGATCACCGTGGAAATCGCGATGGTCAGGGCGAACTGCTTGTAGAACTGGCCAGTCAGGCCGGAAATGAACGCCGCAGGAACAAACACCGCACACAGCACTAGCGCCGTGGCAATGATGGGGCCGGTCACTTCACGCATGGCGCGTTTGGTGGCTTCGACCGGGGTCAATCCAAGCTCGATGTTCCGTTCGACGTTCTCCACCACCACGATGGCATCGTCCACCACGATACCGATCGCCAGTACCAGGCCGAACAGCGACAAGGCGTTGAGCGAGAAACCAAACAGATGCATCACGGCAAAGGTACCGATCAGCGATACCGGCACAGCGACCAATGGAATGATCGAGGCGCGCCAGGTTTGCAGGAACAGGATCACCACCAGCACCACGAGGATCAGCGCTTCGAAGAGGGTGTGAACCACCGCCTCGATGGAGCCACGCACGAAGATTGTCGGGTCATAGACGATGCTGAAATCCATGCCTTCGGGGAAGCTCTTCTTCAGCTCGGCCATTTTTGCCCGAACTTCGTTGGAGATTTCGATGGCATTGGAGCCCGGACGCTGGAAGATCGGGATCGCCACCGCCGGCTGGTTGTTCAGCAACGAACGCAGGGCGTACTGGCTGGAGCCCAGTTCGACGCGAGCGATGTCCTTGAGGCGAGTGATTTCACCGTTGTCGCCAGAGCGAATGATGATGTTCTCGAACTCTTCCTCGGACACCAGACGGCCCTGTGTGTTGACCGACAGCTGGAATGCCGTGGCATTCGGTGCAGGAGGCGCACCCAGCGCACCGGCCGCCACCTGACGGTTCTGTTCACGGATCGCCGTGACCACATCGGTCGCGGTCAGGTTGCGCGAAGCGGTCTTGTTCGGGTCGAGCCACACTCGCAGCGAGTAATCGCCCATGCCAAACAACTGCACATCACCGACACCGCCCAGGCGCGCCAGCTCATCCTTGATGTTGAGCAGGGCGTAGTTGGACAGGTACAGCATGTCGTAGCGTTTGTCCGGCGAGGTCAAGTGCACCACCATGGTCAGGTCGGGCGACGCCTTGTCCACGGTGATACCGATGCGCGTCACTTCCTCGGGAAGTTTCGGCTCGGTGCGGGTCACGCGGTTCTGTACCTGCACCTGGGCGTTGTCCAGGTCGGTGCCCAGGGCAAAGGTGATGGTCAGGGTGATCTTGCCGTCGGCGGTGGATTGCGAGGACATGTACAGCATGTTCTCGACGCCGGTGATGGCTTGCTCCAGCGGCGCGGCCACGGTTTCGCCGATGACCTTGGGGTTGGCGCCCGGGAAGTTGGCGCGGACCACCACGGTCGGCGGCACCACTTCCGGGTATTCGCTGATCGGCAACTGGAACAGCGAGATCGCACCGGCGATCAGGATCAACAGCGATAGAACCGCTGCGAAGATCGGCCGCGAAATGAAGAATTGGGAAAAATTCATCGTAAAAATCCCTTAACCGCGTGGGGTCGTGGCAGCCAGTTTCACAGCCGTACCCGGCGCAACCTTGGCAGGCGCGACTTGGGGCAGGTTGCTGGCTTCCAGCGCTTGGCGTTGTTGTGCGAGTGCCGCGAGGGTTTGTTCGCTGGCCATCGGAATCACTTCAGGGGTGACCGGTGAACCAGGGCGTACCCGTTGCAGGCCCTTGACGATGATGGTGTCGTCCTTGTTCAGGCCGTTGCGCACGATGCGCAGACCTTCGATCTTCGGACCCAGCTCCACCGCGCGGTAGGCGGTCTTGTTGTCGCCATCCATCACCAGCACGAACTTCTTGCCCAGGTCAGTGCCGACCGCTTCGTCATTGATCAGCATGGCGCTGTAGGTGCCGCTGCCCACCAATTTCAGGCGTGCATACAGGCCCGGTGTGTAGCTGCCATCGCTATTGTCGAACACTGCGCGACCACGGATGGTGCCGGTCTTCGGGTTGACCTGGTTGTCGACGAAGTTCATCACGCCCTGGTGCGGGTTGCCGTCCTCGTTGGACAGGCCCATGTAGACCGGGGTGGTGGCGCCGCGTTTGCCCTGGCGAGCGAGCTCGGTGTACTTGAGGAACACACGTTCGTCCGCGTCGAAGTAGGCGTACACCTTGTCGGTGGAAACGACGCTGGTCAGTGGCGTGGTATCGGCGGTCACCAGGTTGCCGGCGGTGATTTCCGCACGGCTGACGCGGCCGCTGATCGGTGCGGTGACGCGGGTGAAGCTCAGGTTCAGCTTGGCCAGATCCAGTTGCGCTTGAAGGGCACCGACGGCGGCGCGGGCTTCCTGGGCGGCGCTGGTACGCGAGTCGGCCAGTTCGGCGGAAATGGCGTTGCTGGTACGCAGACGCTCACCGCGCTGGGCTTCGTTTTCGCTACGGGTGGCATTGGCGCGCGATTGTGCAACCAGGGCTTCGAGGCGGCGGACCTCAGCCTGGAACGGACGCGGGTCGATCTGGAACAGCAGGTCGCCTTTCTTGACCAGGGCGCCTTCAGTGAACGCCACTTCATCGATCTGGCCGGAGACCCGTGGACGAATCTCGACGGTTTCCGGCGCTTCGAGGCGGCCGGTGAATTCGTCCCACTCGTTGACCGGTTGTTCCAGCACCTTGGCCACGCTGACCTTGGCTGCTGGCATGCTGGCGGCGGTTTCCGGGGCCTTGCCGCAAGCGCTGATCACCACTACGGCCAACAAAGCCAACGGGAAGCGCAAATGTTTGAGTGACTGTTCCATGGATGCATCCGCCAATGTGTTGAGATTGGCGAATGATGCGCGGCGGGTTTGTATCTCACGAATCGAATGGGGCAAAGGTAACTATCATTCGGAATGATATAAGACCCAAGCCAGCCCTCTAGCCTGCGCCTTGCGTTCGGTCGTCATCAACTGGACTGATGACAATTGTGTGTTGCATTGGATGCAATAGTCAGGCTTGGAACCGTGTTGCGGCCATTGCGAGCAGGCTCGCTCCCACAGGGGATCATGTGCACCACCGAACCAATGTGGGAGCGAGCCTGCTCGCGAAGGGGCCAGAAGCCCTCATGCAAAACCGGGATCAAGCCAGGCTGTCCGGGTCGCCGAAAAACATCTGAATCCGCGACCGCAACCAGCGCTCCCCCGGATCGTTATCCTGCGACCCGCGCCAAGCCATGTGCAGTTCGAAACTGCGCACCGGCAACGGCGGATCTTCAGCTCGCACACCGCCGGCGGCAGTCAGCGCATCGGCTGTGTAGTCCGGCACTGTAGCCACGATGTCGGTTCCGGAGAGCAGGGTGCTCAGGCCGTTGAACTGCGGCACTGCGAGCACCACATGCCGTTTGCGCCCGAGCTTTTCCAGTTCTTCATCAATGAAGCCGCTGAGGTCGCCGGCGAACGACACCAGGGCATGAGGGCGGGCGCAGTAATCATCCAGGCTCAACGGCCCCGGCACGGTGTCGGCGCGCAACAGCTTCGGCTGGCTGCGGCGCAGTACCTTGCGCTTGGCGTTGGCCGGCAGGTCGGTGGTGTAGCTGACACCAATGGATATCTCGCCGGATGCCAGCAACCCCGGCATCAGGATGTAGTTGACCCTGCGCACCACCAGCACAATCCCCGGCGATTCGGCACGCAGGCGCTTGAGCAGCATTGGCAGCAAGGCGAACTCGACATCGTCCGAAAGGCCGATGCGGAACACGGCGGTACTTGTGGCAGGATCGAACTCGGCGGCACGGCTGACGGCGGTGGAAATCGAATCCAGTGCCGGCGAGAGCAGGGCGAAGATCTCTACCGCCCTGGCGGACGGCTCCATGCTGCGGCCGGTACGCACAAACAATGGGTCATCGAACAAGCCGCGCAGGCGCGAGAGCGCCGCACTGATGGCTGGCTGGCCGAGGAACAGTTTTTCCGCAGCACGGGTCACGCTGCGTTCGTGCATCAATGTTTCGAAAACGATCAACAGGTTCAGGTCGACACGACGCAGGTCATTACGATTCATCTGGAGTCCTGGCAGAGTCAGCAAACTTGACGTGGGCAGCCATATGAGAACAATGGCCAGCAGGAATATTACGGGGAAAGGCTGGTACTCTGCACCGGGTAATTCAGATTTCCTGCAAAAGCGGTTTCGGTTTCTTACGGCATTTAACGATGTTGCCGCTGCTGCGGAATCAATGACAGGCATGTCGACTATTAATAGCCACAGATAGTGTTGGGTTGAAAGCCCAGCTAGAGTTCAAGGCATTAGAGGTTCATTTGGCGAGGTTTGCGATGTCCCGCACGATCCGTTTTCACAAGTTTGGTCCTGCCGAGGTGCTCAAATGCGAAGAGCATGCGGCGTCTCTGCCTGCACCGGGCGAAGTGCAGGTGCGCGTCGAGGCGATCGGCATCAGTTGGTATGACACTCTCTGGCGCCAGAACCTGGCCCCGTCCCATGCCCGTCTGCCTTCAGGCCTTGGCCAGGAGATGGCTGGTATCGTCACCGCTGTCGGTGATGGCATCGATGACCTGGAAGTGGGTGACAAGGTTGCCAGCTTTCCGGCCCAAAGCCCGAACGACTACCCGGTTTACGGCGAGCAGATCGTTCTGCCGCGCTCGGCGGTCACCCGTTATCCGGACATTCTCAGCCCGATTGAAGCCAGTGTGCACTACACGCCGTTGTTGATTGCCTATTTCGCCTATGCGGATCTGGCACGGGTCAAACCCGGGCAGTTTGCCCTGGTGACCGACGCCAGCCATTGCGCCGGACCTTCGTTCGTACAGCTGGGCAAGGCCTTGGGTGTTCGAGTGATTGCCGCAACCAAGTCAGCAGAAGAGCGTGAGTATCTGCTGTCGCTGGGGGCCGAGAAAGTCATCGTTACCGAGGAAGAAGATCTGCTGATGCGGGTCAACAAAATCACAGACAACCGCGGCGTGGATGTGGTGTTCGATGGTTTGGGCGGTCCGCAGATGTCGTTGCTGGGCGATGTGCTGGCACCTCGCGGCAGCCTGGTGCTGTACGGCCTGCAAGGTGGCAACCAGACGCCTTTCCCGGCCTGCGCAGCGTTCCAGAAGAATATTCAGTTCTTCGTGCACTGCATCGGCAACTTCACTGGCAAGCCGGAACTGGGCATCACCCAGGACCAGGTTGCACTGCAACGTGCCTTGCGCGACATCAATCAGCTGACCGCCGACCGCGTTCTGCTGCCGCTCAAGACTCGGGTCTTCCCGTTTGCCGAGTTTGTCGAAGCACACCGCTACATGGACGAATGCCCGTGTCACGAGAGGGTCGCGCTGCAGGTCGAACCGGCGTAATACTTACCAAGAAGCTATCCAAGAGTCCGTGCCCACACGGACTCTTTCGTTTCAGCCCCCGAAACCCGTCGATCCGCAGGCCGGTCCAGCAACTGAACTGGTTTTTGCTCGTAATCTGTAGCTTCTAATCAGCCACTAAGCCCTGATAATTGAATGATTACTTTCATCTCAAGGAATGAGTCATGGCTGGGTGTCAGGCTGAAACTTTTCAATGTGCGCCGTCGGTGCAAATCTCCAAATTAGTTTGTTGTTGTTTAGTTGCCAAAAACACAGCGACAACTTCCTTCTTTATTTCTTGTATTAAGAGTCTGTGGGACTTTGTCGGACATTTCCTAGGACTCCGCTTTCAATCGGGGAAACCCTTGCCAGCCGGGCACTACAGCCCTGACGTCGTCGTTAACCCGAGGAGGCGCTGCGATCGTTTCAAATGATTTCAAGAAAATTCAAGTGTTAGCATTTGGCAATAAAGTCCATGACTCCATTCGCGCAGACAGTCCAACGGGATTTGCTGTCTGCGCGATGTTGAACTTACGAGTATCAGGTAAATAACGATGACCAGCATCCATGACCAAGCGATGAACTATGTCTATCAACAAGTGCTGCAGCGATTGCTGGGTTTTTTCTCTCGTGCCGAACGCACTGCATTGCAATTGTTGATTCAGCGTCTGGCGGTTGCGGCGGGGGGCATGGAGCGCATTGGCGATTACAAGGTGTTGGCGATCCAGTCCGGGGCCCGTGACAACTGCTACACCCTGGCGCTGTTGCGTGCTGCGCAGTTGACCATTGCCACTCGGTCGCCGGCGACATTCCAGTTGCGCATAGCCTCGTTGCGGTTGAACGGGGCAAACGGCGCGGCCGTGGAAAACATGCACCGGACCAACAGCGCATTGTTTGTCTATGACGATCCCCGGGTCGAGGTGTTGATGGTCGATGATCGGGAAGTCTTGCCGTTCAACCCCCTGACGCCGATCTCCGACGCCGGTCGCGAGTCCAGTCGCCTGAACCTGCTGCTGATCGGCCATCGCCGGGAGTGGCGGGATGGGTTCGACCTGTGGGATGACGGTTATCTGGCCACGGGAGAGTTCTATGGACAAATCGCCCGCTGGGACGGTGGTGTCGACGCGTTGCTCATCAGTGACACGCCGCGTCAGCAGAAGCAGTTCATCGACGGTTTGAAGCGTGCCGCCACCAAGGCAGGGCTCAAGCCTTCGCCCGCGGGAGAGGCCGGTTATGCGGGATTGTTTGCATTGCTCGATGAACTGGGCAGCGACTGTTATCACGCGTTCTACGCCGATTACGGCCAGGCCCCGTGGCGCCCGCAAGAGCGCTTTGAGACGTGTCGTCGTACGGCCTGCATCGACATTCACGACCTGCTGGTCAGCAACCTGGAAGAGCGCTGGCCATTGCTGACTGAGTTTCTCCGGTTCCAGCCGGACGAACTGTCCGCGCAGATCAGCGACAACGAATTCATCAGCCCGTTGATCTCGGCGCACGTCAGGGGGTTGCAGGCGTGCTACGTGCAGGGCCGCAATTACGAGTCCGGCATTGCGCAATACCTGCAACGCGCTTTGGTGATGATGCGCCGCAAGCGCTTGCCCGAGCGTTTGTGCGAGCAGGCCATCGAGGTCTTCGGCAACCCGGCGACACTGACCGAGCAGCGCGCCCGAGCGGCGGCCGAAGCGCAAAAGAACCTGGGCCTGAGCGAAGCACAGCTGGTGTGCCTGCTTTTTTCTCCTTTCATCGAAAAAGGTGCGGGGCTTGAGCGTTTCCTGCGTCAGTGCCATCCCGGCATGCTGGTGGCCATGCCCGAGTTGCATCGGGCCATGCAGGGGCATCCAGTCGCCGAACAGATCATGCAATGGATGATTGATGTCAGCGGATTGCCCGTCAGCCTGGTTGGCCAGCTTTACCGCACGGAGTGGACGCCAGCAGGCGCTGGCGGGGCGGCTGAAGCAATCATCCAGAGGGGCGGGCCGCAAAATACGCCGGGCGATCCTGACGCCGGCATCACATTGGTGGATGAATGGTCAGCGGGTCACTGAGCGTGGGCGGATTTTCAGCCAGTGCGGTTGGCCTTCGCCCATGAAAGGTCCACGAGAAACGGATTTCGCCTATCAGGCGGTTTATCGATACCTGGTCAGCCTGATCAACGAGTCTGAAGGGGATTCGCGCATCCGCCTGCCGTCGCTGCGGCATCTGGCGGAACGTCTCAATGTGTCGATCTCGACCATTCAGTACGCCTATTCGCTGCTGGAGAAAGAAGGGCGCGTCTATTCGGTGGCCAAGTCCGGTTACTACGCGTTGCCAGTGTCCTCGATCAACCTGCAGGACAGCGGCAGCGATCTGCTGGAAGCCGTCTATGTCAATGCCAGGCGCCCGGGGATGCTGGTCCTGAGCACCGATGAACCGGCGTTGCTGCAGCCGCTCGACAGTCCTTTGTTGCTTTTGGAGCGAGAGCTGCTGCGCCAGTATCCCCGCCAGCCGCAGTCGCCTTCGCAACCCTGCGGCGAGCTCGAATTGCGCACCGCCCTGGCAGCCCGCTACACCACGTCTCCGATGCGTTACTGGCACGCCGATGATGTCTATATCGGCGCCGACCTTCGCGGTGTACTGGAAATCCTGATCGCCGTGCTGGGCTTGAAAGACGCCACCGTGGTGGTCGAATCGCCGTGCGACTGGACGATCCTGCGTTTGTTTCAAGCCGCCTGCGTGCGGGTGATCGAGTTGCCTGTGCAAGCCGATGGCTGCCTGGATCCGGAACGGCTCAACATGCTGCTGGATACCGAACCGGTAAGGTTGGTGATGCTGTCCTCGGCCCTGAATATGCCCCGCGGCAGCCTGGCGCCTGACGAAAACAGGCAGGCCATTGCCCGGCTTTTGGCCGCGCATGACAGTTGGGTGCTGGAGAACGACTGTTATGGCGAACTTGGATTCGACCTGGGCGGCGTGCGCTTTCGAGACTTGCTGGACCCTGAACGGCTGATGGTGTTTTCTACGTTCGAGAAAATCATCGGGCCTGAAGCGCCCTATGGTTATCTGCTTTCAAGGCATTTGAGCGCTGAACTGCAACGGCACTTTCTGCTGCGTTCCTTCCGTCTCTCGCCGATTCGCCAGAAAGCCATCGCCCGCTTGTACTGCAGCGGTCGCATCGATCAACACCTGCTGGTGCTGCGGCGGTTACTCAAGGAGCGCAAGAGTCAAATGACCCTGCTATTGCAGGAGCGATTGGGGGATGCCTTGCATTTCGTCGAGCCTGAAGGCGGAGCAACGATCTGGGTGCGCTCGTTGCGTCGGGTCAATGTCCGTCGTGTGTTCCAGCGCCTGCTGGCCCATCAAGTGGTCATCGCGCCGGGCGAACTGTTCAGCCTCCACGGTCTGCACGGACAGCATTTGCGCTTGAGTCATACCTTCGGCGGCGATCACAATCTGGCTGTCGCACTGGGCTTGTTGGGGGATGCGCTGCGTCTGGAATCGATCGAGTGAGTGAGACAAAAAATAACACCCTTGACTCTGTTGGATCGATCCCATCGCCTTGCGGTCAAACTGCCAGTAAACTGCGGCCCAATTCCTGAACCACTCTATTCCAGAGGTTTTGCATGACACTCAGTCCTTTTGCGGGTAAACCGGCACCGGCAGAATTGTTGGTCGACATCCCGCGACTGGTAACGGCCTATTACACCGGCCAGCCTGATGCTGCGATTTCGACCCAGCGTGTTGCCTTCGGCACGTCCGGGCACCGGGGCAGCTCGTTCGACTTGAGTTTCAACGAATGGCACGTGCTGGCGATCAGCCAGGCGATCTGCCTGTATCGCGAAGCTCAAGGCATCGATGGCCCGCTGTTTGTCGGTATCGACACCCACGCGCTGTCCACACCGGCCGGCGCCAGCGCCCTCGAAGTGCTGGCGGCCAACGGCGTGACCGTGATGATTGCCGCTGGTGACGAGTACACGCCGACACCGGCCATTTCCCATGCGATTCTCTGCTACAACCGCGGTCGCACCAGCGGCCTGGCGGACGGCATTGTCATCACGCCGTCCCACAACCCACCGCAAAGCGGTGGCTACAAGTACAACCCAACCAACGGTGGTCCGGCCGATACCCACATCACCAAGTGGATCGAAGCCAAGGCCAACGAACTGCTGGCCAACAAGCTCGCTGGCGTCAAGCGCATCAGCTACGAGCAGGCACTGAAGGCCAGCACCACCCATCGTCACGATTACCTCAATACCTATGTCGCCGACCTGATCAACGTGATCGACTTCGACGCCATCCGCGATGCCAAGCTGCGCCTGGGTGTCGATCCGCTGGGTGGAGCGGGGGTGCGCTACTGGTCGGCGATTGCCGAGCATTACCGCCTGGACCTGGATGTGGTGAACAAAGAGGTCGACCCGACCTTCCGTTTCATGACCGTCGACTGGGACGGCCAGATCCGCATGGACCCATCGTCCAGCCACGCCATGCAAGGCCTGATTGGCCTGAAACAACGCTTCGACGTGGCGTTTGCCTGCGATCCGGACCACGACCGCCATGGCATCGTCACGCCGTCCGGTGGTTTGCTGGCGCCGAACAACTACCTCGCCGTTGCCATCGACTACCTGTTCCAGAACCGTCCGCAATGGCGCGCCGATGCTGGCGTGGGTAAAACCGTGGTCAGCAGCGGCTTGATCGATCGCGTGGCCAAGCGCCTGGGTCGCCGCCTGTACGAAGTGCCGGTCGGTTTCAAATGGTTTGCCGACGGCCTGTTCGATGGATCCCTCGGTTTCGGCGGCGAAGAAAGCGCCGGTGCCTCGTTCCTGCGCAAGGACGGCGGCGTCTGGAGCACCGACAAGGACGGTTTGATTCCGGCCCTGCTGGCCGCCGAGATGACTGCCCGAACCGGGCGCGACCCGAGCCAGGCGTATCGCGCCTTGACCGATGAACTGGGTGAGCCGTTCTCGGTGCGGGTCGACGCCAAGGCCAATCCGGAGCAGAAAGCGCTGTTGAGCAAGCTGTCGCCGCAACAGGTCACCTCGACCCAACTGGCCGGCGAACCGATCCATAGCATCCTCAGCCACGCACCGGGCAATGACCAGGCCATTGGCGGTCTCAAGGTCATGACCGAGAACGGTTGGTTCGCGGCACGGCCGTCGGGCACGGAAGACATCTACAAGATCTACGCCGAAAGCTTTGTCAGCGACGACCACCTCAAGCAACTGGTGGCTGAGGCGCAAACGCTGGTGGATGGTGCCATTTCTGCGAAATAAGCACACAACCCTGTGGGAGCGGGCTTGCTCGCGAAGGCGGTATCAGCTTCAACATCAATGTTGACTGAAACACCGCTTTCGCGAGCAAGCCCGCTCCCACAAAGGGCTCGCTGCAGCAACTAAAAAAGGGGTGACCAATACGGTCGCCCCTTTTTTTGGATTGCACTCAGAAGATCACGCCAGATCCACCAGAACGATCTCGCTGTCCTCGATGGCCGTCACCCGCAGCACTTGCTCATCAGCAACCGCGACACCATCTCGAGCCTGTGCACGCAAGCCATTGACTTCAATGACCCCGGTGGCCGGCACCAGGTAAGCACGACGCCCCATGTCCAGCGGATATTCGGCAGACTCGCCGGCCTTCAGGTTGGCCGCTACCAGCCGCGCATCGGCGCGAATGCGCAGGCTCTGATCGTCGCCTTCCTTGCCGCTGGCCAGGGTGACAAAACCTTCGCGGTTGCCTTTCGGGAACGGCTTGGCGCCCCAGGACGGGGCCAGGCCGGACTCATTCGGGATGATCCAGATCTGGAAAATCCTGGTCGGCGTGGCTTCCAGGTTGTACTCGCTGTGGGCGATGCCGGTGCCGGCGCTCATGACCTGGACGTCACCGGCTTCGGTGCGGCCCTTGTTGCCAAGGTTATCCTGGTGGGTAATGGCGCCTTCGCGGACATAGGTGATGATTTCCATGTCGCGGTGCGGGTGTTGCGGGAAACCGGTGCCGGGAGCGATCACGTCGTCGTTCCAGACCCGCAGGTTGCCCCAGTTCATGCGCTTGGGATCGTAGTACTCGGCGAACGAAAAATGGTGGTGAGCATCCAACCAGCCGTGGTGAGCGCCGCCGAGGGTGTTGAAAGGTCTGAGTTCAAGCATGATCGTCTCCAGAAAAGGTTCGTCATGGGGCCAGGTGCCTGAGCCACGAAGCGAGACCGGTGAGTGATGACGGCCATCATCCAACAGGCAACAATCGATAAAAAGCGTAAAAAATGCAGCATTCCCATCGAATGGATTGATATAAAACGAACTCGAAAGGTTCTCACCCAGCCTTCACTTCATCGCATAAGCCAATGAGTCATAAGCAATTCACTAGAACTCAAGGGCAAATGCAGACACCATAGCGCTCAACAGCCTCACACCCTGGAGTCAGTCCGCGTGCCGCAACACACCCCCGATTTTCCTCCTGAACTTCGCCCCTTGGCCGAGATGCCGCTGATCAAGCGATTGCTCGCCCGATTCTTCGGCTACAGCCTGACCCGCCTGCACGCACAGCATCGTGCGTCGTGGTTGCATGGCCAGGCCGACGGTTTTCGCAGCGGTCACAGCGCCGGGGTCGATTACGGCTACAAGGAAGGCAAGCTCGAAGGGCTGGAGGAGGGTCGGCAGGTCCTGCTGATCCGCGACTCGCGCTGCACTGAACACCGACCGCCGAATGTCGATGACCTGCTGTTCGACGACTGGCGCCTGCCGTTGAGTGCCGAGTTGAAGAAGCGCATGAAGGCCGATGTCGCCCGCTTGCTGCCAGCCCATGCCCAACCCAGCGCCGCACAGTGGAAAATGATCTTCAGCGATACACCGTCCACTTCGGTGATCGCGGGTGCCGGTGCAGGCAAATCGACCACCCTGGTGCTGCGTATCTTGCTGTTGACCCATTACCTGGGTTTCGAACTGAGTTCAATGACGGTGGTGACCTTCACCCGTGAATCGCGCAAGGACTTCATCAACAAGCTGATCGAACTGTTTGCACTCTGGGGCCGCGCGATCAGTTTCAAGGAGGCGCGGGATCTGGTGCGCACCTTTCACTCGCGGATCCTGCCGATGGTGCGCAGTCTTCCCGGTTTCGAGCGTTTGCAGGCTTTCGAGAACCTCAGCCTGCGGGCCGCACAGGGTGACGAGGAGGTCGACAGCAATCCGTTCGATCTGCGCATCAACGACGCTCAACGTCAACAACTCAACGCCTGCTATCACCGTTTGCACAGTGACGATGAGCGTTTTCGCGAGCTGATCAAGCCATTGTCCCGGCATGCCCTGCAACTCAAGGAGCTGGAGCGCGATCACCCGGATGTGCAGAAACGCATGGGCGTTACCGAGCTTGCGGCCAAGCGCGATGAAGAACTGTGCGACGCCATCGAGGACCTATGGTTTCGCGCCGGTGCCTGGCCCATCAAGGGCATCGAACCGAATCGCCAGTCGTTCGATATCAACGGTTCGACATTCCATTGTCACGGCTACATCCCGTCCCTGGATGCCTGGGTGGTGCTGGGGTTCGATCCTCGGGAAAACCCGCAGGTCACGCGACCAAACGCCAAGCTGACAGTGCGTGCAGAGTGGGCAGTAAAGCGCACCCTGTTTCAAGCTTTCTGTCGTAAGCCATTGATATGGCTGGATAGTTACGAATCATCAAAGCGTGTCTTGGCCTCGCTCGCCGGCGATGCCAGCGCCGGGCCGGGCTTCGATTACAAGGTCAAGGGCGAGCTCGCTTCAGCGCCGTTGCTGGATTGTTTTGTCGCCGCCGCCGGCTTCATCGAAAACCTCGGGCTGGATGTGCCGAGCGCGGTAGGTCGGATGAGTTTCGCCAAGGACGATCCCGACCGGTTCTTCTTCGAAGCCTTGAGCCTTTACTGGCGGGCGCTGGAAGATCATCTGCTCGATCAGAAACCGCCGATCATGACCTACAACCGGATGTTCGCCCTGTTCAGCGAGCATTCGCCGGAGAATTTCAAACTGCTCGGCGATGATCTGCTGCGGCCGCTGTCACACCTGATGATCGACGAATTCCAGGATGTCTCGCCGCAGATCGTCTCCTGGATCAGGGCCAGCCTGGCAGAGATCCGCAGTCGCGGGCCGGCCATGCACGTAGGGCGCGGAGCCCAGCGTTCCTCGCTGCTCTGTGTGGGCGATGACTGGCAGTCCATCTATGGATGGCGCGGCAGTTCGCCGACCTACTTCATGGAATTCAACAAGGAGTTCCCGTCGCCGAGCACCACCAAGGTAATGCTCAGCGACAACTACCGCAGCCACCAGCACATCATCGATGCCGCCGAGCACATCGTACGTGCAGCACCGGCGATTGCCGGGAAGAAAGCCAAGGCCAGCGGTGAACCCAAGGCATTGCTGCCGGTGAACGTCCTCGATCGTGATGACCAGGGCATGGCCCAGCGCTTGATGGAGCATTACCGAAAGGGCGATTCGATCTTGATGCTTTATCGAAAAAGCAGCGATAAGTTATTGATAGAAGAGCATATTCAGTCAGTAGTTAATGATGATTCTAGCTTGCCGTATGAGGCGCGCAGGCTCAAGCAACTGACCTATCACAGCGCCAAGGGCCTCCAGGCCGATGCGGTGTTTTTGCTGGGCGACTGCCAGCACCTGACCAGTTCACCTTACAAGAATCAGGTTTACCGGATGGCGGGCCTGGGCAAGGCCGGTGACAGTGAGCCCTACGACAACGCCCAGAAGGACGAGATCCTGCGGCTGGCCTACGTGGGTATTACCCGCGCCGTCAGCCATTGCTACTGGTACGTCGATGCCCAAGACACCCAGGCCGCGAACATGCCCAAGGCCTCCGACCGGATCGGCAAGGGCAAGGCGTTCTTTGTCGACCATCGGCAGGGCAAGGCTTCTGCTTGAGCGAATATTGGCCCACAAAAAAGCCCACCTGATGTGGGCTTCTTTTGTGGACAACCTTCATGCATAACTTCTGAAGGCTTGAGGTGGTACGAAAGCTTCAAGTTCATCCTCCACCGCTTCGATTATTCGCTCTACATCCGCGGCATTCATGACGGTGGCGCACGGAATACCGGCAATGGCGATCATGGTCTCGCCAGTGGCACGATTAAACAGACGGGCAATCATGCTGCCCGGCGCGTCCATGCTCGCCTCGAAACCCATGGGATGAAAATGCCAGCGCATCAGCTGGCAGGCGTTTGGAAACGTGACCTTACTGAACCCTCTATTCATGTGTAACCCGCCTTCATTTTCGAGCGCTTCCTTTAGCTCATGGTAGGAGGGAAGAACCTTCATTGGTTCAACCAGTGACAGTTTTTAAAAGTAGCATCCGGATGTGAAAATAATGTGGAGTTTTCAGGCCGTTTGGCGATTGCCGCCATTTTTTTGATTCAGCTCACGCTTATCGGCAACTTGCGCGCACCAGCCTTCATCGGTTTAGTCGTTGAAGACAAAGCCGAAGTTGGGCAAGCTCGGTGTTTTCCCGTCGAGATGTTCAATGCACGCCGATGATGATGGCCCGTTGCAAACCCAGGCCACGGGCGAGACGGTCATGCGCTATCACTTGCGCTGGAAGCACCGGGATCTGGACGGCGTCATGGCGCTTTATCACCCTGAGGTCCAGTACAACGATTTTTTCCAGAACCGGGTCATGGGCCTGGCCGAGTTGCGCGAATATGTGCGCAGCAGCATGCCCCGGGATCCGGATGAAGCGCTGGAGCATTCCGACCGCATTCGACTGGACGGCAATACCGCGTTCATTCAGTACCGCATCACCTTGCGCGGCGGTGAAGGGCTGGTGTCGTTTCGCGCCAGCGAAGCGATCACCGTCAAGGATGGGCTGATCTGGCGGGTCAACGAATACGCTTCATTGGTGCACGAACAACCCGGCAACAAAGCTTCCAGCAACCAGCGCCCGGCGGTCAGCCGGCTCGGCCTGTCGCCGCGCCAATTGAGCTTCATGGCCGATGACCTGCAGCAGTATTTCCAGGGTCAACAGCCTTATCTGGACCCGGAGCTCGATCTGCAACGAGTGGCGAAGGAGTGTGGCTACAGCCGCAACCAGATTTCCTACCTGTTGAATCAGGTGCTGGGCCAGAGCTTCTACCGCTACGTCAACCAGGCACGCCTGCAACATTTGCTTGCAGCGCTGGATGCCGCCACACCGCCACTGCGCATCGATGAGCTGGCCTTCGCTGCCGGATTCAATTCGCTGTCGGCGTTCTACAGCTGTTTCCGCCAGCACACCGGCCAGTCCCCCAAGGCCTACGTCAAACAAATTTCTTTGCGTGCACGCGCGCAAGACAGCGCCTGAGCCCACGCACTAGGATCGACGCCATCGAAGTTTGAGTGGCGGAGTCTTGCATGCCGGCGTGGCGCACTATCAGTTTGTGGATGGACCAGCTCGACGAGCCGCTATTGGCGCGTCCGGCGCTGGAGCGGGACCTGGATGTCGACGTGGCGATCATCGGTGCGGGTTATACCGGTCTCTGGACCGCGTACTACCTCAAGCAACACAAACCAGACCTGAACATCGCCATCGTCGAAGCGCAAACCGCCGGTTTCGGCGCGTCGGGGCGCAATGGCGGCTGGTTGATGGGCAACTTGCTGGGTGAAGATCGCCTGCTGGCCGCGCTGTCGGCCGAAGAGCGCCGCGCCTCCTACGCTTTGTTGCACAGCATTCCGGATGAAGTGAAAATTGTCCTCGAACGTGAGGAGATCGACTGCGATTACCGTAAAGGCGGGGTGCTGTATTGCGCCGCACGCTATCCGGAGCAGGAGACCAGCCTGCGTCACTACCTGGACGATCTCCATCGCCAGGGCCTCAACGACAGCCACTATCGCTGGCTGACCCCGGAGCAACTGGCGCAACAGATTCGCGTCACCAAACCCTACGGCGGTATCTACGCGCCGCACGTGGCGACCATACACCCGGCCAAGCTGGTACGCGGGCTGGCCCGGGCGGTGGAGCGCCTGGGCGTCAGAATCTACGAAAACAGCCCGGTCACCCATTGGCAGTCCGGCAGCCTGCGCACGGCGAAAGCTTCGGTGCGCGGTCGCTGGGTGGTGCCGGCGGTAGAAGGCTACTCGGTCACGCTGCCGCCATTGGGGCGTTATCAGATGCCGGTGCAGAGCCTGATTGTCGCGACCGAACCATTGTCTGCGGCCACCTGGGACGAAATCGGCCTGAGTCGCGGCCAGGCGTTCAGCGAGGCCAGTCGCCAGGTCACCTACGGTCAGCGCACCGCTGACAACCGATTGATCTTTGGCGCCCGTGGCGGGTACCAGTTCGCCGGTAAGCTGCGCCACGACTTCGACCTGACCACTGACGAAATACACCTGCGGCGCTACCTGTTCGGTGAACTGTTCCCGCAGTTGAAGAACGTGCAGATCACCCATTCCTGGGGCGGCAACCTGGGCATGTCCCGGCATTTCCAGCCGCACATGCTTTGCGATCGGGCCAACGGCATTGCTCTGTCGGGCGGTTATGGCGGGGAGGGCGTTGGCGCCAGCAACCTGGGCGGCCGCACGCTGGCCGACTTGATCCTGGGGCGCGACACCGATCTGGTGCGCCAGCCCTGGGTCATCCCCCAGCGCGGCCTCGACGCACTGCGGGCCTGGGAGCCGGAGCCGATCCGCTGGCTCGGCTACAACGCGATCATCCGCAGCTTTGTCCATGAGGACCAGACCCTGGCCAACCCGGCCACTGCGCCCTGGCGGCGCAAGCTGGCCAGCGGGGTCGCTGGTTTCATGGAAGGTTTCATGCACTAAACGGCGCGCTCTTCATCTACAGGCTACATCGACAGGTATCCCCATGAGCATCACGCAATTCAAGAACACCGCAACCCTGCAACTGGACGAATCCAATCCGGTCGCCGTGCCCCTGGGCACCCCCGTGGCCGTGGCGTCGACCACCAGCGTCGAGCGCGACGACGGCGTCGAGACCGGCGTCTGGGAATGCACCCCTGGGCGCTGGCGGCGGCAGATCGTCGCCCAGGAATTCTGTCACTTCATCCAGGGCCGCTGCACCTTCACCCCGGACGGCGGCGAGCCCCTGCGCATAGAAGCCGGCGACGCACTGATGTTGCCGGCCAACAGCCTCGGCATCTGGGACATCCAGGAAACCGTGCGCAAGACCTATGTCCTGATTTTTTGAATTTTCAATTCTTTGAAATTTGAAAGCTGATCCTTTGATTGCCTGCCAACAAAAAAAACCCTACAGGAATCGACTCATGCTCCGAAAGACACTGACTCTGGCCCCGCTGATGCTGGTTGCATCGATCAGCCAGGCCGCCGAAACCGTCAAGATCTACAACTGGTCGGATTACATCGCGCCAGACACCACGAAAAACTTCCAGAAAGAAACTGGCATAGACGTCACCTATGACGTCTATGACAGCAACGAAACCCTCGATGGCAAGTTGATGACCGGCAAATCCGGCTACGACGTGGTGTTCCCGTCCAACCACTTCATGGCCCGGCAAATTGAAGGCGGCGCGCTGAAGAAACTCGACAAGAGTCAGCTGCCGAACTGGAAGAACCTCAACCCTGTGTTGCTCAAGGCGTTGCAGACCAACGATCCGGGCAACGAGCGCGGCTTCCCGTACCTGTGGGGCAGCACCGGCATCGGCTACAACATTGCCAAGGTCAAGGCCGTGCTGGGGGACAACGCCCCGGTGGACTCCTGGGACCTGATCTTCAAACCCGAGAACATGCAGAAGTTGCAGAAGTGCGGGGTGGCCATCCTCGACAACGGCCCTGAGCTGCTACCAGCGGCGTTGAACTACCTCGGGCTGCCGCCTCACAGCAAGAACCCGGAAGACTACAAGAAGGCCGAAGCCCTGCTGATGAAGGTGCGGCCGTATGTCAGCTATTTCCATTCGTCCAAGTACACCAGCGACCTGGCCAACGGCGACATCTGCGTCGCGGTCGGCTTCTCCGGTGACATCCTGCAAGCGGAAAACCGCGCCAGGGAAGCCAAGAACGGCATCGACATCGGCTACTCGATTCCCAAGGAAGGCGCAGCGATCTGGTTCGACATGGTTGCCATGCCGGCCGATGCCCCGGATGAAAAGGCCGGCTACGCCTTCATGAACTACCTGCTGCGCCCGGACGTCATGGCCAGCATCAGCAACCATGTGCATTACGCCAATGGCAATGAACAGGCCGACAGCCTGATCGACCCGGCCATCAAGAACGACACCAAGGTTTACCCAAGCCCGGAAATGATGGGCAAGCTGTTTGCCCTGGAAGCCATGCCGTTGAACATCGACCGGATTCGCACGCGAGTGTGGAACAAGATTCGCACTGGCAGCTGAAGGCCTGGTCAGGCAATCGGGACAGGACGTCCCGTTGCCATCGCCATCAGCCGACCGGCTCGGCTGCGCAACTCATCTGGCCTGAGCCGGGTATCTGGAAAAACACGTCATCGCCGATTTGCCAGAAGCTGTAGCTGCCTTTGTAGTCCTTGCCCGTGTACTGGGTTCCGGAATTGTTCGGCACCTGGTTCAGCGTAACCGAGGTGTTGGCCCATTTCAGGAACACCACGCCCGGTTCGACCGTAAAGAAGGTTGCGGCAACCAATGCGTTAAACCCTGCGCAACGATAAGCCAACGGGCCTTCGGTGAGCCTGCTTGGGTCCTTGGTTCTCGCAATGGCCGAGCCCTGGCGCAGTTGGAACGCACGCTCGGCATAACTTCGCACGACGCACGCCTTGGCTTGCGGCCCGGTACCACACTGGTTACGCGACTCAATCCAGAACCGCTGATCTATCTCGACTTTATTCGGGCGCGGCACGGAATGTTCATCCGTGAGCGCCAGGAGATAAAGGCGATTGAGCTCCAGGTCCATGCGCGCCAGTTGAGCGTCGTGACAGATAAGCTTTTCGGCGGATGCCTGGGGCGTGGCGCAATCGAAACTGGTTTTGTACGTTGGCAAGGGCTTTGGCTTGGCCTTCTTGGCGGCGTCACACACGCTCGCCGTCACGCACGCGCTGACGGCGAGCACAGAGGCCAGAAGTGGCATGACCATTTTCATTTCGGCGTCACCTGAGTCTTTGCGTGATGCCCGTATTGCAACGCCTGTGTCGAAGCGTTGCACAGTCATTCGGTCGCACGGGGTCTATCGAGTGTAAAGCAGTGCTCGAAACCTGCCACATCGTGCCAGGATAAACGTCAGTCTTCCTCGCGAATCGTCGCCACTTCATCGGCCCTGACTTTCACCATCGCCCCCGAAATGTCCTCAAACTCAAAGAACCCGTCCTTGGTTTTGGTCTTCGGTATGTCTTTGGTCAGGTATTGAGTGCCGTTCTGCAGCGTCACCACCGTTGGCGTCGAGCAACCGGCCAGCGCCAGCAGGGCCGCTACAGCCAGGGGCAAGCCCAAAGTCTTGATGTCCATGAACACCTCCCGTTCGTATAAAGCAGCGCCATCAGCCCGAGGCTGTCACTGCACCTGTATGGCGGTTGGTGCCGCCAGGAGGCAGAAAGTTCTACTGCCCGGGGAAAATTCCGTACAGCGCCGCCATTTATCCTTTTCCGATTGCACCGCGCAGCGTAGAACTGGTATCTGTATGCATAACCAGTACCTCTCGCCATGGCCCATTTTCCAGTGACCGCAAATCCCCTCGACGATCCGTTCTATTACTTGAACAACTTCATGCAAGTGCTTGATTGGCTTGAACTGCGCTTTGCCGATGTGCTGAGCGTCGACGAGCAGCGTTTCATTCATGAGTTTAAGCGGTTGCCCCGTGAATCGCAGGCACTGCTGGTCAGAATGGTCATGCGCAAGGGCGTTCATTTCAGGGCGGGCAAACTGCACTACGACGAAATTGGTGATATCTGCAGCGCCGTCGGGCCGCTGTTAGCGCTCGGTTGGGTCGATGAGCGAATGCCATTGACGGTCCAAGCGCTGTTCGAACTGCTGCTCAAGGATGAAATCCTCCAGGCCTTTGGCCCGGTCATCGATCAACCCAAAGGCAAGAAAGCCGATTGGTTGCCAGCGCTGTGCGAACAGTTTCCCCAGGTGCAAAGCTTCAACGACTGGTGCCCCAACCTGGACGAGCGCCTGTTCAGCCTGACCATCATGCAATTGTGTGATCGCCTGCGGCTGATGTTTTTCGGCAACCTGTATCAGGACTGGTCGGAGTTCGTGCTCGCCGACCTCGGTATCTACACCTACGAAAAAGTCGAATTCTGCGCCGAGTCCCGTGGCTTGCGTAGCCGCGAAGACGTGGATGCCTGCGTCCTCCTGCACGCGTACCAGCAACAATTCGAGGCCGGTGAAGCGCTGGAAGAGGTGGCCGAGCGGATCAAGGGCCTGACGCTGGATAATCCGTGGTTGCAACGCCGGCGCGGCAAGCTGCTGTTCCAGATGGCCCAGTACTGCGAACGCATCGCGGATTTCTCCATGGCCCTGAACCTCTACCGCGAATGCGCTTATCCCGGCGCGCGTGCGCGGTTCATTCGCGTGCTGGAACGCAGCGGCCAGTTTGAGCAGGCCATGGACCTGGCCGTACAGGCCGAACAGGCTCCAGAAAGCGCCGCCGAACACCAGCAGTTGCTCCGTGTGCTGCCACGCCTGCGGCGCAAGCTCGGCGGGCCGCCCATCAAGCGGGCAGCGCCCCGGGAAATGCAGCGCCTGGACCTGCAATTGCCCAGGACAGACCCGGCATTATCGGTGGAGTTCTACGTTCAGGCGCATCTGGCGCAAGAGTCGGCGCCGGTGCACTACGTGGAAAACAGCCTGGTCAATTCACTGTTTGGCCTGCTGTGTTGGCCAGCGATTTTCGCGCCGTTGCCGGGGGCATTTTTTCACCCGTTCCAGCGCGGGCCGGTGGACCTGCTCAGCGAAGACTTCCAGGCCCGCCGGGCCGAACTGTTTCAGGCGTGCCTGGCCGAACTCGACGATGGGCGCTATCGGCAGACCATCCGCGAACGTTATGCCGCCAAGTGGGGCGTGCAGTCGCCGTTCGTGTTCTGGAGCGTGCTCAGTGAAGAGTTGCTGGAGCAAGCCCTCGATTGCCTCCCGGCCGAGCACCTCAAGCACTGGTTCAACCGCCTGTTGCTGGACATCAAGGCCAATCGCGCCGGCATGCCGGACCTGATCCAGTTCTGGCCGCAGCAAAAGACCTACCGCATGATCGAAGTCAAAGGCCCGGGCGATCGCCTGCAGGACAACCAGCTGCGTTGGCTGGAGTTCTGCCATGAACACCAGATGCCCATCGCCGTGTGCTACGTGCAATGGGCGGAGCCGGGCGATTGAGCTACAGCATTGCGGTTCGGGCGCTGTGCGAGTTCACCGCCAAGGTCGGCGACCTCGATCTGCGCTTCACACCGTCACCGACTGCGCTGGAAGGCATCGTCGGCCACCGTACGGTGGCCTCGCGGCGCAGCGAGGGCTACCAAAGCGAAGTCACCCTCGAAGGCCAGTATCAGACCTTGACGGTCAAGGGCAGGGCGGATGGCTATGACCCCGGGCAAAACTGTCTGGAGGAAGTCAAGACCTACCGCGGCGACTTGAGCAAACAACCGGCCAACCACCGCCAATTGCATTGGGCCCAGGTGAAAATCTACGGCTGGTTGATGTGCCGGAAACTGGATCTGGCACGGATCAATCTGGCACTGGTGTATTTCGACATCGTCAGCGAAAAGGAAACCTGCCTGGTCGAGCCTTTCGACGCCACCGAGCTGCAACAATTTTTCGAACAACATTGCGCGCGGTTCCTGCAATGGGCCGAACAGGAAGTCGCCCATCGTGAAGGGCGCAATCGGGCGGCGCAGGGCCTGGCCTTTCCCCATGCCGGTTTTCGACCGGGGCAGCGTCATCTGGCCGAGTCGGTGTTCAAGGCCGTCAGCACGGGGCGCTGCCTGATGGCCCAGGCGCCCACGGGCATCGGCAAGACCCTGGGCACCTTGTTCCCCATGCTCAAGGCCCTGGCGCCGCAGCAACTGGACAAGGTGTTCTTCCTCACGGCGAAAACCCCGGGACGGCAACTGGCCCTGGACGCCGCGCAAGTGATTCTAAACAGCGCCGACGCGCCACCATTGCGGGTGCTGGAGATGATCGCCCGGGACAAAGCCTGCGAACATCCGGACAAAGCCTGCCACGGCGAGTCCTGCCCACTGGCCCGGGGGTTCTACGATCGCCTGCCCGCCGCACGGCAGGCGGCCAGCCAACTGAGCCTGTTGAACCAGAGCGCCTTGCGCGACGTTGCCCTGGCGCACGATGTCTGCCCGTATTACCTGAGCCAGGAGATGGCGCGTTGGGCCGACGTGGTGGTTGCCGACTACAACTATTACTTCGATTTCAGCGCGTTGCTGTTCGGCCTGGCCCAGGCCAACAACTGGAAAGTCGCGGTGCTGGTCGACGAAGCCCATAACCTGGTGGAGCGCGGCCGGCAGATGTACAGCGCCAGCCTCGATCAGGCGACCTTCAACGGCGTGCGCAAAACCGCGCCCGAAGTGCTGAAAAAACCGATGCAGCGGGTCAACCGCGAGTGGAATGCCCTGCATAACGCACAAACCGGCGCCTATCAGGCCTATGACAAGGCGCCGGAAAAGCTCCTTCAGGCTCTGTCATCGTGTAGCGCCAGCATCGGTGACTACCTCAACGATCACCCTCAAGGCCTGGACAGTGCGCTGCAGGGGTTTTACTTCGACATGCTGCACTTTTGCCGGGTCGCCGAACTGTTCGATGAGCAGTTCCTGTTCGACATCAGCAAGCGCGACCTCGAGCGCCAGCGCAACCTCTCGCAACTGTGCCTGCGCAATGTGGTCCCCGCCGGGTTCATCCGCCCGCGCCTGACCGCCGCGCGTAGCACGGTGCTGTTTTCCGCGACCCTCAGCCCCCGGCACTATTACGCCGATCTGCTGGGAACACCGGCGGACACGGTGTGCATCGACGTCGAGTCGCCGTTTCACGCCGATCAACTGCAAGTGCACATCGTCGACCAGATCTCCACGCGGTTCGTGCATCGCCAGTCGTCTCTTGAGCCGATCGTGGACGTGATCGCCAGACAGTTCTGCGAGCGCCCCGGCAATTACCTGGCGTTTTTCAGCAGTTTCGATTACTTGCAGCAGGTGGCGCAGTTACTCGCCGAGAAACATCCACATATCATTCTGTGGTCGCAGTCCCGAGGCATGGGCGAAGCGCAGCGTCAGGCGTTTCTCGATCAGTTCCACGCCGACGGCCAGGGTATCGGCTTTGCGGTGCTGGGCGGGGCCTTCGGTGAAGGCATCGATTTGCCCGGCGCCCGGTTGATCGGCGCGTTTATCGCCACGTTGGGGCTGGCGCAGCTCAATCCGGTGAACGAGCAACTGAAACGGCGCATGGCCGCGATTTTCGGTGCCGGTTATGACTACACCTACCTTTATCCCGGTGTGCAGAAAGTGGTGCAGGCCGCAGGACGGGTGATCCGTACGCAACAGGATCAAGGGGTGGTGATGTTGATCGACGACCGTTTTGGCGAGAGCAAGGTCAGGCAGTTGCTACCGCGTTGGTGGGCCATAACAGGCTTGCATCGGTTCAATTAGTCGGAGCATCACAGCATAGGGTTGCCGCCCTGTGGGAGTGAGCCTGCTCCGGGCGGCGATCCGACGATAGCGCAGTGTCAGCCAGTATCAATGTCGACTGACAGGACGCCATCGTCGGATCGCCGCCCGGAGCAGGCTCGCTCCCACAAGGGGATTGCCTTTGACTTGAGGGGGAGTATCAGGCCTTGAGGTGGCGCAAGCTGCGCTCCATCCGCGCAATGCCTTCTTCCAGCAGCGAACGTGGGCAGCCGAAGTTCAGGCGCACGAACTGCTTGCAGTCATCGCCGAAGTCCAGGCCGGCGCTCAAACCGACCTTGGCCTGTTCCAGGAAGAACTGTTGCGGGTCGTCCAGCCCCAGTGCCGTGCAATCGAGCCATGCCAGGTAGGTGCTTTGCGGCGGGTTCATGGTGATGCCCGGCAAGCGGGTGCGTACGGCCTCGGCCAGGAAATCGCGGTTGCCTTGCAGGTAGTCCTTCAGCTCGGCCAGCCATGGCGCGGCTTCGCTGTAGGCGACGCGGGTGGCTTCCATGCCCAGCGGATTGACGCTGTCGACCATGCCGCAACGGGCGTGGTTGACCTTCTCGCGCAGGTGGCGGTCCTGGATGATCATGAACGAGGTCTTCAGGCCGGCGATGTTGTAGGCCTTGCTCGCCGACATCAGCGTGATGGTGCGCTGGGCGACTTGTGGGCTCAGGGTCGCCATCGGAATGTGCTGGCGACCGTCGAAGCACAACTCGGCGTGGATCTCGTCGGAAATGATCCAGGCATCATGCTCGAGGCAAATGTCGGCAATGGCTTGCAGCTCTGCGCGGGGGAAAGCCTTGCCCAGCGGGTTATGCGGGTTGCTCAGCAGCAGTGCGCCACCACCTTGCAGCGACTGGCTCAGGGTATCCAGGGGAGTGGTGTAGGTGCCGTCGGCTTGTGCATCGAAATTCAGTTCGACCTTGTTCAGGCCCCAATGCCCGGGCGCATGGCGCAGCGGCGGGTAGTTCGGCACCTGCACAACGACATTCTGTGGCGCCTGCACCAGTGCCTTCAACGCCATGTTGAAACCGGACTCGACGCCCGGCAGGAAAATCAGTTCCTGGGGTTCGACGCGCCAGGCGTACTTGTTCCAGAGATCGGCAACGATCGCCTCGCGCAGGTCATCCTGGGCCACGCTGTAGCCGACCATCGGGTGTTCCAGTCGCTTTTGCAGGGCCTGGATGATCACCGGCGGCGCGGCGAAATCCATGTCGGCGACCCACATCGGCAACACGTCGGCCGGGTAGCGGCTCCACTTGGTACTGCCGGTGTGGTGGCGGTCGAACACCTGATCAAAATCGAAAGTCATGCGCAAATCTCATAAAGGCCGGGTTAAACATGGCAGCCATGATAAGCGCCAATCCCTGTGGGAGCGAGCCTGCTCGCGAAGCGTAGTGTCAGTCGACACTCATGCCGGACCTGCTGGCCTCTTCGCGAGCAGGCTCGCTCCTACAGGTTGTATGCCTTGGTTCGCATCGGGGAATCGCCCGACGGTCGGCTGTCATGGTGAATTCGACAGCATTGACTACAGTTTGTAGTGTCGGCAGCCAGACTGCCCCGACCGTGGTTGTTCAATAAAGCCCGGCCATGTACCGGGTTCCACCTGATCAGGAGTGCACGATGGATCTCAGCCGTCGTCAGTTCTTCAAGGTCGCCGGTATCGGCCTTGCAGGCTCTAGCCTGGGCGCGTTGGGCATGGCCCCGACACTTGCCTTTGCCGAACAGGTGCGTCATTTCAAGCTCGCCCACACCCATGAAACCCGCAACACCTGCCCGTATTGCTCGGTCGGTTGCGGCTTGATCATGTACAGCCAGGGCGATACGGCGAAGAATGTCGCGCAAAACATCATCCACATCGAAGGTGACGCCGACCACCCGGTCAACCGCGGCACCCTTTGCCCCAAAGGCGCGGGCCTGCTGGATTTCATTCACAGCCCCGGCCGCCTGCAATACCCGCAGGTGCGCAAACCCGGCAGCACTGAGTGGACCCGCATCTCCTGGGATGAAGCGCTCGATCGCGTCGCCGACCTGATGAAGGCCGACCGCGACGCCAACTTCATCGAGAAGAACGCCCAGGGCCAAACGGTGAACCGCTGGCTGACCACCGGTTTCCTCGCGGCATCGGCGGCGTCCAACGAAGCCGGCTACATCACCCACAAGGTGGTGCGCAGTCTCGGCATGCTGGGGTTCGATAACCAGGCGCGTGTCTGACACGGCCCGACGGTGGCAAGTCTTGCCCCGACGTACGGCCGTGGTGCCATGACCAATACCTGGACCGATATCGCCAACGCGAATCTGGTTCTGGTGATGGGCGGCAACGCAGCAGAAGCGCATCCGTGCGGCTTCAAATGGGTGACCGAAGCCAAGGCGCACAACAAGGCGCGGCTGATCGTGGTCGATCCGCGTTTTACCCGGACCGCCTCGGTGGCCGACTATTACGCGCCGATCCGCACCGGCACCGACATTGCCTTCATGGGCGGGTTGATCAATTACCTGCTGACCGAGGACAAGATCCAGCACGAATACGTGCGCAACTACACCGACGTGTCGTTCATCGTCAGAGCCGGTTATGGCTTCGAGGACGGGATTTTCAGTGGCTACGACGCGGCCAAGCGCCTCTACACCGATAAATCCGGCTGGGGCTATGAACTCGGTGAAGACGGATTTGCCAAGGTCGACCCGACCCTGCAAGACCCACGCTGCGTCTATCAATTGATGAAGCAGCATTACAGCCGTTACACCAGGGAGCTGGCGAGCCAGATCTGCGGCATGCCGGTCGATGCCATGCAGAAAATCTGGGAGGAGATCGCCACTTGCTCGCAACCGGGCAAGACCATGACCATTCTCTATGCCCTGGGCTGGACCCAGCACTCAATCGGTTCGCAGATGATCCGCAGCGCGGCGATGGTGCAACTGCTGCTGGGTAACGTCGGCATGCCGGGCGGGGGCGTGAATGCCTTGCGCGGACACTCCAACATCCAGGGGCTGACCGACCTGGGCTTGTTGTCCAACTCACTGCCGGGCTACCTCTCGCTACCCGGCGATGCCGAACAGGACTACAACGCCTACATCGTCAAGCGCACGCAAAAACCGTTGCGCCCGGGGCAACTGTCTTACTGGCAAAACTACGGCAAATTCCACGTCAGCCTGATGAAAGCCTGGTACGGCGCCAACGCCACAGCCGAGAACAATTGGGCCTACGACTACCTGCCGAAACTGGACATTCCCCAATACGACATCCTCAAGGTGTTCGACCTGATGGGCCAGGGCAAGGTCAATGGCTACCTGTGCCAGGGCTTCAACCCGATTGCCGCGCTGCCGGACAAAAACCGGGTGATGCTCGCGTTGGCGAAGTTGAAGTGGCTGGTGGTGATGGATCCGCTGGCCACCGAGACCTCGGAGTTCTGGCATAACGTCGGGCCGTACAATGACGTGAAAAGCGCCGACATCCAGACCGAAGTGATTCGCCTGCCCACCACCTGTTTTGCCGAGGAGGACGGCTCGCTGGTCAACAGCAGTCGCTGGCTGCAATGGCACTGGAAGGGCGCCGACGGGCCGGGTGAAGCGCAGACCGATATCCGCATCATGAGCGAGCTGTTCATGCGCCTGCGTCAGCGTTATCAGGCCAATGGCGGCAAATACCCCGATCCGCTGCTCAAATTGTCGTGGCCGTACAAGATCCCCGCCGAACCTTCGCCAGAAGAGCTGGCCAAGGAAATCAACGGCTCCGCCACCACGGACTTCACCGACGCCACGGGGGCGGCGATCAAGGCCAATGCGCAACTGGCCGGGTTTGGCCAGCTCAAGGATGACGGCAGCACGGCGTCCGGTTGCTGGATTTTCTGCGGCAGCTGGACCGAACTGGGCAACCAGATGGCCCGCCGCGACAACAGCGACCCATTCGGCATGCACCAGCATCAAGGCTGGGCATGGGCCTGGCCGGCCAACCGGCGGATTCTCTACAACCGCGCCTCGGCAGACCTGCAAGGCAAGCCGTGGGATCCGAAAAAACGCCTGGTGTGGTGGAACGGTAAAACCTGGGGCGGCACCGATGTGCCGGACTACAAGGCCGACGTGCCGCCGGAAGCGGGGATGAATCCGTTCATCATGAACCCCGAGGGCGTGGCGCGATTCTTTGCCGTCGACAAGATGAACGAAGGCCCGTTCCCCGAACACTACGAGCCGTTCGAGACGCCGATCGGCATCAACCCGCTGCACCCGCAAAACAAGAAAGCCACCAGCAACCCGGCGGCGCGGATCTTCGATTCGGTGTGGGATTCCCTCGGCGTGGCCAAGGATTACCCGTACGCCGCCACCAGTTACCGGCTGACCGAGCATTTCCACTTCTGGAGCAAGCATTGCAAGCTCAACTCGATTACCCAACCGGAGCAATTCGTCGAGATCGGTGAAGTGCTGGCCAAAGAAAAAGGCATCGTCGCCGGTGATCGGGTGCGGGTCAGCAGCAAGCGTGGCTTCATCGAAGCGGTGGCGGTGGTGACCAAGCGGATTCGTCCGCTGCAGGTCAACAATCAGGTGGTGCACCAGATCGGCATTCCGTTGCACTGGGGCTTCACCGGCCTCACGCGCCACGGTTACCTGACCAACACCCTGGTGCCGTTCCTCGGCGATGGCAACACCCAGACCCCGGAATCCAAGTCATTCCTGGTCAACGTGGAGAAAGTCTAAATGGCCAGCCAAGACATCATTGCCCGCTCGGCCACCACCACACCTGCACCCTCGGTGCGTGGCATGGAGGAAGTCGCCAAGCTGATCGACACCACCAAATGCATCGGCTGCAAGGCCTGCCAGGTCGCCTGTTCGGAATGGAACGAACTGCGGGACGAAGTCGGTCACAACCATGGCACCTACGACAACCCTCAGGACCTCACCGCCGAAACCTGGACGTTGATGCGCTTCACCGAGCACGAGACCGACGCCGGCAACCTGGAATGGCTGATCCGCAAGGACGGTTGCATGCATTGCGCCGAGCCCGGTTGCCTGGCGGCATGCCCCAGCCCGGGGGCGATCATCAAGCACGCCAATGGCATCGTCGATTTCGATCAGGATCATTGCATCGGTTGCGGCTATTGCATCACCGGGTGTCCGTTCAACATTCCACGGATCTCGCAAAAGGATCACAAGGCCTACAAATGCACGTTGTGTTCGGACCGGGTGGCGGTAGGGCTGGAACCGGCCTGCGTGAAAACCTGCCCGACCGGTGCCATCGTGTTCGGCTCCAAGGACGACATGAAGGAGCATGCGGCCGAGCGCATCGTCGACCTCAAGAGCCGGGGCTTTGAAAACGCCGGCCTGTACGACCCCGAAGGCGTCGGCGGCACCCACGTGATGTACGTGCTGCACCACGCCGATACGCCAAGGCTGTACGCCGGTTTGCCCGATCACCCGGCGATCAGCCCGTTGGTGGGGCTGTGGAAAGGCATCAGCAAACCCCTGGCACTGCTGGCCATGGGCGCGGCGGTGCTGGCCGGGTTCTTCCACTACGTGCGCGTCGGCCCGCAAGTCGTCGAAGAGGATGAACATCCGGAGCCGCCGGACAACGCCGTGCATGAAGTCGATCCGTCGGTGCACACCTTCGATCCCCGTGGGGAGGGCAGGCCATGAGCAACAAGACGATCCTGCGCTACACCAGCAACCAGCGCACCAATCACTGGCTGGTGGCGATTCTGTTCCTCATGGCCGGGCTGTCCGGGCTGGCGCTGTTCCACCCGGCGCTGTTCTGGCTGAGCAACCTGTTCGGCGGCGGGCCATGGACACGCATCCTGCACCCGTTCATGGGTGTGCTGATGTTCCTGCTGTTCCTCGGATTGGTGCTGCGTTTCTGGCGCGCCAACTACTTCATCGCCAATGATCGCCTGTGGCTCAAGCGCATCGACCGAGTGATGAAAAATGAAGAGGAGGGTGTTCCGCCCATCGGCAAGTACAACCCCGGGCAGAAGCTGCTGTTCTGGACTTTACTGCTGTGCATGCTGGTGCTGTTGTTCAGCGGGCTGGTGATCTGGCGTGCGTACTTCAGCGAGTATTTCGGCATCACCGCGATACGCTGGGCGATGTTGCTGCATGCGTTGGCCGCTTTTGTGCTGATCCTGAGCATCATCGTGCACATCTATGCCGGCATCTGGATCAAGGGCTCGGTCAGCGCCATGTTGCACGGCTGGGTCAGCCGCGGCTGGGCGAGGAAACACCACGAACTCTGGTATCGCGAAGTGACCCGCGACGAAGCTCCCAAGCCACCGATCACCAAAAAGGGCTGACATTTGCCAACCATCCTGGAACCTGGAGAAATCGAAGCGGCGGCCAGTTCGCCGCCGTTTCTGTATATGCCACCGCATAACCTGTTCAGCCTGCGCGCCCAGCGCCTGGAAACCCTGGCCGAAGGGCACCCGCTGGCCGACTACCTACGCCTGATCGCCGGGTTGTGCCGGGTGCAGCAACAGGTGCTGGACGACCCGCCGCAAAGTGAACCCATCGACCGACAACGCATCGAATTGTGCCAGCAACACGGCTTGCCGCCGTTCGCGGCCGACAGCCTGGCGCGCGAAGACGATTGGCAGCTTTACCTCGATGCCTTGTTGCAGCGCTATAGCGCACCGCCGCAATCTGCCGTGGCCGATGCCGTGGAAACCTTGCGCCTGGCCGGTGCCGGGCAACGTCGTGCCTGGGCAGTGGCACTGGTCAGCGGCCAGTATTCGCTGGTGCCGGCCGCGCTGGTGCCGTTCCTCGGCGCGGCGCTGCAAACAGCCTGGAGCCACTGGCTGTTGAGTACGCCGAACCTGGCACTGACCGCCGGCGACAGCCTCAGCCAGTGCCCGGCCTGTGGCTCGCCGGCCATGGCCGGGGTCATCCGCCATCGCGGCAAGCACAACGGCTTGCGTTACCTGGTCTGTTCGCTGTGCGCCTGCGAGTGGCATGTGGTGCGGGTCAAGTGCGTGTATTGCGAGCAGAGCAAGGGCCTGGAATACCTCAGCCTTGAAGATGATCGGCATGCCGCCAACCAGGCGCCGTTGCGCGCCGAAATCTGCCCCGGTTGTAACAGCTATCTGAAGTTGCTCTATCTGGAGAACGATGCGGACGCCGAAGCGTTGTCGGCCGACCTGTCCAGCCTGATGCTCGACATGCGCCTGACCCAGGACGGTTATCAGCGTCTGGCACCCAATCTGTTGCTGGCGCCGGGAGACGAGTAACCGCAGCGTCTACACTCTGGCGCGAGGGTCATTCGTTTTCAGGAGCGCCAGATGTCTGCACGCAGTGCCAGCCAACCCCTGCGTCTACCTTCCATCGACAGTTTGTTGCGTCACCCGGCATGCCGGCCGTTGGCCGAGCGCTATGGACGCGACGCCTTGCTGGGCGCCTTGCGGCGATTGCTGGATGAACTGCGCGAAGGGGGGCGACAGGGTTTGCTCGAAGCTGTTGAAGTCAGCCCTGAGGTACTGGCGGGCAGGGTCGGCGAGCGATTGGCTATTCAGCATCGCAGCCAGGTGCGTCGGGTGTTCAACCTCACCGGTACGGTCTTGCACACCAACCTCGGCCGGGCGCTGTTGCCCGAGGAAGCGATCGAGGCGGTGCAAATGGCCGCGCGCTATCCGCTCAACCTCGAATTCGACCTGCGCAGCGGCAAGCGCGGAGATCGCGACGACCTGATCGAAGGCTTGATTCGCGAACTGACCGGCGCCGAAGCGGTGACCGTGGTCAACAACAATGCCGCCGCGGTGCTCTTGACCCTCAACAGCCTGGGCGCACGCAAGGAAGGGATTATTTCCCGGGGCGAACTGATTGAAATCGGCGGCGCCTTCCGCATCCCCGACATCATGGCCCGCGCGGGGGTGAAGCTGGTTGAGGTCGGCACCACCAACCGCACCCATGCCCGCGACTACGAGACAGCCATCGGCCCGCGCAGTGGTTTGATCATGCGCGTGCATGCGAGCAACTACAGCATTCAAGGCTTCACCACGAGCGTGCCGACCGCCGAACTGGCGCAACTGGCCCACCAGCACGGTTTGCCGCTGCTCGAAGACCTCGGCAGCGGCAGCCTGCTGGATTTGACCCGCTGGGGTTTGCCGGCGGAACCGACTGTGCGTCAGGCGCTGCTGGATGGCGCGGACATCGTCACCTTCAGTGGCGACAAACTGCTCGGCGGACCACAGGCCGGGTTGATTGTCGGCTGCAAGGAATTGATCGCCAGGATCAAGAAAAACCCGCTCAAGCGTGCACTGCGGGTCGACAAAATGACCCTGGCTGCCCTGGAAGCGGTGTTGGCTTTGTACCGCAATCCGGACCGACTGGCCGAGCGCTTGCCCAGCCTGCGCCTGTTGACCCGGCCACAGGCCGATATCCTCGCCCAGGCCGAGCGATTGCGGCCAGCGCTGGCCCAAGTATTGGGTGATGGCTGGAGCGTCAGTGCAATGCCGGCACTGGGCATGATCGGTAGCGGCAGCCAACCGGTGGCGAGGCTGGCCAGCGCCGCGCTGTGTTTGCGCCCGCTGACGTCCAAGCGCTTGCGCGGGCGATCCCTGTTGACGCTGGAAGAGGCCTTTCGCGCCTTGCCGATTGCAGTCCTTGGGCGCATCGACGATGACGCCCTGTGGCTGGATCTGCGGCAACTGGACGACGAGCCGGCATGGCTGGCGCAACTCGATCAATTACAGGTGGAGGGCCGGGCAGGGTGATTGTCGGCACCGCAGGGCACATCGACCATGGCAAAACGGCGCTGCTCCAGGCGTTGACCGGTCAGGCGGGTGACCGACGCCGCGAAGAGCGTGAGCGCGGCATGACCATCGACCTCGGCTACCTGTATGCCGCGCTGGAGCTGGGAGCGGGCCTGACCGGTTTCATCGATGTTCCCGGGCATGAGCGCTTCACCCACAACATGCTCGCCGGGGCACAGGGCATCGATCTGGTGTTGCTGGTGGTGGCCGCCGATGACGGGGTGATGCCGCAGACCCGCGAGCACCTGGCGATTGTCCAGTTGCTGGGTATCCCCCGGGCATTGGTGGCGATCAGCAAGTGCGACCGGGTCGACAGCGCCCGAGTACAGGACGTGCGCGAGCAGATCCGTACCTTGCTGGCGCCCGGACCCTATGCCGATGCACCGCTGATTGCGCTGTCGAGCGTGAGCGGTGAGGGCATCGAAACCTTGCGCCAACAATTGCTGCAAGCCCAGCGTGAAGTTCAGCAACGCAGCACCGAAGGTGGTTTTCGCCTGGCGATCGACCGGGCCTTCAGCGTGGCCGGGGCCGGCATCGTGGTGACCGGCACGGCGCTGTCCGGCCAGGTCGCAGTGGGTGATACCCTGCTGTTGGGACCACAAGGCAAACCGGTGCGCATTCGTGGCCTACACGCGCAAAACCAGGCCGCCGACCACGCCATTGCCGGCCAGCGCGTAGCGTTGAACCTGAGTGCCGAACGGCTGGCCCTGGAACACATCCATCGCGGCCACTGGTTACTCGCCGAAGGCCTATATGCGCCCACCCAGCGCCTGGACATCGACATGCAACTGCTGGCCGACGAACCCCGGGCCTTCGAGCACTTTCAACCGGTGCACGTGCACCTCGGCACCCAGGACGTTACCGGGCGCGTCGCCTTGCTGGAAGGCACCAGCCTGGCGCCCGGTGGACGGATGTTTGCGCAACTGTTGCTCAATACACCGGTACATGCGGTGAAGGGCGATCCGCTGATCCTGCGTGACCAGAGTGCCCAACGTACGCTGGGTGGCGGTCGGGTGCTCGATCCGTTTGCACCCACCCGGCAACGCCGCAGCCCCGAACGGTTGGCGCAGCTGGAAGCGCTGGCAAACAGCGCAACGCTGGAAGATGTGCTACCGGCATTGCTGGCCCATAGCGACAGCGGGCTCGATCCGCAGCGCCTGGAGCGGCAGTTCAACCGACCGCGCAGCAGTTGGGTGTTGCCCGCAGACGTGCGCCTGATCGATACCCGTCAAGGCCCATTGCTGTTTAGTGCCAGTCGTTGGGAAGCCCTGAAGGCAGCAGTGCTGGAGCACCTCGCACGCTTTCATCAGCAAGAACCGGATCAGATGGGGCCGGATCGGGATCGCCTGCGCCGATTTGCCGGCAGCACTCTGGAGCGCCCGACGTTTATCAGCCTGCTCGATGAACTGCTGGCCAGTGGCGCTATCGTCAGCAGCGGACCGTGGTTGCACCTGCCCGAACATCAGGTGCGCTTGAGTGAAGAGGACGAAGCCTTGTGGCAACGCTTGCAGCCGTTGTTCGAACAAGCCGGATTCGATCCGCCCTGGGTGCGCGACCTGGGGCATGATGAGGCAACCGTCCGCGCATTGCTGCTCAAAATGGCCCGGCTGGGGCTGCTCCATCAAGTGGTGCGCGATCTGTTTTACACCGACAGCATGATCCACCGATTGGCGGCTATGCTGTTGCAACTGGCAGACGCCAATCCGGTGATTCAGGTGGCGGCGTTTCGTGATGCGGTGGGCCTGGGGCGCAAGCGCAGCATTCAGATACTGGAGTACTTTGACCGTATCGGTCTGACCCGGCGTTTTGGAGATCGTCGGCAGATACGCCTGGACAGTGCGTTGGCCCAGCGCAATGAGCTCTGATTCACGGGCAAGAATTCAAGGAAGGCAATCGCGCCCGGTGGCGCGGCCGGGCTTCAAACCCGGTTGGGGACGGCATCCGTTCCCGGGCAGGTTCGACTCCGGCTGCCTTCCGCCAATCAACCCCAAACCTTCCGACTCAACCCAATCCCCTGCGAGCCTGCGCGCGATGGCAGTTGCTCGAAGCAACACATTGCCTCAAGGTCACCCTCTGCGGCAGGCGTTAGACGATATTCAGCCATGCGCGGTTAACATTCTCTGTTTGAATGCAGCTGGATCGAATGGGCGAGGTTTTCCGCTGGATTCACCTTCCCGAAGGGCGGCACGGATCGTTTCGAGTTCAGCGCTGCGCTCCTGTTCGCGACGGATCAGATCGCGAATATATTCGCTGTCGTTGGTGTAATGGCCCGCTTCTATCTGCGCTTTGATCCAGTTGTCTTGCTGGTCAGTCACAGTGATGGTTTTTCGTACGGTTCCCATGATTGGGCCTCCACGGAGATGGTCGACTGCGTGCAAACTATCATACTATTGGTGCGGTATCGAGCGGTCGGGCCTCTATTGCGATCCATCCAATCCGAACAGAAATTGCAGCTTTGCGGCAAGCCCGCTCCAACAATTGAATGCATTCCAAACATTGCCGAATGCTTTCCTCAGAACCCCAGCGGGTACTGAATCACTACATATATCCGGTCTATGTCATCACCCGCCTGCGCCTCATTGGCCCGGTGTGAAACGTGCGACACCTGCACCGACAGGTCCTTCGCCGCACCCGTTTGGACGATGTACTTCAAATCAATGTCTCGCTCCCAGTGTTTGCCCCCATCACCTTGTTGCGGCGCGAAGGTGCCGGTTGCCGGGTCGAACGGGTTGTAGGCCCCGCCTTGTGGCGCATGGGTGCCGTCGATCTGGTCGCCGGTGACGTAGCGGGTCATGAACTTCAGGCCGGGTATCCCGAGTGCAGTCAGGTCCAGGTCGTAACGAACCTGCCAGGAGCGTTCGTGGGCGCCGTTGAAGTCGGCGTACTTGATCGAGTTGGCCAGGTAGATTGAATCGCCACCGACGAAATCGAACGGCGTATCACCGTCGACTTTCTGGTACGCCAGGGTAAAGCTGTGAGCGCCGAGCGTGTATCTACCGGACAGGCTGTACGCCGTGTTGTCGATGGCGCCGGCCAGTGTCTGGCCGGTGTCCCGGGTGTGATAGAGGTTGGCGTCGAGGAACACCTCGGACTGCTTGAAGTGCAGGTTGCTGTAGTACTGATGCCAGGTATCGGTGAGTTCCGAAGCGTACAGGGCGCCACCAACCGGGCTTTGGGTAAACAGATCGGCGCCGACAAACGAAATGCCACCGGCTTCGGTGTTGGCGCCATAGCCGAAAAAGTTGCCTTTGCCTGAAGCACTGTCCTGATTCTTGAATGCCGTGAAGTGGCCGGCTTGCAGGTTCATCCCGTCGATTTCGCGACTGTTGAGCAGAAAACCGGTGGCATACTCCGGTTGCAGGCGTTTGTCCGCGGTGTCGAACACCGGGGATTCGACCTCCATTTCGCCAAACGCCAGGGTGGTTTTTGAAGCCTTGAGCTTGATCGCGCCGCCACCGCTGGAGTAGTCGCGTTCGCTGCGGCCGTCACTGCCCACCGGCAGTAATCCGGTCCCGGAGTGGCCCTTGCCGCCATCGAGTTTCAATCCCACAAAGGCATGGGCATCAAGGCCGAAGCCGACCGTGCCCGGTGTAAAGCCGGATTCAAAAGCACTGATAAAACCTTGAGCCCATTCGGCCTTGTAGCTCTTGCCGGTCGGCGAGGGCGATCGATAGTCGCTGTTCAGATAGAAGTTTCGGCTGAGCACGCCAAGCGACGCGCCGTCCAGAAAGCCCTGCGCCGATTCATCCGCCACCGCGGTTCCGGCCGTGCTGGCGAGCAGCACCGATAACCAGAACGGGAATCCGACCCTGAGTTCTTGCGAGTCACACTTCATCAATCGTTCACCACAGGCACAGGGATGGCGGGTGATGACACACTGTAGGAGCGAGCTTGCTCGCGATGGTCTCAATAGCGCCGCGTTTAGCCAGCAAACACGCGTTATCGTTAAGGATCATCGCGAGCAAGCTCGCTCCTACAGGGGTCGCCCGCAGTCGCTAGTTTTTCCGAGAGCCTTAGTGGCCTTCAGAGGCACCAAACATGGTTTTGGCGTAGATCAGGCCCAGACCGTAGGCACCACCGTTGGCAATCGAGGTTTTGACCGTTTCGTCGTAGGTCTCGCTGCGGGCCCAGTCGCGTTGCAGTTCCAGCAGGTATTGCAGCGAGGTCATCGGCCGGGCACCGATCTGGATCATGCGCTGCATGGCCATTTCATGGGCTTCGGTGCTGACGTCGCCGCAGGCGTCGGCAATCACATACACCTCGAACCCCTGGTCAATGGCCGACAATGCCGGGCCGACGATGCAAACAGAGGTCCACAGACCGGCGAGGACAATCTTCTGCTTGCCGATGGCGTTGACTTCCACGGCAATGCGCTCGTCTTCCCAGGTGTTCATGCTGGTGCGGTCGATCACGTTGTGTTCCGGGAACACCGCCTTGATTTCGTCGAAGATCGGCCCGGAAAAGCTCTTCTCGGCGACGGTGGTGAGAATGGTCGAGACCTTGAAGCCCCGCGCTGCCTTGGCCACCAGTGCGGCGTTGTTGCGCAGGGTGACGGCGTCGATCGACTTGGTCGCGAAGGACATCTGCGACTGGTGGTCGATCATGATCAGGGTGTGGTCGGTCGGGGTCAGCAGGGTTTTGCCGGGTACTGCCTTTGCAATGGCCATGACACTGTCCTTACGGGTGTGATTGAGGACGTGATGGTTACGTAGATCGGGTCGGGAATATTGAATCGGTGTGCCGTCTTTGATGACACCGAGGCGGGGCGGGAAGCCAACCGTCGTGTCGATATTCGTCTGGTACCGGAAAAGGGCGCCTGTCTGTCGTCGACCTGAAGTGTGTCAGGCTCTTTGATATCGACTGTACCGAAGCCATCACGAGCAGGCTCGCTCCCATAGGGATTTGTGTTTTCCATGCCGCCAATACGAAATGAGCGCCACTTGGGCGCTCATTTGTTCACGGCATTACGGGTTACTGCTTGTGCAAATCGCTGGGTTTCCAGGCCTTGTCGAAAAACGCCTTGGTCGGGCCGTACAGGCGCAGGATCACGAAGAAGCCTTTGCCCGGCAGGGTGCGAATCCAGTTCTTGCCTTCACCCGGCGAGTCCGGCCCGAAGTGCACGTCAATCGAACCGTCGGCATTCACCCGCGGTTTGTCCATGGCGTTCAACGACGGGAACGGCTGGCCGTTGTCCACACCCGAGGCGGTGATCGAGTCGTACACGGTCACCGACCAGAACAACGCCGCCGGAATACCCTTGGGCAGGTTCAGCGTGTAGGCATTGCTGCCTGAGAGGAACTCGCCCTTGGCGTCGACGAAGGTGGCGGGGTACTTGGCGCCGACGTTCTCCATGTTCACCGCCATGCCGGGGCTGGCCGAGTAGGCATTGGTGAAGAAACCGGTGCGCGGGTCGATGTAGTTGAAGGTGTCGGCGGTGAACGTGGCGTTGCCCGGGAAGACGTTCAGCCACTTGCGGTCCGGATACCAGGTGCCATTGACGACGATGGTTTGCGGGGTGTAGGAAGTGGCGTGGCCCATTTTGCTTGCAGTCTTCGCGGCCTTGTCGAGCAGGTCGCGAGTCGCCGCGTCCGGCTGGAACGGCTTGCCCTTGATGATGCCCAGGGCGGCGAGCATGCCGCGCATTTCCATGTCTTGCGGGTCGACATACTCATGGTCGATAAACCGCGAAAGCATGTCGAACGCGCTGCCATCGGTGGGGTAGAGCATGTTGACCGGGGTTTTCGAGGCGTTGGGGAACTCGATCTTCTTCGCCGTGGCTTCTTTGCCCAGCGGATAGATGCGCGTCTGCTCCATGAGCTTGACTGGTGCGTCGAGCTGTTTCGGGTCCTTGAAGAAACCGCGCCAGAACACAAACACGTTGTAGGTGCGCGAACGGTAGGTCAGGTAGCCCGGCGGCACGTCACCCTTGTAATCCGGTGGCAGCACCAGGTACTTGGCGCCCTTGCCTTTGTCCGGGCCGGGCAGGCCGACATCGCCGCACCATTGGCGACCCTCGATCTGGCCTTCGGAGCAGATCGGGCGCTGGAAGAAGTCGTCGAGAATGCCCTGCATTCCCGGCGGCACTTCGATCACCATCGGGCCATCCTGTTTCAGGTCGAGGTAGCCCATGGCATAGATCACGTCGGAGTTCGGCGTGGTCACCAGGGTCTTGGCATTGAGCCGGTCTTTCCAGATCGGCAGCACGTTGTAGCCGGCGCCGAAGGTTTTTTCCGAGCCTTCCTTCATGGCGTACATGTTCAGTGCCGGCAGTGCCCAGATGTAGGACTGCACGGCGCGCTGGAACAACAGCTCGTTCTTGAGCTGAGCCACGCCTTCGAGGGTTGGATAACCGCCGGCGAAGGGCAGATCCGCCAGTTGTTCATAGTGCGTGGCCGCCTGGGCGCCAAGGCTGACCGAAACGGCCAACGCCAGTGCGGTCAGCGTTTTGCTTGCCGCGTTCATCGTCGAAGTCCTTTCAATTGGTTTTCACCACCGCCGGTGGAGTCCAGTCGCCGTCGAGGGCATCGGCTTGCGGCCAGTAGGCGCGGATGTACAGCGAGAATTCGGCGCCTTTAGGCGAGGGCAGCCAGTTGCTTTCCTTGTCCTTGCCCGGTGATTCGCTTTGCACGTAAATAGTCAGCGAGCCGTCAGGGTTGCTTTGCAGGGACTTGTTCTTGGTGCCGATGGAGTAACGCTTGAGCTCGTTCGGCGAGAAGAAGTGCTGTTCGTTGTACAGCGTCAGCGACCAGAACCCCTTGACCGGCGGCAGCTTGCCTTTGGCGAACGTGACGCTGTAGCCGTACTGGCCGTTGAGGCGCAGGCCGTTCTCATCCAGGTCCTGGTAGAAGTACTTGGTCTCTTTCTGCTGATTGACGAATATGTTCGACCGCGCTACGGCGGTGCGGGTGAAATAGTCGGTGCCGAACGCTGCGCCGTTGCTCACCGTGCTCCAGTGATCCGGCAATTGCAGGCCATAGTTGCGGAACTGCAACAGCGGGTCGATCACTTCGCTGTCGGCCTTTTTCGCCTCGTCGATCATCGCGGCGCGCAGTTGCGGGTCGGCCTTGGCGATGGCCGCGAGGGCGGCCATTTGCGCGTAGCGGGCCTCTTCGCCCGGCAATGGCTTGGCGTCCTTGAGCAGGGCCGGCAGTTCGTCGAAGAACTTCTCCGGTACCACCCATTTGGTTTCGGCGTTGCCTTCAGAAGCCTGTGCCGGGAATTTCGGCAGCCTGGCCCAGTTGCGCTTCTTCATCTTGCCGTCGTATTGCGACAGCGGGTACATGTCGATGCCCGACAATGCCGGCTGCACGGCCTGGCGGTCGGCGGCGGTGTCGTCCTGGAACACCCGGGGGATCACGAACCCGGTGTTCGTGCGCGAGCGGTACACCCGTTTAATGCCGGGCGGCACCTTGCCGTTCCAGTCCGGGCCGACCAGCAGGTAGAAACCCGGTTGGGTGTTATACATTTTGCCCAGTTCGGCGAAGCTGTCGGAACGCAGGTCGACCACCTGATACACCCAGAAGCGGCCGTCGAAGTCCGGTACTTGCAGCACCACCGGCTCAAGGTCCAGGGCGATGCTGCCGGCGCCGTACACCACGTCCTGGTTCGGGCAGGCCACCAGCCGCTCGGCCGGGTCGATGTAGTCGCTGAGCATCGACAGCCGATTGATCGGCGCCACGGGTACGATGCCGCCCATCAAGCCGGGCTCGGGCAGGTCCTTGAAGGTCTGGCGACGATTGAAGATGTTGGCCATCGGCCAACCCCAGAAATACGCCTCGCGCGCCATCATGCGCACATAGGGTTCGGTCACTTTGGTTCCGGTGACAGGCCCCGCGACGGGTGCGACTTTGGCTGCTTCGGCAGCGTAGCCCGGCGTGCTCAGTGCGGTTGCCGTGAGTGTGCTGATGAGCGTCAGTGCGAAGAGGGCGTGGCGCTGGGGTGAACAGTTCATAAAGCGTCCTTACTTGTTGGCAGTCGCCTGATGCAGGCGAGTCGCTGACAAGATAGCTCATCTTTGCCGGCGTTTGGCTCGGCGTAAGGACTGGTGTGCATCGACTTCACAAAAAACGGCTGGTTAGCTGAAACGAGCCGTTTTTTTCGAGGCATTGCTTCTGGATACGTACGCGGATGTCAGATCGGGCTTAAAGGTGATCCGCGTCTATCACCGCTTTGGCAAACGCCCGCGGATCTTCCTGCGGCAGGTTATGGCCGATGCCGCCGGTGATCAGCCGGAACTCGTATTTGCCGGTGAAACGCTTGGCATAGTCTTCAGGCGCCGGGTGCGGTGCGCCGTTGGCATCGCCTTCAAGGGTGATGGTCGGTACGCTGATGGACGGCGCAGTGGCCAGTTTGTGTTCCAGCGCTTCGTATCGGCTTTCACCCTGGACCAGGCCCAGGCGCCAGCGGTAATTGAACACGGTGATGTCGACATGGTCCGGGTTGTCCAGCGCCTTGGCACTGCGGTCGAAGGTGGCGTCATCGAACGCCCATTTCGGCGAAGCCAGTTGCCAGATCAGCTTGGCGAAGTCGTGGGTGTTTCTCTCGTAACCAGCGCGACCACGGTCAGTGGCGAAGTAGAACTGATACCACCACTGCAATTCCGCCTTGGGGGGCAGCGGGTTCTTGCCGGCCGCCTGGTTGCCGATCAGATAACCGCTGACCGAGACCAGCGCTTTGACCCGCTCCGGCCACAGCGCCGAGACAATGTCGGCCGACCGCGCACCCCAGTCATAGCCACCGAGCACCGCTTGTTTGATCTTCAGGGCATCCATGAAGTCGATGACATCACTGGCCAGCGCAGCCGGCTGGCCGTTGCGCTCGGTTTCTACGGACAGGAAACGCGTATCGCCATAGCCGCGCGCATAGGGCATTAGCACCCGATAGCCCTTGGCGGCCAACAACGGCGCGACCTCGTCATAACTGTGAATGTCGTACGGCCAGCCGTGCAGCAGGATCACCACCGGCCCGTTGGTCGGGCCAGTTTCGGCGTACGCCACGTTCAGCAGTCCGGCGTTGACATGCTTGAGGGGGCCGAAGGGCAAGGGCGCCGCCTGCGTGGTAGCGGCAGGGGTCGCCGCTGGCTGCGTGGTGGCGGCCGTTTGCGCGTGGGCCGCGCCGAGCACGCCGAACAGAGTAAGCGCGAGGATCGAAGGGCCGACCAGGTGGCGGCGAGTCTTGCCGGTTTTGCTGTAGTGCAGTGCCTTCTTCATGGGATGTCTCCATTACCAGCCATGGGTCAGGGGTCCGGTCTGTGCCCCTTCAAACCTTGCTTGCATTGAAACGCGGCAACGTATCTGGCCTGTGTCCAATCGTAGGCCGGTTGAAAGTCTGTGTATCGAGATCTCGCTTTGACACACTGTGATACATAGACATTTAGCCTGAGCTTCTTTTCAACTCGATCGAGACACATAAGCCGCTCTTGTTCGTCTCATCCGAGAAACCCAGGCGCACGCGAGCGCCCGTACGCTCGGCGATGGCGTTGACGATGGACAAGCCCAACCCGGAGCCCGCTTCCTCTGTTCCCACGCTGCGATAGAACGGGTCGAACACGCGCATTTGTTCATCGGCGGTGATGCCAGGGCCGGAATCCTTGACCTGAAGGATCACGGTGTCTTGCGCCAGCTCCACCGACAGGTCGACACGTCCGCCACAAGGGGTGTAGCGGATCGCGTTGTCCGCCAGATTCTTGATCAGGATCAGCAGGTCCATTTCGTTGATGACGACCTGCACGTCTTCGGTACTTTCAACGCCGATGTCGATGTTCTTGCGTTCAGCCAGGGGCAACAGGTCCTCCAGTACCCGTCGATACACCTCATGCACCCAAACCGTGGTCTGCGGCCGCTCGGCGTTCGATTGCGCGGCGGCCAGGGCCAGCAACTGATCGATCAGCTTTCTGCTGCGCTCTATGCCGCGGGACAGCGGCAGCAGACGCTCGACGGCTTGCGTCGGCATAGGTGTGGCTTTCAGCCGCTCGGCTTGCAGCGACAGGGCGGTCATGGGCGAACGCAGTTCGTGGGCGGCGTCGGCGATGAAGCGACGCTGGGTTTCCATAGACTGCGCAACCCGCGCCAGCAAGCGATTGATGGCCACGACGAAAGGGCGGATCTCGGTTGGCAGATGGTGTTCGTCGATCGGGTGCAGGGCCTGTTTGTCCCGTCGATCAATTTCGTCGGAAAGGGTCGCGATGGGGCGAAACAGTTTGCGCACCAGATCGCCCACCACCAGCAACAGCACCGGAAACAGAATGAGAAACGGCAACAGGCTGTGCCAGGCGCTCTCGCGTGCCTCTTTGTCGCGAACACCGGTCTCCTGGGCGACGACGATGCGCTCGCCCCGGGCGGTGGTCCGGACCAGCGCGCGAAAGTCTTCGCCGGCGATACTCAAGGTCGACAAGCCATCGGCCAGCGTCGTGGGGAAGGGCAGTGGCAGGACGCTGTCGTCGTTGTTGTTGCCGACGGCTTGGCTGCTGTCAGCCAGGTATTGCACGATGACCCTGGATTCTTCGTCGTCGCCGGCGATTTTTTCGGCGGCGGGGTAGTGCAGTGTCATCTGTTGCCGATCGAACAGGACCGCCACATGACGCAGGGTTTCGTCCTGCATTTCGTGGGCCTCGTCGAGGGCCGAGACGAACGCAAATATCCCGGCCAGCACCGCCACGATCAGGATGGCCAGCGACAGCGCGACCGACAGCCGTACCTGCACCGAGTCGCTCAAGCGCTTTTTGAAACCATCCATCCCATACCCCTGACGTTCTTGATGACCTGGCTGCCCAGCTTGCGTCGCAGCGAATGAATCAGAAACTCCACGGCATTGCTTTCCACTTCATTGCCCCAGCCGTAGAGGCGGTCTTCGAGTTCGCTGCGCGAGAGGATCGCCCCCGGGCGGATCAACAGGGCCTGTAACAGGGCGAACTCGCGGCTGGACAGTTGCACGTCGGGGTTTTCCGCCGTGCTGGCCTGTTTCGACAGCAGGTCCAGCGCCACCACGCCGTTGTCCAGCAATGACTGGGCGTTCCCGCCGTTACGGCGCAGCACGGCGCGCATGCGGGCCAGCAGTTCGGCCATGTCGAAGGGTTTGAGCAAGTAGTCGTCGGCGCCACCGTCGAGGCCGCGCAGGCGATCGTCGAGGCTGTCCCGTGCGGTGATGATCAGCAGAAGCACCGGGTTGTTGCGGGCGCGAATGTTGTCGAGGACATCGAGCCCGTCCTTGCCTGGCAGCCCGAGGTCCAGCAGCACCAGGTCGTAGGGCTGGGTCTGCAGCGCCGAGAGTGCGGTAAGGCCGTTTTTCACCCAATCGGTCGCGTAGCTCGCATCACTCAGTGCGCCCTGGATGGCGTCCCCGATCATCGGGTCATCTTCGACCAGCAATATGCGCATGTCCCGCTCCGAAAAAAAAGGCGCGGCGGTCATGACCGTCGCGCCTGTATTGAAGCACCTGTACCGGCGTTTGTCCGCCCGGTTATTACGCGCCTTTCATCGAATCGAAGGCCTTCATCAGCTCGTCCATGCGGGCCTTGCAGTCGTTCTGTTGCGGATTGCTGGCGCGCAACGCGTCGAGCGCGCGGTCAATGGCCTTGTCCACTACATGCCAGTCGCTGGCTGCGCGAGGCTTGATGCCGGCTTCGGCCGAGTCCCAGGCGCTCTCCAGGTCCTTGATGCGGGCTTTAGCACCCGGCAGGTCGTTTTTATCGACGACCGTGGCAACGTCGGCGGCGATGGTGCGGAACTCGGACAGGTCACCCAGTTTTGAACCGGATTGGGTTTGTGCACTCATCGCACCGGAGGGCCCGCCCGCAGCGGGCTTGTCGGCGGGTTTCGAGCAGCCGGCGGCGATGCTGAGCAGCAAGATCGACGAGACAATGGCGACGTGACGAATGATGTTTTGAAAAGGGCGCATGACGATTCCTTGATGGACTATTAAGCGTTACTGAGTGACGGGTTTGCGGTTGCCGACGCTGATCTGCGCAACAGCGACCAGCAGGACGATGACGCACAGGAATATCGCGCTGGTCCAGGTGGCGCCCATGCCGAGGCCACCGTAGGTCTTGGCTTGGGTCAGCAAGTCGCCCAGAGAAGCACCGAACGGGCGGGTCAGGATGTAGGCGACCCAGAAGGCCAGTACCACATTGGCGCCCAGGCGCCAGGCCACCAGGGTCGCGGCGAGCAGCGCGGCGAAAATCACGGCGCCGAGGGTGAAACCCAGGCCCAGTGCTTCGGTGGCCAGGTCACCGGCTGCCGTACCGAGGGCAAAGGTGCAGAGTACGGTCGTCCAGTAGAACCATTCCCGGCGCGGGGTGACGATCTCGCGGATCGACAGGTTGTGTTCCATCCGGTACCAGACGAGAAAGTTGAGTGCCAGCAGGACTGAAAACACGGCGGTGCTGGTGTACAGGCTGACATCGAGAACGTCGGTCAGGATGTCGGTGAGCTGCGTCCCGACAATGCTCACCAGCACCACGGTCAGCCAGTAGATCCAGGGCGAACAGGCGCTTTTGCGCATCTGTATGAACAGGGCGATGGCCAGCAATGTCGCCATGCCGACACTGGTCCAGCCCAGGCCAAGGCCGGCATCGACAGCGAGGAAGTCCGCGCCGGTTTCACCCACGGTCGTGGACAGGATCTTGATCACCCAGAATGACAGCGTCACCTCGGGTACTTTATTGAGCCATCCGGCTGTAAAGGGTTTCATGGGCGGGTTGCCTCTCCTGAGCAGCGCCGAAGTTGCGCAAGGGAGACGATACGCAGCGAAACTTAGCTGAGACTGAGGAGCGGGGAAGTCGACCGGTTTTCTGGTACGGTTTCGAGCCAGAGTAAAAGCCAACTCGACTAAAGCACTATTTAGTTGAGCTAGTATCAAGCAGAGGTTCGATCTTGGGCGGGGAGCGCTTGCAGCATGTCACACATGTCACACATGTCACACATGTCACTGACTGAGCCAAAAAATAAACCGCCGTGTCCAGACTGGACGGCGCTTTTTCCCAAGCTTCATGTCCGATGCTAAACATCAGACGCCCACCTGGTTGGTGTCAACCTCGGGATCCCCAAAGTCCGTGACCCCACGGACAGCTCTGGTGCAGCTGCAGGTGCAGGTGCAGGTTGGTACATAAGGCCACAACGTTGGCCAACGAGGCATATACGCCGGTAGAGATGTCTCGCCCAAGCGTTACGACTAGCCTGAACTGGAGTTGCCCAACTTACGGCTACAGCACTGCAGGCCTCCAGATTACTCAGGGTAAGGTGATTGGCAACGCCTGTACCAAAGCGGCTATCCAGTTGCAGTCTGGAAGAAGAGGATAAAAATAGAAGTAGGCGATCGGGATCGTGTCAGTAATCTTTAGAAATGGAGACAGACGACGCTAGGAATCGTGTCAGCAATCGATTGAAACGGAGGGAGACACTGAAATCGTGTCAGTTATCGGTTGAAACGGAGGGAGACACTGAAATCGTGTCAGTTATCGGTTGAAACGGAGGTAGACGCTGAAATCGTGTCAGTAATCGGTTGAAACGGAGTGAGATCTCTGGAAAAAACTGGCAGTAATTGACTGAAATAGACGAAGAAACGGCTTACCAACCGTTTACTTCCGATTTTATCTGAATCTTTACTTCCGAGTACTATTTTTTAGTGTTCTCGACAACGACAGTCGGGGGTAATCTGGCAATGTCGTATTACGTGTAATGTATATTATGTTAAATCATGTGCTATGGTTGATCGAACTCCATTTCTTGTGACCGTTACTTAAAAATGATAAGGGTGGCAGGAAAAAATGATACCGAGAGATCAATAGCTTAGATGGCTGCTTTGATTACCCCCTTCGCTTGATTACTTAAATGGGATAATCACGACTTGCTGCAGCGCAGGATTACTTGGAACTGTTCAACGCGTTCTATCGGAGTTTATTCAACGAAGCACCTAGTGCGCGTTCAGCCTCCCAGAGCCTAGGCTATAAGCCAATACTGTTTCGCTAAAGTGTTTTGGAGGGGCGCCTACCGCCTGCTTGATCTTGCTTCGTCGAGATTGGTCAGGTCTTTTGCATCCGCGAGAGACCCCGTGAAGTTTGAAAGCAAGGATGATGAGATCCTACGATCGATGGTTCCGGTTTGCCTCTCCAATGTAATATCCGATAACTGTCAGACCCGGATATTGCATAAAAAACGTGGGTTGGCAAAGGCAACAAAGCGGCGAAAATCAGTGTGCGGAACGAATATATCCATGAGTATCTCGTGCGTTATCGCCGATCCCTGAAGCTCTCCCCCCTACCCTCACCACAAGAAAAAACGCCGTTGATTGCGACGCTTAAAGGACGCGGTGGACTGTCGGATCGATACGTAAGATCGCTTCTTCAAATGGTGTTTGATAAGGCACTGCAACGTATGCAAAGTGAAGGTTGGAGTGAAGATGAAGTCGACCAGCTTCGGTCTGCGTCCCTGCACTGGCTTCGCCATACGGCTGCCACGTTTGACGCGCCGCTTCGTGACATGAAAGACCTACATGCGGATTCCACGCCATCCGGCCACTCAGTCCACCAATATCCGGCCACCCGTTCCACGCTCATCCGGCCAGGCAGTCGGAGCGCAGCGCAGCGACGCAGGTTTGCAGGAATCATCATCATTCGAACAGAGGCTTATGTTACGAATATGTCGCACGTTAGATGATTCACCCTATCGTCCGCCAGTCTAGTATTACTCTTGGACAGACTTGCTTCCTCTCCCAATCACATCGTCCGCCCAGCTAATGGCCGCAACAACGGTCGGGAAACCGATCGTGCTCGTCAGTGAGAGCAACGTGTGATGGATCTGCTCTGTCGTGGCGCCCGCTTCCAGTGCCCGTCTGGTATGACTGTGCACTGCGCCCTCAGAGCGGATGGCCGCCGCGGCACTGAGCTGGATCAGCTGGACGACTTTCTCGTCCAGCGGGCCGGCGTGACGCACAGCTGCACCCAAGGCCTCCACAGCGCCAAAGTAATCAGGGTACTGCTGTTTGAGACGTTGGTACGTGTTGTGGTCTCTCTTGCTTTCCATCTTTGTCTCCTCGCGTTAGAGGTGCGATTCAGTTCTCGCCCTTCACTTCAGACAACGCTCTACGAGCTCCGCGGCGCTGGTCACAGGGGTTTCGCAGGTGCGATTTCGGCACACATAGGCGCTGGTTTGCCCCGCGAACGTCTGCCGGCCCACGCCGATGGGAACATCCTCGGCAAAGGCAAGGACGCGTGCCGGCAGGTAGCGGCGCTGCAGGCTCGCCACCAAGGCACTGGCAGCGGAACGTTCGCCAGCGATGACAATGCTGATTGGGCCTCGCTGTACGAAGTCCTGCGCCGCCAGGAGATGGGCGAAGCCTAAGGGATTCTGCGCGGCTGCGGCGCGGTACATCGTGAACACCTGCTCGGCACGCTCGCGGTAAAGCTCGCGGCCGGTTAGTTCAAAGAGTCGCAAGAAAGCGAACACGCTGGTCGAGGTGCCCGACGGCCAGGCATTGTCATGCGGTGCGCGTGGCCTGTGCACCAGCGGCTCGCCATCGCTGGGCGTGAAGTAGAGTCCGTCCTCCCAGAACTTATCGAGGATTCGCTCGACCAGCTGCGTGGCGCGTTCGAGATAACGCTGATCGAAGTCGCATTCGTAGAGATCGATCAAGGCGTTGGCGAGGAAGGCGTAGTCATCGAGGAAGCCTGGAACCTTGGCCATGCCCTCCCGCCAAGCCCGGTACAGGCCACCTTCGGGAGTCGAGAGTCGGTCCAGAATGAAATCGGCGGCGCGCCTCGCGGCGTCCAGGTGGGTTGTGGTTCCGGTCGCCTGGTAGGCGGCGCAGAGGCCCTGGATCATTAACGCGTTCCAGCTGGTGAGGATGTTCTCGTCGCGCCCCGGACGAATGCGTTGGGCACGCGCCACCAACAGCTTGCCGCGCAGGCCCGCCAGTTGCACTTCCTGCGCCGCGTCCAGTGTGGCTGCGCGATGCAGCACGGTGGTGCCATGCTCGAAATTGCCGGTGGCGATCACGCCGTAGGCCCGACAGGCCAGCGCGGCGTCCGGGTCGCCGAGGACGGCCTGCACCTGCGCGGGTGTCCAGACATAGTATTTGCCTTCTTCACCCTCGCTGTCAGCGTCCTCACTGGCGTAGAAACCACCCTCAGGGTGTGTCATGTCACGCAGGGTGTAGTCGATCGTCTCCTCGAACACGCGCCGCCAGGCAGGTTTGCCGGTCGCGCGATAGGCGTCGGCATAGAGCTTCACGAGCTGGCCGTTGTCGTAGAGCATCTTTTCGAAATGGGGCACGGCCCAGCGCTCATCCACACAATAGCGAGCAAAGCCGCCGCCCAGGTGATCGTAGAGCCCACCGGCGGCCATGCGATCGAGGGTCAGCTCCAGGGAGCGCAGCAAGTCCGGCTCGTGTAGACGCTGAAAGAGACGCAGGACGAGATCATGGCAGGCCGGGTTGGGAAACTTTGGTGCGTTGCCCAGGCCGCCGTGCACAGGGTCGGTGCTCTTGGCAAACAGCCGAGCAGCGGCGGCCGGCTGGTCTTGCTCCAGCGGCGTGTCGCCCTCCAGCATTAACGTCTCCAGGGTGCGGTAACCCTGGAGGAACTGTTCGACATTCTGCCGTAGCGCCGCGCGGTTGTTTTGCCAGGCTTCGCTCAGACCGCGCAGGAGCTGAGTGAATCCAGGCCGGCCATAGCCCTCCCGCGGCGGGAAGTAGGTGCCGCCGAAGAACGGCTCGCGCTGCGGCGTGAGGAACACCGTCAACGGCCAGCCGCCGCCCTGCCCCAGCATCTGCACGACTGTTTGATAAATGTCGTCGAGGTCAGGCCGCTCCTGGCGGTCAACTTTGATGTTGATGAAGCGCTCGTTCATCAGGCTCGCGATCTCCGGGTTCTCGAACGACTCGTGGGCCATCACGTGACACCAGTGGCAGGCGGCGTAACCCAGCGACAGGTGGATGGGCTTGTCCTCGTCGCGCGCGCGGCGGAACGCCTCCTCGCCCCAGGGATACCAATCGACGGGGTTCTCTGCGTGCTGCCGCAGATAGGGGGAGGTTTCTTTGGCGAGTCGATTGCTCATGGCTGGCTCCTCACATCAAACCGAGTTGCAGGAGGGCCGCCTCGGACATGCGGCTTTGATCCCAGGGCGGCTCCCAGACGATCTCGACTTCGACCTCTGTGACGCCGGGAATCGTCTGCACCTTGGCGCGCGCATCCTCTTTCAGCACTTCGCCCATCCCACAACCGGGCGCGGTCATGGACATCTTGATCTCGATCCGCTGGCCGCCGCCTTCGAGCGGCTGCGCCTGGCATTGGTAGATCAACCCGAGATCGACCACGTTGACCGGAATCTCCGGGTCGTAGACGGTCCTTAGCCTGTCGAGCACCTGCTGGATGTCGAAGGCGCCGCTGGCCGCCGGCTGGCCGCTCGCCTGGGGCAGCCCTCCCTGGCGAGCATCCAGCCCCAAGGCATCGGCGTCAGCGGCGGCGATCCGTGCCAGCCGGCCCCTGGCGATCTGAACCGTGAAGCTGCCACCGAGCGCTTGGGTCACCACCACGCGCTCGCCGCGCCTCAGCTGCAGCCGCTCCCCGCCCGGAATCAGGGTCGCCGCGCAGTCCCGCGTGAGCTCGATCGGCTGGGGACGGCCCGGCTGGTTCGGGTTGTCGAACTGAAAACCAGTGCCGTTGAGTTCATACGCGAAGTCGATGAACAGGCCATCGGCTCGCCCTGCGCTGACGGGATCGAGCAACAGCGTGATGCCGTAGTCGGTTTCGACGACGACATCGCCCTCGACACCGGGCTCGAAGAGCAACTCATGGGCGAAGCGCTCGTCGATCCTGAGTCGCACCGAGTCCGCGCGCCCATCCGCCAGGGCGGCGCCGAGGATCTGCTGCGCCGAATCGCTGAGGCGGATGTTGGGGATGGCTGGATCGGCAGTCATGGCTTACTCCGTCGAGACCTGTGAGCCGCCGCCTTCGAGGGCGCTGCGCAGCGTATGCCAGGCCAGGGTGGCGCACTTGACCCGCACCGGGAACTCCCATACTCCCGAAAGCACCGCGAGTTTGCCGAGCTCCGTGGGCGTCACCTTGGCGTTCGGCCCTTCGGTGAGCAGCGTATGCACACGGACAAAGAGTGCCAGCGCCTCCTCCGGTTTCTTCCCCTTGACCGCCAGGGTCATCAAGGATGCCGAAGCCTGGGAGATGGCGCAGCCGGCCCCCTGGAAGGCGATGTCCTCGATCACCCCGTCCGCAAGCTTGATATAAATCCTCAGCTGATCGCCGCACAGCGGATTGAAGCCTTCCGCCGTAGAGGTAGCGTCCAGGAGCTCGCGGAAATTGCGCGGCCGTTTGCCGTGGTCGATGACTACTTCCTGATAGAGGTCGCGCAGTTCATCGCCGCTCATCGGAACACCTCCTGGACCTTGGCCAGACCTGCCACCAGCGCATCGATATCAAGCTCGGTGCTGTAGCAGCCGAGCGAGGCGCGGGCGGTGGCGGCGACACCGAAGCGGTTCATCAAGGGCTGTGCGCAGTGGTGCCCGGTGCGAATCGCGATCCCCTCACGGTCGAGGATGGTACCGATATCGTGGGGATGGATGCCGTCGAGAACGAACGAGAGGACGCCGACTTTGTCCTTCGCTGTGCCGATCAGTCTGAGCCCGGGCACCGCCGCCAGCGCCTGCTGCGCGTAGGCCAGCACGCTCTGCTCGTGGGCGGCGATGGCCTTTGGTCCCAGCTCGCGGAGGAAGTCGATCGCCGCGCCGAGACCGATCGCGCCGGCCATGTTCGGCGTCCCCGCCTCGAACCTGTACGGCGGTCTATTGTAGACGGTCTTCTCGAAGGTGACCGAGAGGATCATGTCGCCGCCGCCCTGGTAGGGAGGCATGGCTTCGAGTAGATCGCGGCGGCCATAGAGCACGCCTATACCGGTGGGACCGTACATCTTGTGGCCCGACAGGGCATAGAAGTCACAGCCCAGCGCGCGCACATCGATCTGCAGGTGCGGGGCCGCCTGGGCGCCGTCGACCAGCACACACGCGCCCCGGGCGTGGGCGAGTTCGACGATGCGTTGGATCGGATTGACGGTGCCAAGCACATTCGAGACATGGGCGACGGCCACCAGCCGGGTCCTGGGCCCGATCAGCCGTTCCAGCTCATCGAGCAGGAGTTCGCCGGTGTCGTCGATGGGCGCTACCCGCAGCCGGGCGCCGGTCTGCTCGCAGAGCATCTGCCAGGGCACGATGTTCGAGTGGTGTTCCATGGCGCTGATCAGCACCTCGTCGCCCGCGCGGAGCTGAGCCTTGCCATAGGTTTGCGCCACCAGATTGACCGCTTCGGTCGTGCCGCGGACGAAGACGATCTCCTCGACGTGCTCGGCATTGAGGAAGCCCTGGACCTTGGCCCGCGCCTTCTCGTACTCCTCGGTGGCGCGCACCGAGAGGTAGTGCACGCCACGGTGCACGTTGGCGTTCTCCTTCAAGAAGAAGCGCGACATGGCATCGATGACCGCCTGCGGCTTCTGGCTCGTCGCGGCGCTGTCGAGGTAAATCAGCGGCTTGCCGTAGATCGTGTCTGCGAGGATCGGGAACGCCCGGCGCACGCGCTCGACGTCGTAGCCTGCCGCGCGGTCGAGCTGTTTCGGTAGTGCCTGGAGGCTGCTTTCGAGGTCGCTCATGCTGCCACCTCCAGGCCGCGCAGCTGCGCGGCGACCAGTAGCTCGAGTTGCGCTCGCAACGGCGCCAGGCTGATCAGCTCCAGCATCTCGCTGACGAATGCGTAGGTCAGCAGAGACCGCGCCGCCGCTTGGGGAATCCCCCGCGAGCGCAGGTAAAAAATCGCCTGTTCATCCAGCTGGCCGACGGCGGCGCCGTGGGCGCACTTGACGTCATCGGCGAAGATCTCCAGCCGTGGCTGGGTGTTTACCTGGGCCAACGCCGACAACAAAAGAATCTTGTTGGTCTGGCTGGCATCCGTCTTCATCGCACCCGGGCGCACTATGATCCGCCCGTCGAAGACCCCATGCCCATGCCCGTCGATCACGCCCTTATAGAGTTCGCGGCTGGTGCAGCGCGGCGCCAGATGCTCGATGGTCGTCTGGTTGTCCAGGTGCTGCTCGCCCCGGGGCAGGTACAGACCGTTCAGGGCGACCTCCGCGCCGGGGCCCTCGAGCACGATCCGCACCTCCTGCCGTGCCAGCGCCGCGCCGAGTGCCGAGGAGTGCGCGGCAAAGCGGCTGCCCTGGGCCTGGCGCACACTGAGCAGCGCGACATGGAACGCCGCCGTGCTCTCGTTCTGCACCTTGTAATGATCGAGTGTCGCGCCGGCCTCGAGCACGACCTCGGTGACGCAATTGCTGAGGTAGACCTCTCCCCCGCTGCCGACGTGGCTTTCCACTAAGGTCGCGCGGCTCCCTGCCCCCATCAGCACCAAGGCGCGCGGCTGCACCACCAGCGGCGTGGCGCCCGGGTCCGAGAGAAATACCAGGTGGATCGGTTCTTCGACCGTGGTGTGGGCGGGTATCTGTACCAAGGCCCCGTCCTCGGCGAGGGCCGCATTGAGCGCCGTGAAGGCCTGCGGCTGCGCACGGAACGCATGCGCGAACAGGGCTTCGAGCGCCCAGCTGTCGGCACGTAGTAGCGTCGCGAGTTTGGTCACCTGGGTGTCTGGGGGTAGCCCCTCGAGCACCGAGAGCTCAGCGGCGAAATAGCCATTGACGAAGACCAGCCGCGGGCCACCGTAGTCGCCAGCGAGCCGCTCGACGCTGGCGGCGGACAGGCGCCGGTTCATGGCCGGCTCGGCCGGCTGGAAAGGGATCGCCAGGATGGGCGCGACGCGCGTGTACTTCCACGCCTCGTCCTTTGCCGTGGGAAAGCCGTGTTCGGTTACCCACTGGAACGCCGCGCGGCGCAGTTCCTGCAGCCAGACGGGATGCCGGCCGTTGGCCATGGACTCTAGCCGGGCCAGGAACGTTGTGCTCTGCGCCGTATTCATGGCCTGACTCCGGGCACTGCCGACTCCTGCTCGAAGCTCGCATAGCCGTGCTTCTCGAGCTCGACGGCCAGGTCCTTGTCGCCGGACTGCACGATCCGGCCGTTGGCCATGACGTGGACGCGATCCGGGACTATGTAGTCGAGCAGTCGCTGATAGTGCGTGATGACCAGCAGCGCGCGATCCTTGCGCCGCAGCGCGTTGACGCCCGCCGCGACTATCCGCAGCGCGTCGATGTCGAGGCCCGAGTCGGTCTCGTCGAGGATCGCCAGCTTGGGTTCCAGAATCGCCATCTGGAAGATCTCGTTGCGCTTCTTCTCGCCGCCGGAGAAGTCCACGTTGACGGAGCGGTTCATGAAGCTCTGGTCCATCTCGACCAGCGCCATGCGCTCCTTGGCGAGCGCGAGGAAATCCAGCGCGTCGAGCTCCTCGAGCCCGCGCTGCTTGCGCACGGCGTTGAGGGCCGTGCGCAGAAAATAAAGGTTACCGACGCCGGGGATCTCCACCGGGTACTGGAACGCGAGGAAGATGCCGGCGACCGCGCGTGCTTCCGCTGGCATCGCGAGCAGATCCTGGCCCTCGTAGAGCACCTCGCCGCTGACCTCGTAGGTCTCGTGGCCCGCCAGCACCTGGGCCAGCGTGCTTTTGCCGGAGCCGTTCGGCCCCATGATCGCGTGCACCTCGCCGGCGTCGACCCGCAGCGTGATGCCCCGCAGAATTTCGCGGCCCTCGACGCTGGCATGCAGATTATTGATCTCGAGCATGCTCCACCCCGGGCCTCAGCCCACGCAGCCCTCAAGGCTCACGCCCAGCAGTTTCTGGGCCTCCACCGCGAACTCCATCGGCAGCTCCTTGAACACCTCGCGGCAGAAGCCATTGACGATCATCGGCACCGCGTCCTCCGCGCTGATGCCGCGCTGCCGGCAGTAGAAGAGCTGCTCATCGCTGATCTTCGAGGTGGAGGCTTCGTGTTCGACCTGGGCGCTCGGGTTCTTCACCTCGACATAGGGGAAGGTGTGCGCGCCACACTGGCTGCCCAGCAGCAGGGAGTCGCACTGCGTATGGTTGCGGGCGCCTGTCGCGGCCTTCTGGATCTTCACCAGGCCGCGGTAGGTGTTCTGCCCATGGCCAGCGGAGATCCCTTTGGAGAGGATGGTGCTGCGCGTGTGCCGGCCGATGTGGATCATCTTGGTGCCGGTGTCCGCCTGCTGGTAATGGTTGGTCAGCGCTACCGAATAGAACTCGCCGACCGAATAGTCGCCCTGGAGAATCACCCCCGGATACTTCCAGGTGATGGCCGAGCCGGTCTCGACCTGGGTCCAGGAGATCTTCGAGTGCACACCGGCGCACTTGCCGCGTTTGGTGACGAAGTTGAAGATGCCGCCGCGCCCTTGTGCATCGCCCGGGTACCAGTTCTGCACCGTGGCGTACTTGATCTGGGCGTTATCCAGCGCAACCAGCTCGACCACCGCCGCATGCAGCTGATTCTTGTCGCGCATCGGCGCGGTGCAGCCCTCGAGGTAGCTCACGTAGGCGCCCTCCTCGGCGACGATCAGCGTGCGCTCGAACTGGCCGGTATCCGCGGCGTTGATGCGGAAGTAGGTCGACAGTTCCATTGGGCAGCGCACGCCCTTGGGCACGTAGCAGAAGGAGCCGTCGGAAAACACCGCCGAGTTCAGTGTGGCGAAGAAGTTGTCGCTGTAGGGGACCACCGAACCCAGGTACTTGCGCACCAGCTCCGGATGGTTCTGCACGGCGTCGGAGAAGGAGCAGAAGATCACGCCGACCTCGGCGAGCTTGTGCTTGAAGGTGGTCGCCACCGAGACCGAATCAACCACGGCGTCCACCGCGACGCCGGTCAGGCGCTCCTGCTCGGCGAGGGAGATGCCGAGCTTGCCAAACATCTCGCGCAGCTCGGGGTCGACCTCGTCGAGGCTATTGGGCCCCGGCGTTTTCGGCTTTGGCGCCGAGTAATAGATGATGTCCTGGTAGTCGATGGGCTCGTAGTGGACGTTCTGCCAGGTTGGCTCGCGCATCGTCAGCCAGTGGCGGTAAGCCTTCAGGCGCCAGTCGAGCAGCCACTGCGGCTCGTTCTTCTTCGCCGAGATCAGGTGGATGACGTCTTCGTTGAGCCCGCGCGGTGCCGCGTCGCTCTCAATATCAGAGACAAAGCCGTACTTGTACGCCCGGCTGCTGAGTTCGCGGATCCTGGCATTGTCAGTGCTCATCGCTGACTCCTCCTGCTGCTGGCAGGACGATTCGATTGTTTTAACTATACTCCATCCCTAATTTAGCAAACATGCTCTTTATAAGGCATGAATAGCCTGTAAATTCAACATGTTAGAAAATACATCTAATAACAGGTGCACACAAAACCTGTAGGAGCTGCCGCAGGCTGCGATCTTTTTTAGGCCCCCTGCACTTAACTGACTGGCATCAGGCCGCGCCCTCGCCTTTTGGCGGTTGCGGCCCGAGCTCCTCCGCAGCGCTCAAGCATCCGCCGATTGCCGCAGCAGGATGTCGTCGCCGTCCACCCGGACCTCGAACTGCTCGACTCGATAAGCCGGTTCCGTGAGGCACTCGCCGCTGGTCACGTCGAACTCGTAGCCGTGCACGGGGCAGGTCACCACGCTTGCGCAGAGCGTTCCTTCTCCCAGCGGGCCGTCCTCGTGCGGGCAGGTGTTGTGGATGGCGAAATACTGGCCGTCCACGTTGAACAGCGCGACGGGCGTTCCCTCCAGGTTCACGGTCTTGCCGGTACCCGCTTCGATATCGACCACGCATGCGACCTTGACGAATTCACTCATGGCGCCACTCCAGGGTGCAACCGGCGCTCGTAGCAGGACGCTGAGCCGCCAAACTCAACAGCTAGACCGTCCCCCCTCGATTGTCAATAAGGCGGCGCACTTCTGCCCCCGGCTCCTGATTCGCCAGTTTCGATCGACGAGACTTGCGCACAGCAACAGTAGCGAAGCATGGCTGGAACGTGTTCTTCTGGGCCATGGACACCCAGGTGAACCCGGCCATCAAGATCGCGCTTTACGTGGCGATTTTCATCTCGCAGATTCTCTGCGGGTTGGCGACCGTGACCTCGGTCTCACGCATGATCTTCGCGTTCTCGCGTGACGGCGGCCTACCCTGCTCGAAAGCGCTGGCCACGGTCTCGCCGACCCATCGCAGCCCGGTGGCGGCGATCTGGACCGGTGCCACTCTCGCGGTGTTGTTCGACTGGGGATCATCCCTGGTATCGATCGGCGAAACGCCGGTTTACACGATTGTGGTCTCCTGTACGGTGATCTTCCTGTTCTTCTCTTTCATGATTCCCATCGTGCTAGGCATGTTTACCTTCGGGACCTCGAAGTGGCCGACCATGGGGCCGTGGAACATGGGGCGCGGGTTGTACTCGTTGTTCGCAATTCTCTCGATCATCTCAATGGTGCTGATCTTCGTCATTGGCATCCAGCCGCCGAACGTTTGGGCGCTGTACATCACCATCGGTTTTCTGATTCTGACGGCAATCGTCTGGTTCGCCTTTGAAGCCCGGCGCTTCCAGGGCCCACCCGTGGGCGACATGATCATGAAGCGTCAGGCAGAAATCGCAGCCGCTGAAGAGGCGTTGAATAGACAAGCTGGAAGCTAATTGCCATAGGCATGAAAAACAGGGCGCTGAGCGCCCAATGCCAGTCAGTTAACAAAAATCTACAGTTTGGTGATCAATTGTGGCGAGGGAGCTCGCTCCCGCTCGGCTGCGAAGCAGTCGTAGAACCTGCGATGCGTTCTACCTGAAAAACCTCAGTTGCAGATTTTAGGACCGCTTCGCGCTCCAGCGGGAGCAAGCTCCCTCGCCACAGGTTCTGCATTCGACGTCTCTACTCTTAAATGACTGGCATTAGGCGCTCAGCGCCCCGTTTTTCATGAAACTTAAATCCTCACCTCGTTTTACGGTAGGTGCCGATCAGCTCGGCCTGTGCCAGTACATGGCCGCGCATTGCGCTTTCGAGTTTGGCCTTGGTGGGCTGCTTCAGGTCCGGCAAGACGGTGTCCAGCGCGTAGAGCTTGTGAAAATACCGGTGGGTGCCGATCGGCGGACAAGGTCCACCGTAGCCGGTTTTCTGCCAGTCGTTGAGCCCCTGTAGCGTGCCGGGCGGCAGCGCGTGCAAGTCTTCGGGCAGCTCAGTCGTCCCCATGGGCAAGTTATAGAGTACCCAGTGGACCCAGGTCATCTTAGGGGCAGCGGGGTCCGGTGCGTCCGGGTCGTCGACGATCAGCGCCAGACTCTTGGTGCCTGACGGCACACCGCTCCAGGCCAACGGCGGAGAAACATCCTTGCCTTCACAACTGTAGATCGCCGGTATCGGACCCTGGACATGAAAAGCGGGAGAATCGAGCACGAGTGGCATGGCCGTTACCTCTTTTTGAAGTGTGTTTGACAACAGACTTGATTCCGCGCCCGCTGTTCCCGATAACAAGCACTTTTGCTGGCGAGACTGGTTCCTTGAGCACCACCCAATCTATAGCATCAATCACACGGTTTTGAGCAGGTGTTCGGCCAGCCGCAACAGCGCACCGTGATACGCACCAAGTGAGTCCATGCGATAGCCTTCGTCGTCCAACAACTCAAACCAGGCTTCCGGCTCTTTGGTTTTCCTGTTGTCGCTCATTGTTCATTCTCACCACTTCTGAATCTCCGGTTGCTTCGGCCAGGGCTTCCAGCAGCGCTTGTGTGTGATCTATGGATTCCCGTATCTCGTCAAACGCGTGATCCAGCGCCTGTCCGCTATCCGGCACCTGCCCACCGCTCAGGGCTTTCTGAATGCTCAATTCATCGTGTTTGAACTGACTGACGTTGGCGCGCAATGCCACGAGACGAAGTGATATTTGTGAAAGATAGTATCTGCGTCGCTGAATCATGATGGTGCTCCCGACGAAAGCCTTATTAGTCCTCTATTAATTAAGAGTGACGCTTTCGCTGAGTGTTCAGTGTTGTGGACTGAGTCGGATGCACCCATGAACGTAAATCTGTGAACACTTGACTCCATAGGCCGTACGAAAAGCCAATGCTGGTTGGGACATAGATCGCCGATGAACAGTGAACATCGCCCACAAGTTAAATCAAGTATTACTCAATAGATGCGCATAGGTCCTGTCCGTTTTCCTAACTTCCGCTTTCCTCTTGGCATACATCTCCAGCAATCGACGCTTGATCCGTCTGATCAAGGCCGGCGCAGCGAACTTCGCCTACGGGCACCGAAGGACTCTATAGATCTCAGAAATCACCTGCATCGTTGCGTCTTCGATCGTTCCTTCGTTACGGCATAAAACCCAGCCGTGATCTGCAATTGCTTGCTCGAACGCCTTGGTACAAGCGACATGTTCTTCCAGCTTATGGATCACGGTACTGCCCAGCCCACGCCGTCGTGTCGCTGCCCTTGCCCACGAAATATCAGGGGTGGTGACAACCCCGACATGCAGGTCTGGTACTCGCACGTTTCGATCAATGTTCAACTGTAGAATCTCAGCAAACGGGACTATCCGGCGAAACGCGGCATCAGACGGGTACCAGCGATCGATCAAGATGATGCTGTCTGGTGGCTGTTTAGTCAGCACGTGCCGGGAAATCCAGGTACGGCTATCAGCAAAGCGCTCACAAACCCTCAACTCCAAATCCCGGGTGGGATTTCTGACGAGCTTGTTAACGAGGGTCATTGTTTCACCCCTATAGGGATCGCTTTTTTTCTCGCAAAGTCGGATCACCTTTTTGTTGTCTGCCCTTAGTACTTTCGTCACGGCTTCCAACAGTGTGGTTTTGCCGGCTCCCTTGGGCCCATCTAGAGAAACAAACAGCGGACGATTCATTCTTCGCATAACGATTGAGATACGGTTTTTTTGCCCGGTTCGTTCGCTGGAACCGCTTGGCGCGACTACGCGAATCGAGTGGAGGGACCTAATGAACAGACATTGATGAACACTCTAACTTGGTTTCTGACTAACGGGTCTCAAAATCCAGGGTTATAGCCGCTTATGAGCATCGGTCATCGCGCACAAGTTAAATGATGTGTAAGGCTCTTTAGAGCAATCAATTGGAATTGACCCGGCGTCAGTCTGCATCACTGCCAGTGCTCACATAGCTTAACCAGCTCATCGACCACATACCTGACCTTCGGCCGCAGATGTGACACCTTTGGCCATACGGCATGCACATCGACAGCTTCTGGTTCATACACTTGCAGAACCTCCACCAGTCTGCCCGCCTCGATATCGTCCTGGAACAGGCTGCGTGGCATCTGGCACAAACCGGTGCCGGCGACCGCCGCGAGAATCATGGCTTCCCCGTCGCCAATCTGATGGGTCGACGGTGGCGCGTATCGTACGGTCTGCCCCGCCTGCATGACCCGCCACGACAGCGGCTGGCCGCGTCGATGCCCGACAATGCAACGGTGCTGGCTCAGGTCTTCCAGGGTCTGCGGAATGCCAAAGCGCGTCAAATAGTCGGGGGCGGCACAAATGGCCCAGCGTTGTCGGGTCAGCCGCCGCGCCACCAGACCGCTGGTGTCTTGCAGTTCTCCAAAGCGGACCAGCAAATCGATGCCCTCCTCGAAGGGATCAACCAGGTGGTCAGAAAACGTCAGGTTAAGTTGCAGAGCCGGGTATTTGTTGGCGATCTCAAACAGCAACGGGGCTACGACCCGACGCCCGAATGCCACAGGAATGTCTACTCGCAGGCGTCCGGAGGGCTGACCAGCGCGGGGGCCCAATCCGCTCTCTGCAGCACCAATCTCCTCAAGGGCGGTAGAGCACGCCACGAAATAAGCCTCACCATCCGCGGTCAGGGAAATCCGGCGAGTGGTGCGATGAAACAGCTGTGTACCCAAGCGCTCTTCCAGACGCGCAATGGCTTTGCCTACGGCTGATTTTGACAGCCCCAAGCGCTCGGCAGCCTGAGTGAAGCTAGTCGAGCGCGCGGCTACGACGAACGTGATGACGCCCTGAAACGAATCGATAGGAACCATGCCTGCTCGCCGATTGTAGAGTTTTAATCTACCCAGATTATAGCTTGAGGCCGTTTATCGCCAGCACACTCAACAGTAGGATGAGTTCTAGAAAGACAACGGTGCACATCACGCACCTCTCTCCAGGTCAATGCCCCAAGAGGACACCATCATGCCCGTCGTACGTGTGAGCTGGTTCGAAGGTAAAGAACACGCACAAAAAGCCGCTGTGGCCGCAGATATCACTGAAAGCATCGTTAAACACACCGGTACCGATGCCAACTACATCTATGTCATTTTTGAAGACGTAGCGGCTTCGGATTGGGCGGGTGCAGGCAAACTGTTTGGCGACGCGCCCGAGAAACCCTGACCGCCTTCAGCACCGAATGCATCGGCTTGGCCAGCGATGCATCCTCACCAGGCTTTTTATGAAGCCTCTGACACAAGGGCTACGCCGTAGTCAGTCACGTAGACACCACCTTCGCACCATTCGGCAAGCGTTTCCTCGAGCTGTGCACCGTTACCAGCTTGGTGGTCTACGGCACACCGGATGCAGAAATCCGCAAACGCCTTGATCCGTTCGGGGCGGTGTACATGACCCCTTTCGACGGTTTCAGCCGCTGAGTTCAATGAAGGCGCAGGCTCGACGGCAACAACCGGGACTGCGCACATCCCCTTCCCTGCACAGAGATCCCCATGTCCGGTATTGCTGAAGTTATTAAGTCCCGAATTTCCGCCAACAGCTACGACACTGAACGTCAGTTGACGGATCAACAAATTGCCGAGCTGATCGATTTGGCAACGCACGCCCCCTCCGCCTTCAATCTTCAAAACTGGAAGTTCCTGGCGGTACGCAGCACCGAAGCAAAGGCGCGATTGCTGCCATTGGCCTTCGGTCAACAAAAGGTCATGGATTCAGCCGTGACCTTTATTGTCTGTGGCACCCTCAATCCCCATGAAACCCTGCCATCAGCCCTGAAGCCGACGCTGGATGCAGGGATCATTGATCAGGCGATCTACGACATGTGGGTTGGCGCCGCTCAAGGCATGTACCAGGACAACCCGCAGTTACAACGCGACGAAGCGATCCGCTCAGGCTCGCTGGCGGCCATGACCCTGATGCTGGCCGCCAAAGGACAAGGCCTTGTTTCGACACCCATGATCGGGTTCGACCAGTCGGCAGTGGCACAAGCATTCTGTCTTTCCGCTACGGAGATTCCGGTGATGTTGATCACCGTTGGCTACCCTGGCTCGGCTAACTGGCCGCAAAAGCCCCGTAAAGCTGTCAACGACGTTCTGCAGTTCGTGTAAGCAGTGCTGCCGGCGATAGCCAGGTACAACCTGGCTTCGCTGGCTGTTGCTGATCGACTCGCAACCACCACATGCCAGGGGCTGTGAACCATTGATTGCTGAATCCAAATCACACTCTTCGTTACGCGCGATTCTGACCGCTGCCTGTTTAGGGTTTCTTGTCGTTCAACTTGATGTCAGCGTCGTAAACGTCGGCCTTGGCGCACTCAAAAATGCGTTCGGCACCGACCTCACGGGCTTGCAGTGGGTCATTAACAGTTACGCGCTGCCTTTTTCTGCGTTGCTCATCCTGGGAGGCGCATGGGGTGACAAATGGGGAGCAAAATCTGTCTTTGCGGCGGGTTTCGCTATCTTTACCTTCGCCTCTATCGGTTGTGGTCTCGCCGACAGCATGACCATGCTGATCACGATGCGGGTCGTGCAGGGCATCGGCGCCGCCTTCCTGATACCGACCTCCCTTACTCTGATTCGCGTGTCATTTCACGACCCCGATGCACGTCGTGCCGCTGTTGCGCTCTGGGGCGCCTGTGGGGGTGTCGCCTTGGCCGCCGGTCCCGTGATCGGCGGCCTGATGATCGAGTACTTCGGCTGGCGAAGCGTATTTCTGCTGAATATTCCGATCGGCCTGCTGGCTGTCGGGCTGATCCTGCGTTACGCCCCCGCCTCCCCTCGGATTGATAAGCACGTCGATATTCCAGGGCAAATCAGTATTGCGATTTGCCTGGCGTCACTGACCTATGGCATGACCGAATCCAGTGCCAAAGGTTGGGTAAGCGAAACACTCACCGCGATTGCAATTGCCACGATTAGTGCGGCGGCATTTGTTCTGATCGAGCGTCGGGAAAAGCATCCGATGCTGCCCGCTCACCTGGCAAAAAACAAAGTGCTGGGGAGCATGGCGCTTGCAGGCGCTGCGATCAATCTGATCGTTTTATGGAACGGTCTTCGTTTTCAGTATTTACTTTCAAACCTTCCTGCACTACGACGCATTCAAAACGGGGTTGTCGTTTATCCCGCTGACGGCGGTGCTGACATTTTCTACGATGCTCTCGTCTAGGTTCGCCAGGCGGTTCAGTGCCACTCGTATTATCACGACGGGTTTCACGGTTCAGATCGTCGGATTCATCGCGCTTTCGCAAACCACTTCCAATAGCTCGCTCTGGTCGCTCAATGATGCGTTGATGCTGGTGGGAATTGGCAGCGCCATGTCAGTACCGTTCATTACCAACTCGATGCTGTCCTCGGTCACACAGCATGACGCGGGCATCGCCTCCGGCCTGATGGCCTCCGCCAGGCAACTGGGCGGTGTAATTGGCGTCGCTGTCTTCGGCACGATGATCGCCCATGCGGATAAAGCCGCTTTTTCTGCCGGGCTATCGCGCTCGATGCTGTTTTCAGCGTTGGTCCTGGCAATCTGCATCGCCGTAAACCTGTACGCAGCCTCAGCTCGGCGTCGATAAATGCCGGTATGGATGAGAGTCGCGCCCTTGCACCCTGAATCAACTGCGCCATTTCTTCAACTGGATGGGATTGCACTTTGAAATACCCACTGAACAATCAATCGCTTCTCTCGCTGCTCGGCGAAGACTTTCACTTTCCCCATGAAATCCCTGGTCAACGGGTTCGGGTTTCTGACTTTGAAGGCCTGAAACTCAACAGCTTTGTCACCAGCGACGGTGTCAACCTCGCCTATTGGGAAGCCGGTGCGGGCACGCCGTTGATTTTCATCTCGGGTTGGTCAGCCAACGGTGCGTTGTATTTCCACCTCATGCACATCCTCAGCCAGCATTATCACGTGTACGTGCTGGATGTCAGAAACCAGGGGCTCTCCGAAAAGGTAGCCTTTGGCAACCGGATTTCCCGATATGCCATGGACGTTAAAGAGTTTGCAGATCACCTGGGGCTGTCCCAAGCCGATTACTGCGGGTGGTCGATGGGCGCGTCAATCCTCTGGGCCTATATCGACCTGTTCGGTACACAAGGCATACGCACGCTGAGCATCATTGACCAGGCGCCCTCGGTTTATTGTCATGAAGACTGGACCGAACAGGAGCGACTGCAAGCCGGGGCGTTCACCACCTCGCCAGAGCGCATGATTGCGTCCTACGCCAAAGGAGCGCCTACCAACCAACTGATCAGCGCAACTCGGGTACTGGAACGGGCCATTGCCCTGGACTCACCCTACTTTCACAACGCAATAAGCCTTGCTCAGGCCGTTGTGAAGGATGACATGGCATTTATGGAGCGCGTGCTGTTCGATCACGTCACCAACGATTGGCGGGATGTCATCCAGACAAAGATTGATGTTCCAACCGCCATTTTCACCGGCGAATACAGCGACTGGCTGGACAGCCAACGTTGGATGAATTCGGTCGTCGCGGGATCTGTGCTGCATGTGTACACCAAGGCCGAACAGGGCGATCACTTCCTGGCGTTAAAAAATCCGGAAAAATTCGCGACCGACCTGCGAGGCTTTCTGGATAAGTGCTGAGTCAGACACTATTTGGCGACATCCACTCTACTGTTCCCATTGAGGGTGGGCAAATCGCTCAGCCAGAAAGTTGATCAGCACCCGGACCTTGGTCGCCAAGTGCTTGCGGGTGGGATAGACCACGTAGATACCCAGTTCGACGGACTGGTACTCAGGCAGGATCTCAACAAGGATCCCGGCCCGCAAATCCTCGGCCACCATGAAGCTGGGCTGCAAGGCAATGCCGCCCCCCGCCAAGGCAATACTGCGACAGGTATCGCCATTGTTGCAGCGAACAATCGAGCGGGTGCGCACACTTTCGCTGCCACCAGGGCCCATAAACTGCCATTCATTGCCGCTGGCGAAGTTGGTATACGCAATCACTCCGTGCTCTGTCAGGTCCGCCAACGTGCGCACTTGTGGATGGCTCGCCAGATAGTCGGGTGAAGCGCACAGACACATTCGCGTGCCCGCCAGTCGGCGCCCTATCAAGGAAGAGCTTTCCATGCGGGCAATACGAACAGCGGCGTCGAAGCCCTCCTCCACAAGATCCACCAGTCGGTCGTTCAAGCTGATGTCCAACTCGACGTTGGGGTAAGCCTTCATGAAGTCGCCCCATAGCGGCGCCAAGTGCAGCACACCGAAACTGACCGGTGCATTCACTCGTAAAACGCCACTGGGTTCTGGAGCGGTGGACGATACGGCCTCCTCGGCCTGATCCATGAGCGCCAGGACTTCACGCGCTTGGTGGTAAAACTGGCGCCCCTCCTCCGTCAATGAAAGCCGGCGGGTCGTGCGATGCAGAAGCCGCGCACCGAGGCGTTCTTCAAGGCCGCTCACGTAGCGTGAAATCGCCGCTTTCGACATTCCCAAGGGTTCGGCCGCCCCGACAAAACTGCCTTTATCGACCACGGTGCAGAAGACCTGCATCTCCAGCGCTCTGTCCATCATTGTCTCGATAAGTGGAACGGTTAGTCGCATTTGGCCTTATTTATCTCGATATCTCAATCTATAAACTGAGCCCATCGATACGCACATCAACTTAAATGAGGTCGCGATGAAAATTACAGTAGTGGGTACGGGCAACATGGGTTCGGCGTTCGCCAAACAATTGTCCAGTGTCGGCCATATCGTTCGGATCACAGGCCGCGACATCGACAAGGCCAAAACCCTAGCCGCTCAATTTGACAATGTCAGCGCTTATCCGGCTGCAGAAGCACTGGGTGACAGCGACATCGTTGTTGTTGCAACCGCCTATGAAGATGCCGCCAAAGCACTGCAAAGCCTGGGCGATCTGACGGGCAAGGTAGTCATCGACATCACCAACCCACTGAGCGCCGACTACATGTCGCTGACCATCGGTCACGTGACGAGCGCTGGTGAAGAAATTGCCAAAGCAGTGCCTCAAGCCCACGTCGTTAAAGCGTTCAATACGTTGTTCGCCCAAATGCTTGCCGACGGCCCGACATTCGCCAATGACCAGCGCGGCAGCGTGTTCGTCGCCAGCGACAGCGAGCGCGCCAAACAGACCGCTACCGCCATGGCACAGAGCCTGGGTTGGAACACGGTGGACGCGGGTGGACTGATCAATGCCCGTTACCTGGAGCCATTGGCAGGTCTGAATATCTACCTCGGTTACGGCGCTGGCCTGGGCACTTCAATCGCCCCTGTCTGGCTTAACAAGTAATTCGTCAGGAGCATTTACCATGAACACTTCGTTCCCCCTGTTGTTTGTGTCTCATGGTGCTCCAATGTTTGCCATCGAGCCTGGTCTGGCGGGTCAACGTCTGGCCGAACTCGGTCGCGAACTGCCGCGACCTGATGCCATCGTCATCCTCTCTCCGCACTGGATGACCCGCGGCGAAATCAGCGTTACGGCGAGCACCGCCCCTGAAACCATCCACGATTTCGGCGGATTTCCCGACGCCTTGTACCAGTTGCGCTACCCCGCTCCGGGGGCTCCGGCTCTCGCCGCTCATATCGTGGGTCTGCTGCAGAATGCGGGATGGAAGTCGCGGCTTGACGCCCGTCGAGGTCTGGACCACGGCGCTTGGGTGCCTCTGCTGTATCTGGCCCCTGAGGCAGACATACCGGTCGTTCAGGTATCGATGCCTGCCGGCCTCGACACCTACCATGCATGGAAATTGGGCAAAGCCCTCACGCCACTGCGCGATATGAAAGTGTTGATCGTGGCTTCCGGAAGCCTGACCCATAACTTGTATGAGTTTCGGGGGGCTGCCAGCCATGAGGCTCACTACGTGAAAGAGTTTGCTGCCTGGACAGCCCAAAACCTGCAGGCGAGCAACACCGATTTGCTACTGGACTATATGCAGCACGCCCCTTCTGCAGAACGTGCCCACCCGACTGATGAGCATTTTTTACCGTTGCTCATCGCCCTTGGTGCGGCCGGCGAACGGTATGAAACGCGTGTCCTGGAAGGCGGCGTGAGCTACGGAGTGCTGGCGATGGACAGCTACCTGTTTACCTCGAACGACAATGATGGATCTGAATCCATTCAACTCAGTTAAGGCATGACAGACCATGGGTGACATTACATTTTCTGAAGCGGCCCGCGAGCCGCAAACGGGCCTGTTTTTCCGCAAAGGGTGCAGCACTTCGGCCCCCAGGGGCCGCCTGCTTTTACTGCATGGTGTCGGTTCAAACGAAGCGAATCTCGCCTCATTGGCCGCATCGCTGCCCGAAGAACTGGAAGTGATTCTGCTGCGCGGTCCGCTGCAAGTTGGCCCACAGGGTTTCGCCTGGTATCAGGTGAACTTCACCAGCAACGGCCCTTCGTTCAATCAAGAGCAAGCAGAGTCCAGTCGGCAACTGTTGCAGCGCTTCATCGAAGCACTGCCCAAGTTGCCGACCGTGATCGCCGGCTTCAGCCAGGGCGGCATCATGAGCGCGAGCCTTGGGGTCACCGAGCCCGAGCTGGTTGCCGGTTTCGCAATATTGAGCGGCCGGATGCTGCGCGAACTTGCCCCCCGGATCGCTTCCGCCGATCGGCTCAGTTCCATCCGCGCGTTCATCGCCCATGGCCATCAAGACAACATCCTGCCAGTGGCTTGGGCGAAAGAGTCGGACGCCTGGCTGGATCGAATCGGCGTCGCCCACGAAACGCATTTCTACGACATGGCCCACGAGATCGTCACTGAAGAACTGGCGGATTTCTCGCAATGGCTGACCCACACGCTGTCACTCTCCAAATAAACAAAGGAACCACACCATGATCGACTCACGCACCGCTCCGTATGCCGCACTCGTTATGCGCCTGGCCCTCGGCATCATGTTCATTGCTCACGGCCTGACCAAAGTGCTTGTGTTCACCCCAGCAGGCACCGCAGGCTTTTTTGAATCCATCGGTTTCCCGGGCTTCCTGGCCTACCCGGTCATGGCCTTTGAAGTCATCGGCGGCTTAATGCTGGTGCTGGGTGTCTATGCGCGCTGGGTGGCCGCTCTGGCGGTGGTTCAACTGTTCGTTGCCGCGACCGTCCACTTCGGCAATGGCTGGAGCTTCACCAACGCCAATGGCGGCTGGGAATATCCTGTCTACCTGGCGGCGACAGCACTGGTCGTCGCGTTGCTGGGTGACGGCGCCATGGCGACAAAAGCATCCAGCAAAGCGTAAGTCACTGCTGGCGCAAATTCTGCCGACGCCCTCCCCCCAGCGCGTCGGCGGTTTGCGCTTGGGTCACCGTAACGAATCACGTCAGGCGCGAAGTCATAAAGCTCACGAAGGCCTTTATCTTGGGCAACGGCTGGCGACTGGATGGCCAGAGAATGCTGAAGGTGCGTGGTCGCGAACGTAGCGGTCCAATACCGGCACCAATCGTCCGTCAGCGATGGCGTCCTCGACAAAAAAATCAGGGAGGCAAGCTATTCCCTGCCCCGCCTTAGCCATTGCCAGCAACGGTTCAATCGCGTTGGCGGTAGCCGACTGTCCCAATTCAACAATGGCCTGCCCCTTTTTTGCCACCAGAGGCCAAGCGTCGAGTTTACCGCTGGTGGTGTATCGGTAACGCAGGCATGAATGGCTGGACAGTTCCGATGGCCGTGAAGGAATACCCCGTAGTGAAAGATAGTGTGGAGACGCCACCAGGCGATGACTGTAGCCGTTGAGCTTGCGCATCATCAGCCGCGAGTCTTCAACCTCACCGATACGTATCACGGCATCGAAACCCTCCTCGATCACGTTGACCAATCGATCACTCGGGCGACTTCCTGCAGCAAACGTAAAACGATCTGCTTGCGGCGTGGATCGCCTTCGGTGTTGTCCAGTCCCGAGGCTTGTCGGAAGAATTGCTGCAATTGCGGCAGTTGAGAAATTTTTACTGTCATCTTGATTCACCTGATCTTATTGGTATTCACGAACGAAGAGAGCCGCTGGATGCTCCCTCCGTGCATGTCGGTTCAAGTCGTTAGGCAAGTGCTCGCCAACCCAACTGGGCACGAGCCTCTTGAAGGTCGGACTGCATATCGTGATTCCACAGCCAGCCGAAACGCTCTGCGAGGGTTTTTCCCAGCAGTTGTTCATCATCGGCTACGACTGGATCACGCAGTTCATAAAGCTCCCCGGCTTCCCAGGAGGTACGCTGTACACGACAGGCACGTGGACGACGAATTGCGTCATAAGCCGCGAGCACCGCTTGTGGCTGGCTGTCCAGGACCTGCGGATCGGCCAGCAATCGCGCCAGAAGCCAGGCGTCTTCCAACCCCTGACCTGCGCCAGCGCCCTGGTGCGGCAACATTGCATGCGCAGCATCGCCGATCAGCCCCGCGCGGCCGTGCACGTAGCCTGGCAACTCATCGAGTTCATGCAGAGCCCATAGGGTGGGTGCCGGAATGCATTCGAGCAGCACCCGTGCAGCGTCTCCCCAATGATTGAAGGCAGAGAGCATTTCTTCCTGGCTGGCATTGCGCACCCATGGAGAATCGCTTGGCCAGGTTGGATCAGGGCGACTGCGATCGGAAATGAAGGCCACAACGTTGATAAGCCGGCCTTGTTTAACGGGGAATGTCAGGATATGTGCATCAAGACCCAAGTACATCTGCGGGACGTCGACCAAGTGCTCATCGACACCCCGAGCCCGGTAGGCTGCGCGCAGCTGTTGGCTGTCGATCATCCCACGGTAGGCGCAAGTACCACTGAAACGCGGTGCCACAAGGGGTTGGCCAAGACCGTTGAGAACATGATCACGAATTGTAGACTTGATACCGTCCGCGGCGATCAATAGATCGCAGCGATGCTCAGTGCCATCGGTGAAAAGGACGCGAGCCTGCTCGGCATCCTGCTCCACGCTGACGGCGCGTTTACCGAATTGGGCGATCCCTTCGGGCAACTGGCTGGCCAGAGCATCGAGGAAGTCAGCACGGTGTACCGAAGACTGCCCTACCCCTTCAGCCAGGCTTGCGCCTAGATAGCCGGCATCTTCACCACGACGCCATTCGAACCAGATGTCCTGCCAGGGGTCCTGCGTTTGGTCGGCAATCTTGCGGTAGGGTTCGGCAATACCCAGACCCGCGATGGCACGAACGGCATTGGCGCCGAAGGAGACACCTGCTCCGACCTCGCCAAAGGCTGGAGCCGCTTCGAACAACTGCACGCTCAGATGGGAATGACGGCACAGGTCCAGGGCCAGAGCCACGCCGGCAATACCACCGCCAACAATACCGATGTGCAATTTAGATTGAGAAGTACGCATAGCAAGTTACCCATGAGGCTGATTGTTATTGGAGTAACCAAATCATCGCCATCTGAGTGCTATTGATAAATACCGCAACTCCCATACATGCCATCACGAGTGTGAATATTACTTCTCAGGACGAGCAGTTATTGGCCAAACGAGCCCCTCCTTGAGCTCGCCTTTTTCTGCAATCGTTACTGCAGCACAGATTGCTTGGATGAAACGGCCTGTCGGCTTGAAGAGTTCTGAATCAGAAAGACCAGAATAGCGACGGCCCCTATCAGTCCTGGTACTGCGAAGATGAGAAAGCTCGCCTGCAGCGGCAATGAAGAAGCGTGCAGTGCGCCTCCTAACAAAGGACCGATGATGGCTCCGGTGCGACCGACGCCCATCGCCCAACCAAGCCCTGTAGACCGTATGTGCGCAGGGTAATACTGCACCGTGCAGGCGTTGGCCAGGATCTGCGTGCCAATGGTGCAAGCCCCAGCTATGGCGATGAGCAAATAAAGTATCGGTAACGGCGCCTTGAGCGCTAACAGGCTCAGGGCTAATGCTCCGCAACTGAAAAACGTGAACAAGACCTTTGCAATACCAATTCGGTCCCCCAGCCATCCACCGCCTACCGCTCCAATAATCGCGCCGACGTTTAACGCTACCAGAAACGCCAGGCTGGAGTTCAATCCATAGCCTGCAGCACTCATGAGTTTTGGCAGCCAGGAGCTCAATGCATAAACCATCATCAAACAACAGAAAAACGCCAACCACAGCATGAAGGTGTTTAACTTGCGTCCCTCTTGGAATAGCTGCGCAATCGACACAGTCGTGCCTTTGGCAACCATCTGGTTCAACTGCTCGTTTGCGCTTGGTTTATAAGACGGCGCAGCTTGTGCCAACAGGTTTTGGGCCTTGACGGTCTGCTCTGTGCGCAAAAGGAAATCCATCGACTCTGGCAATTGTCGTATCAGAAATGGCAACGCCAACAGAGGAATCAGCGCTACATAAAACACCGCTTGCCATCCCCATTGTGGGATCAGCACCATGCCCAGGCTCGCCGATAGCATTCCCCCTAACGAGTAGCCACTGAACATGATCGCGACCAAAGTGCTACGGGATTTCTTTGGCGCGTACTCGTTCATCAACGCGACAACGTTGGGCATTACACCCCCGATCCCAAGACCGGCGATGAATCGGCATAAGGCGAAAGCCTCGGGGCTCCGTGCCAGGCCGTTGATCGCTGTGACTGCGCTGAAGATGGCGACACACATCATGATGGTTTTTCGTCGGCCTATACGATCCGACAGTGAACCGAAAAACAGAGCGCCCAACATCATGCCCACCAGCGCGCAACTGCCTAGCGCTCCAGCCTGCAACGAACTGAGGCCCCACTCGGACATCAGTGAAGGCAACACGACCCCATAGATGACCAGATCATAACCGTCGAAAATGATGATGAGCGCGCACCAGAACAGCAAGCGCGCATGGAAGGCATTGAAACGTGCCCCGTCAATCAGGGCTGATACATCAATCGTACGCATGGCATCGCTCTTCTTGTCATTGTTATAGAGCCGGAGGATCTGACTCCTCCGGAAATTTCGCAGTGCCCAATGGTGTTACGCAGAGCGTTCAGCACTGGACATGGATTCGATCATGGGCAAACGATCGACCGTGATAAATGCAGCCAGGTGAATAGGCATTATTTCGAGCGTGAATAAAGATCGAAGGGGAGCAAAAGTCCCATCGATCTCACGATGGACGCGGCGGTCTGGCACTTGTTAGGCTTTGGCTCTTGCAGCGGCGATTTCAGAGCGGTGCAGACCCAACGGTGGGCAAAGATTTATAGCCCTTATGAGCGCGCAATCTGCACGAGGCGTTATGGAATTACGTGAACTGGATCTCAATCTACTTCTGGTATTTAACCAACTGCTGATTGACCGCCGGGTATCGACGGCGGCAGATAATCTCGATCTGACCCAGCCCGCTGTCAGCAACGCGTTAAAGCGACTGCGTGTCGCTTTGAACGACGAGCTTTTCGTTCGCACTTATCAAGGAATGGAGCCCACGCCCTATGCCCGGCAATTGGCTGAGCCAGTTGCACTGGCCATTCAGACCTTGCGTGATGCACTGAGCCGACAGGACAAGTTTGACCCGCTCAACTGCAATCGCAGATTTACGATGGCGATGACCGACATTGGTGAAATCTACTTTATGCCGCGGCTGATGGACGCTCTGGCTGAGCGCGCTCCAGGCTGCTCGATCAGTACACTACGCAACACATCCAATACCTTGGCCGAAGGGTTGCAGAACGGTGCGATAGACCTCGCAGTTGGATTACTGCCGCACCTACAAGCAGGATTTTTTCAGCAGCGCCTGTTTCACCATCGCTATGTTTGTATTTGCCGCAAGGACCACCCGGCTACCAGGGAACCGTTAACGCTGGAACGTTTTTGCAGTTATGACCACGTTCGCGTCGTTGCGGCGAACACGGGTCACGGCGAAGTAGATACGTTTCTGGCGCGGGCCGGCATCGAGCGCAACATACGCCTCGAGGTTCCCCATTTCGTCGCAGTCGGCCACATCCTTCAACGCACCGACTTAATGGCAACAGTGCCTGAACGATTCGCCAGCAGTTGCGAACAACCCTTCGGGCTCGCGGTTCTACCGACGCCGGTGGAACTGCCTAACATCGAAATAAATTTGTTCTGGCATGCACGCTATAACAAGGACCCAGCCAATCGTTGGCTTCGCCAGCTGATGTTCGAGCTGTTTTCTGATTGAGGCGTGCCCTCAGTCCCAGTAACTTCTCAGTCTGCGCCAGGCGGACGCGGTACTAATTCCAGAAAAAAGCCTTCTATAGATAGTTGAGGGCTCCTCATGAACATTAGGCTCCATAGATCGTGTAAAAACTCAATAACGATTGAGGTTGGATCGCTCATGAACGGTAAACATCGCCCATAAATAAAATGATGTATGCGGATGAAACTGCTCCCATTGTTAGCTCTCTTGCGACTCCATGAATTTGAAACTTTCTCATCAAAATGCCGCTATGGACTTCAGTAATTTTCATTGATCGATCTCCGGAATGGTGAGGATGAGCTTCCCAATAAACCCCTTACTCAGGAATTCCTCATGCGTTTTATAAATTTCCTTTAGAGGAACGGTTGGCAGATTTGGCCTGCGCCAGTCAGGCCGCTATCAGCATGGTGCTGTCGCAGGCGGAAAATCTAATAGCCTTTAGACCGATCAACCACGTTCAAGAGAGGCATTCCCTCACGCTCTCTTCGAAGATTCTCAACTATCACCGCCACACCACCTTCAATCTGCACATCGCTTGCAATATGAGGCGTCAGGAGCACCCGGGGATGTTTCCAGAGTGGGTTGTCTTGAGTGGGAGGCTCTTGTGCCAAAACATCCAGTATGGCACCTCCCAGACGACCTTCATTCAACACAGAAAGCAGAGCTGTTTCTACAACGTGGGCGCCACGTCCCACGTTAATCAGTCCAGCTCCATGAGGCAGGCAATCGAGCCTCGCAGCATTGAGTATCCCGTCTGTTTCGGGAGTCAGTGGCAACATGTTCACAAGGATGTCGCACTGCCCTAGAAACGCCTCCAGTTCGTCCGGGCCGACGTAACAGTGGCCACCTGGCACCTCCTTCAAAGAACGATTCCAGCCACTGAGCTGAAATCCCAATGGCTGAAGGCGATCAAGCGCGGCACGTCCGAGATTGCCAACCCCCATGACACCAACACGCCGCTGTGAAGCGAGCACGATTGGTCGAGGTTGCCAGCGACCACTGCGCTGATCCTCTTGGTAAGCGAGGATGTCTCGATGCAAGGCAAGAACACCAAACAGAACATACTCGGCCATGATGTCAGCCATCGAGCTGTCTACCAGCCTTATTAGCGACACGTGAGCAGGCAAACGGGCCAGATCGAACTGGTCAACTCCAGCCCCGGCAGCGTAGAGGAGTCGAAGATTACCAAACCGCTCCGCAACGTTGGCAAGAGGCTCCCAAGCCAGGATGTAGTGCACCTCTGCCGGGTTACCGATATCAGGCCATTGGCGGAACTCTAGTTCAGGGGCGAGCGTTGACAGGCAATCTCGCCATTTCTGCGCATCGGCAGGGTCTGCCATGTATAGGATGCACATTGAAAACTCCCTATTCGACTTTCAGATGCGCATAGCTATCAACGAAACGCTTAAATTTGTGTTTGCCACAAGTGTACGCTTCATACTTCGCGGGCAGAGCCTCACTCACGCAGGTTGGCACAGGCTCAACAACCGCATCGAAATCCAAATCAATAAAGAAAGGTATTGAATAGCGCTCTAGACCGCTAGTATTTATGACACGATGCATTGTCGAGGTGTAGCGATCGTTGGTGAGGGTTTGAACTAGATCACCAATGTTGACGATAAAAGTGCCTTCAACTGGTGGGGCTGTAACCCACTCCCCTGCACGGTTCTTGACTTGTAAACCGCCAACTGTGTCTTGAGACAGGACTGTCAGGAAGCCGTAATCCGTGTGAGCACCAATACCGATCTCTTCCAGGGAGACCTTTCCTATCTGAGGCGGATAACGCAAAACGCGCTGAATAGTGATGGGCTTGCGTTGGCGTTGTTCAAAATAATTTTGCGGCAAATCCAGACTCAGCGCGATGCCGCCGATGAGCGTTCTCGCGAGCGCCAATACAGCTGAATGATAAGCCTCGGCAACCGTTTCGAATTGCGGCAGTCCGGACGGCATTTGATTAGGACCAAAAAACGGAGAAACTTCATCGTAATGGGCGCCGTAATCAAAACACTCTTTGAAGTCGCGCGTATTAGCAGGATCTACGTTTTCCGCATACATCGGGATGTAACCACGTAGCGTAAGCCCGGAGTTCACGATGTTAAGTGTGTTCTTCTCTTCGGATGGAAGCTTGAAAAAAAGTTTGGTGACCCTGTACATCTCATCTATCAGTTGCTGCGAAACGCCATGGTTTTTTATATAAAAAAAACCCACCTTTTCGCACGCTTCGCCTATCTGGCTTGCCACCCGCAGCGGATTTTCGCCGTTTATGAGTGGCGAAATATCTATGACCGGGATTTCAGTGAAGGCAGTTTGTTTGCTGGCCAAACGAATATCAAATAACTCAGTCACGCTTCTCTCCTTTCTAAATGGATGACAGACGCGGACGAGCCACATTCGTCCTTGTTTGGGCGGATGTTAATCCTGGTTTTTTTGGCACGCAAGCAAAATGTACACCTGTGTCACTAATAGTTGACACAGGTGTACATTTATCCTAATTTTAAGTCACCGAGCCTGATGAAGCCCACTTTGGAGCGCACCACGATGTCCAGCGATCCCTTGCTGCAACCCTATAAAATCAAGAATCTGACCCTCAGAAACCGGATCATGACCACCTCCCATGAACCGGCCTACCCTGTGGACGGCATGCCCAAGGATCTCTATCGCGCCTACCACGTGGAGCGCGCCAAAGCCGGTGTCGCCCTGACCATGACCGCCGGTTCCGCTGCCGTATCCCGAGACAGCCCGCCGGTGTTCAACAATGTGCTCGCCTACAAGGACGAAGTAGTTGGATGGTTGAAGGACCTGACCGATGAATGCCACGAACATGGCGCGGCAGTGATGATCCAGTTGACCCACCTGGGCCGCCGTACCCGCTGGGACAAGGCCGATTGGTTACCGGTGGTGTCGCCGTCACACCGCCGCGAGGCGTCGCACCGCTCCTTCCCGAAGAAAATGGAGGAATGGGACATTGAGCGGATCATCAAGGACTATGTAGACGCCGCGGAGCGCATGAAGGCGGCAGGTCTCGATGGTCTGGAGCTTCAGGCCTACGGGCATTTGATGGATCAATTCTGGTCGCCGTTGACCAATGACCTCGACGGCCCTTACGGTGGCTCGCTGGAAAACCGCATGCGCTTTACCTTCGACATCCTGCGTGGCATCCGCCAGCGGGTAGGTGAAGATTTTCTGCTGGGAGTTCGTTACACCGGTGATGAAGAACTGCCCGGCGGCTTCACTGCCAGTGAGGGCATGCAGGTTTCTCACATGCTCAAGGACAGCGGACTGGTCGACTTCCTGAACGTCGTGCGCGGTCACATCGATACGGATGCAGGGCTGACCGATGTCATCCCGATTCAGGGTATGCGCAACTCGCCCCATCTCGACTTCGCTGGCGAGATCCGCTCGTCGACAGGCTTTCCGACCTTCCACGCTGCGAAGATTCCCGATGTCGCCACCGCGCGCTACGCGATCGCCTCGGGCAAAGTGGACATGGTGGGCATGACCCGCGCGCACATGACCGATCCGCACATCGTGCGCAAAATCATCGAGAAGCGCGAAGAAGACATTCGCCCGTGCGTGGGCGCCAACTATTGCCTGGATCGCATCTACCAGGGCGGCGCGGCCTACTGCATCCACAACGCAGCGACGGGGCGGGAAACCACCATGCCTCATGACATTCCCAAAGCCGCCGTCAAGCGCAAGGTGTTGGTGGTCGGTACCGGCCCTGCCGGGCTGGAAGCAGCGCGGGTCGCCGGTGAGCGCGGCCATGACGTGACGGTGCTTGAAGCGGCTGACCAACCCGGTGGGCAAATTCGTCTGACTGCGCTGAGCGAGCGTCGTCGCGAGATGATCAGCATCATTGATTGGCGAATGGCGCAATGCGAACGGCTGGGGGTGAAGTTTCACTTCAATACCTGGGCCGAAGCCGACACTGTGCAAGCCTTCGAGCCAGACGTGGTTATCGTTGCGACCGGCGGCCTGCCGGATACCGAGGTGCTCAGCAAAGGCAACGAACTCGTGGTTTCAACCTGGGACATCATTTCCGGCGACATCAAGCCCGGTCGCAACGTACTGATCTTCGACGATGCGGGGGATCATGCTGCCCTGCAGGCTGCCGAGGTCATCGCGCAAAGCGGTGCGAGAGTCGAAATCGTCACCCCTGATCGCTCGTTTGCACCTGAAGTCATGGCCATGAACCTGGTGCCCTACATGCGCAGCCTGCAGGATCTGGACGTCACCTTCACCGTGACCTACCGGGTCGATACAGTGGAAAAACATGATGGCGGGCTCGTTGCAACCTTTGGCAGCGATTACGGACAGGTTCACAAGCAGCGCGTGGTCGATCAGGTGGTCGTCAACCACGGCACCCTTCCGCTGGACGACTTGTACTTCGACCTGCGTCCTCTCTCCACCAATGGCGGCGCGGTAGAACAGCATGACCTGATCGCCGGCACGGCTCAGAACATCGTCACCAATCCCGAAGGACGCTTCCAGCTGTTCCGGATCGGCGACGCCGTGTCTGCTCGTAATACCCATGCAGCCATCTACGACGCTTTGCGCCTGGTGAAAGAAATCTGAATCCGAACCTCCATTCTTGTTGGACCGGAGGCTCGCCATGAACAAGAGGGAAACCATGTCAGCAGTGACCATTAAATCGAGGGCGGCAGTCGCTTTCGGCCCAGGACAGCCGTTACAGCTGGTGGACATCGATGTCGCACCGCCCAAGGCTGGTGAAGTAAGGGTACGAATCGTGGCAACCGGTGTCTGCCACACGGATGCTTTTACCCTGTCGGGCGATGATCCCGAGGGGATCTTTCCTGCCGTGCTGGGTCATGAGGGCGGCGGGATCGTCGAGTCGATCGGCGAAGGCGTTACGTCATTGTCGGTCGGCGACCATGTGATTCCGCTGTACACGGCCGAGTGCCGGCAATGCAAATTCTGTCTATCGGGCAAGACCAACCTGTGTCAGGCAGTGAGAGCGACACAGGGCAAGGGCCTGATGCCTGACGGAACATCGCGTTTCTCCTTTCAGGGCCAGCCGGTGTTCCACTACATGGGCTGCTCGACCTTCTCCGAGTACACGGTACTGCCGGAGATCTCCCTGGCCAAAATCCCCAAGGATGCGCCGCTAGAACAGGTGTGCTTGTTGGGTTGTGGCGTGACCACAGGTATTGGTGCCGTACTCAATACCGCCAAGGTCGAGGCTGGGGCAAGCGTTGCGATATTCGGGCTCGGCGGGATCGGGCTGGCGGCCATCATCGGCGCGAAAATGGCCAACGCCGGGCGAGTCATCGCCATTGATATCAACCCGGCCAAGCGGGACGTCGCCCTGTCGCTCGGCGCGACCGACTTCATAAATCCCATGGACTATGACAAGCCCATCCAGGACGTGATTGTCGAGCTCACCGACGGTGGCGTGGACTATTCGTTTGAATGTGTCGGCAACGTCAAATTGATGCGAGCTGCTCTGGAGTGCTGCCACAAGGGCTGGGGTGAATCGATCATCATCGGTGTCGCCGGTGCGGGCCAGGAAATCAGCACCCGCCCTTTCCAGCTGGTGACCGGGCGCGTCTGGCGCGGCAGCGCGTTTGGCGGGGTCAAGGGCCGAACGGAGCTTCCCAGCTACGTCGAGAAAGCGAGCACCGGCGAAATTCCGCTGGAAACCTTCATCACCCATAACCTCGGCCTTGAGGACATCAACAAGGCTTTCGAATTGATGCATGCCGGGCAAAGCATTCGCACCGTCATTCATTTCTGACCAAGGCACTGCCGTGATATCGGCCAGCGCTCACACCCGCATCACAACCCAAAGGAAATGAAAATGTCTGTTTTTACCCATGTCACTGTCGGTACCAATGACCTTGCCAAAGCACGGACCTTCTATGATGGCGTTCTGAAAGAAATTGGTCTCAACCGTGTTGCAGACCTTGATGAGTCCGGCTCCATCTGGGGTGTGGATAAACCGTCGTTCTTCGTGCTCAAACCCGCCAATGGCAATCCTGCCAACGTTGGCAATGGCGTGACTGTCAGCTTCGAAGCGCCAAATCGCGCTGCGGTACATGCATTCCACGAAACCGCACTCGCTGCCGGTGGCATCTGTGAAGGCCAACCGGGTTCGCGTAACTGGGCTGAAAATGCCTATGCCGCTTACGCTCGGGACCTTGATGGCAACAAACTGGCTGTCTATTGCTTCAAGGCCGAATAATCGCAACCGGCTGATGTCTACTGCAGTGAAGACCCTTCAGCAGGCCTTCACTGCATATCTCTTGCCCTGGCTACATTCCCCGCCGCGCAACCTCAGCGCCTGCCTTCACTGCCTGCCCCACAATGGACTCGATGTTTTGATCGGCCATCGACTGCAGCGCTGCTGCCGTCACGCCACGGTAAGCCATCAACGACTCAATCATTTGCTGCGGATCGCGACTCGCAAGCATCTGGCCGCCCCCCACTACTACGCCTTGTGCAGCGCGCTGCGCGATGACGAGAGGAATTCCCGCAGCCACTGCCTGATTAGTCAGTGCCATTTGCAGCATTGCCGGGAAGGCCGGCCCAGTCCCGGACAACGCGCTGAGGTAATCAATACAGTCTTCATCAGGCACTTCGTCCGCCGAACCTACGCACTCGAACAGTCGCTGTACCCACTGGCGGTCGCGCTCTAGAAAGTTTCCGGCACTGTACCAGGGCGTGAACGACTGCCTGATTTCCACGGCCGCATTCGGCATGGCCCGCACCACTACATCCGCACCGGTGGCCGCGCTGATGGCTGCCGCCGGAACTCCGGCCATCAGGGAAATCACCAGTTTGCCGCGGGCGTTGATCTGCAGTTCGCGAAACTGCTCCGGCCGGATGGACAGCACGACAATATCGCTGAGGTCCACCAACTGCTGGTTGTCGGCCAGCAGTCTCACGCCTGGCCCGAAGGTACTGACGCCGGAGCGGTTCGAGATCAACAAATGGTCAGGCCCGATGAGCCCGCTATCGAGCACCGCCTCAGCGATTGCGCGCCCGAGCCAGCCGGTGCCTCCGATGATGCCCAGAGTTCTATTCTCCATCGGCAGGGGAATCCTCGAATGTTTCGACCAAGGGAACGAAAACGCCAGGTTCTTTTTCCGCGTAGCCAAACTTTCCATAAAAGCGGTCCAGCTCGCGCCGCTTCGGTACTTTGCCGGTGAACACGCTCACGTACTGAGGAATCCGTCGAAATCGTACGACGATATCTTCATTGGTTTTCATGGAGATGTAGCCGATCTGCGTGAGGTAGATCGTCCTGGCCCGAACATCGGCCCCCTCGCCGTCGTAGCCAAACCGTCGGAACATCGCGGCCAAGGCATTCATCCGTGCCTCATCGGCCAGAGCGATTTCAGCAGTGACCTCGTCCGATTGCAGCGCCCAACTGCGCACGGCAAATTCGAATTGTGAGTCGAACAGCTCAGGGTTCACCCAACACTCGAAGACGTTGAGAATCGCTTCGGAAATACTTTCTGCGTAACTCTCGCATTGGCTGACCATACCGCCGGTGTTCTTGTCCCGCCATCGAGCCAGGAGTGCCGCGAGCAGCTGTTCGCGATCTTCATAGAACCAGTAAAAGCTGGTACGAGACAAATTCAAGCGTTTGGCCAGCGGCATCACCCGCACAGCATCCACACCCGACTCTTTAAGAGCATCGTAAGCGGCGTCCAGCCAGCCATCGACGGAGCCTCGCCAGCCTGCGTCCTGCGCTTTGGTTTTCGCCCTTCCTGTCTGTGACATTCGGGTTGCACCTTTATTTGAAAATTCTTCTCCACTGTACACCCCGGAATCCTTGGCGTACACGGCATGTACATAGGCGTACATTTTCGAGACGCTCGATCGCTAAATCAAGTGAACACACCATCAATGAACCCGAATCAATTGACTGGTCGAAAAAGTGCGGATTCCACACAAAAAAACGCGACGCACGAAGTACATCATGCGCCACGCCGCTGGAGTTCAACTCAGCGATAGATCGCTACGGGCTCACCGACGACGTCCCGATTGATCGTGAGGCCCAATCCCGGGGCCTGCGGGGCACGGATACGGCCATCCACCACGGGAATGTCGACGTGCGCCGTGATTGGTGGATACATATCGCGCGTATCAAGCACGCAGCGTAGATTTCGGTGTGGGATAGATTGCCCGAGGTGAGTCAGCGCAGCGAACGCTACCTGTGAGCCAGCGGTCTCCTGGACGCTCATCGTCAAGCCGGAGGTCATGCACATGTCGCGCAGACGCCGGGCTCTGGTCAGGCCGCCATGTTTGGAAACTTTCAAGCCAATACCATCTGCAGCCTTCTCGCTGATCAGTTGCATCACCGAAGCTTCATCCGTCGCCAGTTCGTCCATGATCAGCGGCACATTGGTACGCTGGCGCAGGGACATGTGCTCAGCCCAGGTAGCGCATGGCGCCTCAAGCACGAAGTCCAGCCCGGATGGCAGCAGTTTCAGCATGCGCAATGCATGCTCTACTGTCAGGCCACCGTTGCAATCAACGATGAAGTATTCCTCGGGGCGGGCATCTGCAAGGGATGCCTCAATGCGCGCGGCATCCAGCGCGGGCCCACCCTCCTCCGGTGTCGCGCCGACCTTCACCGAATGCCCCAGGTATCCTTGCTTTCGAGTCTGAGCAACTCGACGACGCATGTCATCGGGGTCGCCGGCATAGGTCGAGTCGATGATCGGCATGGACAGTCCTGTACTGCCCCCCAGCAGTTCACACACCGGCATCCCGACCGCTTTGCCCAGGATGTCCCAGCAAGCCACATCAATCGCAGCTTTCGCATGAAGGTGGCCCATCAAGGTACTGTCCATGAGATCGTTGATTCGATCAACCTGCCGGGGATCCCGGCCGATAAGCAGGTCCGCCATTTCGGCGATACCCGCTCTCACACCCAGAGCGTGCGCTGCAATATAGTTCGGGCCAAAAGGCGTCGACTCGCCCCAGCCTTCAAGGCCAGTGTCTGTGCGAATACACACTATCGTGGAGTCAAAACTTGTGTAAGTACGGCCGCCTGACAGCTTATAAACGCCGCCAGCATAGGGCAGATCGACTTGATAAACTTCAATTTCAATGATCTTCACAAACACTCTCCTGTGGTGGCACTAATACCAGTTTTCCCGCATAACGTTTTTCTATGAAGTCACTCTGTGCCTTGGCAATGTCGGACAGTGGATAACTGTTGCTGACAAAGGGACGGATACGACCGTGTTGAATATGACCGACCAACTCATCGAAAACTGCATCCTCCTGGAAAGTGCAGCCATGAAATGTGAGGTCTTTCAAGTAAAGCGTTCGCAGATCCAGCTCAACGATTGGGCCAGCGATAGCACCTGAAACAGCGTAACGACCACCCCGCTTGAGCACTTGCAACAGCGCGGGCCAATCTTTCCCACCCACCAAGTCCAGCACGACGCTAACGCTGTTTTCACCAAGCGCCTCAACCAGGTTTGCGTCTCTATGAATGATGCGATCGGCGCCCAGAGACAGAATTTGATCCGCCTTGCTTGAACTGGTAATTGCAACTACCTCAGCGCCGCGGCATTTCGCTAACTGAACCGCAGCCGATCCCACACCGCCGCTTGCACCGGTGATCAGTACTTTGTCAGCACCATTGACGGCTGCACGCTGGAGTAAAAGTTCGGCGGTTGAATAGGCACATGGAATCGAAGCTAATTCGATATCGCTCCAATCACTGTTCACGGGCCAGGTGTCCGCTGCCGGTGCAACTGTAAATTGAGCAAAAGCACCATTGCAGTCTGAGCCGTAAGTCCAGCACTCGAACGGCCGATTCTCAACAGGCGCTCGCAGCATGTTGCGTACCAGTACCCGCTGTCCGATTCGAGCATCGTCCACCCCTTTGCCAACCGCAACAATGCGCCCGCAGCAATCGGCCCCTTGGATCAGCGGAAATTTAAGCGGAACACCAGACCAGGATGCGTCCTCAGTGTCGATCTGAGCGAATCCGGAAGCGCCACCCGAATTTGTATCGCCAGTTATTTGTTTGGAGTACCAACCAATACGCGTGTTGATGTCGGTGTTATTGACGCCGGCAGCGCCAACTTTTATCAAGACTTCGCCGACACCAGGGCTAGGCACTGGCACATCGGTTCGATACTCCAGTTGCTCCGTACCCCCATGCCCCTTCAGAAGCACAGCGTGCATGGTCTTGGGTAAAGTAAACGTCATTCGGCTCTCCTAGTCGTTTGAGGGGGGGATGCAACCTGTCTTCAGTTTTTTATTAGTCGGCGGATTTGCCAAGAGGATGTTTGCTTTGCGCGCAAACAAATAGACTTTACTGGCAGTTATTTATTTTTATTCATTAGGCGCTCAAACCCTTTGCATTCAAAGACCTAGAGATTGCCAGCAAAAAACAGTGAGGCTTGTAAACTGCGAGCTTGTAGCGATCTGCTTATAGAAAACCTTAGCAGCTGATATCCCCCACCCATAATGATATTTTAGATAGATAAATGATGACTTCACGTTATGAGCGGCTGACGGTTTTCAACCGGTCTGGCGCGATTGCAAATGCTCGAGTCAGAAACTTTGGATAACGTCAGGTTATCTTTGGCCCCGTAAAAAAGTTATTGGACGCGGCGATCCATTGAAATTAAATAATGGCTGCGCCAAAAAACTACCAAGTAGGTTGCCATATGAAATTCAATAATAAAGTGGTGGTCATTACCGGCGCTGCCGGCGGTGTCGGACAGGCGTTAGCGTTATTGTTCGCCCGAGAAGGCGCAAAGCTTGTTTTATCTGATCTTGACGAAGCCGGTTGCAAATCAATCTCAGCCAAAGTTCGTGACTTGGGTGCCGAAGTGCACTACATGGCAGGCGATTTACGCCGAAAAGAATATTGTGAAGCGATTGTCCAAACTGCAGTCGATATTTTTTCGGGGATCGATATCGTGTTGAACAATGCGGGCATCATTCCCCGCGGCACGATTGAGGAAACCACTGACGATATGTGGTTTGACGCCATGGGCGTAAACCTGAATGCAGTGTTCTTCATCTGCCGTGCCGCGATACCGCACATGAAAAATCGCCCGGGCGCCGCAATCGTCAACACATCATCTGTCTGGGGAATTTATCCAGGCCCCGCCCACGTGGCGTATTGCACAAGCAAAGGGGCTGTCGCGGCTTTAACCAAAAATCTGGGCCGCGATTGCGCCCCTTTGGGCATCCGTGTCAACGCCGTGTGCCCGCACGAAATCAATACCCCGATGATACGCAGCGGCTTTGAACGTCGCGGCCTGGATCCGGACAAAGCCGTGCAAGAGCTAAACAAGAGCGTGCCATTAGGCCGCATCGCCGAGCCTGAAGACATTGCGGATGTCATCGCATTTCTGGCGTCCGACGAGGCCAGGTACATCGCCGGCGAAACGGTAGAAGTCACAGGCGCCAAGCCGGTGTCCGGCTAAGGAGAGGTAGCGATGCTCAACGGTAAAAATGTAGTGGTGACCGGGGGCGGCAGAGGGATTGGCCGAGGCATTACCGAACAATTGCTTGAGGCGGGAGCTTGCGTGTTGATCGCTCAGCGCCAGGCACTGGACGACGACTTGCGAGATCACCCTCAGGTCTATTTCGTCGAGGCTGATCTCGCCTCGATGGAGTCGCCCAATTTGATTGCACAATTCGCCCAGGAGCAGCTTGGCGGAATCGATGTATTGGTTAACAACGCCGGGTTCATGTTCGAGAAATCCATTGATGATATGACCGAACAGGACTGGGATCGCATGATGGCAGTCAATCTGCGGGCGCCAGCGTTCTTGTGCAAGGCGTTGGTGCCCCAGATGCGTCTGCGAGGCGGTGGCAGCATCATCAACATCGGGTCGATCGAAGGGATAGGCGCCAACCCTGAACATGCCGCGTACTGTGCCTCCAAGGCCGGTATCCATGGGCTGACCCGAGCCTTGGCAGTCGATCTCGGCCGGGACGGCATCCGCTGCAATGCCATTGCGCCAGGGTGGATCAATTCCGAGTTGAGTGATGCGTACCTCGCCGCTCAAGCTGATCCGCGTGCGGCGCGCCAGGCACTCCTGCGCCTTCACCCGGTCGGACGTACCGGATTGCCGGCGGATGTTGGCGGGACAGTCGTTTTCCTGGCCTCGGAGTCATCGGCCTTCATCACCGGGCAGGTGCTGGTGGTGGATGGGGGGCGCACGGCGAAACTGCCACTGCCGTTTTGATCGAATCAGCCCGACTTGCGACGGAGGGAGTCACTTACCCTCCTCCGTTGCAGGTTGCGCGGAGCCAGACTCTGGTTCGCTGCAAAATTTTGCGGCGGGCAACGCATTGATTACTTGGGTGCTTTGTTCTCTATCAGGCAATTGCCACCATCGATCACCAGCAACTCACCGGTAATGTAACTGGACTCAGGTGAGGCCAGGAACGTAACGGCAGCAGCAACTTCTTCCGGGCGACCAGCCCTGCCAACCGGAACATACTTCGCTGCATTCTCTTCCTCTGGAGTGCTTGACCCTGTGGCGATCCAGCCAGGCGCGACCGAGTTCACAGTGATTCCATAGCGCGCGACCTCAAGGGCCAGGCTCATGTTCATACCTACCATCCCAGCTTTGGCCGCAGCATAAGCAGCCTCTCCTGGATTACCTGCCCGAGTGCCAGTCGTGGAGCTGACATTGACGATACGGCCGTAGTGTCTGTTGCGCATCCCCGGCAAAATTCCACGGGTCAACAGGAAGGCGGTTGTCAGATTTCGAGCAATTGAAAGATTCCAGCTATCGACACTCATGTCCGCCAGATCGGCAAAAGGCTCCGGATGACCTTGGGCGGCCATGCCGGCATTGTTCACAAGAATATCGATTCGCCCCCATACCGATTCGGCCCAAGTGGCAAGTTCAAGGACTTGATCCTCTTCACTCAAGTCCGCCGTACGCCCTTGCGCTTCAAATCCTGCGGCACGTAACTCCTCCACCCGATCATGGATGCGAGCGCTGCTGCCTGTGACAATCAACCTCACGCCCAGGCTGCCCAGACGCTTCGCAATCGCAATACCAATTCCTCGCTCACTACCGGCTCCGCTGACAAGCGCTACCTGACCTGTCCAGTCCGCAATCATCGCGTTTACTCCTATCGTCCGGGGTTAGCCCTGAATCCATGGAAATTGAGGGGAAAGAGATACTCAACAGGGACTAAATGCTCTCGCAGGGTGCTGATACCAGGCGTAGGATCGATACGATAACTGCTAATCACGCGTCGTTGGAAGGTGACTTCCAACCAATCTGCATTCACGCGCAAACGCAAGACATATACCACTGCACTGTAAGGCCGCGCGCCCCTTCGCAGTACAAGGGCCGTGTTCTCACAACAACAAAAGCGAGGTGAAAACATGTCTGGTAATCGTGGTGTCGTGTATCTCGGCGCAGGCAAGGTCGAGGTGCAGACCATCCCCTATCCGAAAATGGAAGACCCGCGCGGCAAGCGCATCGACCATGGCGTAATCCTGCGCGTGGTTTCGACCAATATCTGCGGCTCCGACCAGCATATGGTGCGTGGCCGGACCACGGCCCAGGTCGGGCTGGTGCTTGGCCATGAGATCACCGGTGAGGTGATCGAGAAGGGCCGTGACGTGGAAAACGTGCAGATCGGTGACCTGGTCTCGGTGCCGTTCAACGTCGCCTGCGGCCGTTGTCGCAGTTGCAAGGAACAGCACACCGGCGTCTGCCTGACGGTCAACCCGGCGCGCCCCGGCGGTGCCTATGGCTATGTGGACATGGGCGACTGGGTTGGCGGCCAGGCCGAATACGTGCTGGTGCCGTATGCCGACTTCAACCTGCTGAAGCTGCCCGACCGCGACAAGGCCATGGAGAAAATCCGTGACCTGACCTGCCTCTCCGATATCCTTCCGACCGGCTACCACGGCGCGGTGACCGCCGGTGTCGGCCCTGGCAGCACGGTGTATATCGCCGGTGCCGGTCCGGTCGGACTGGCTGCTGCCGCCTCCGCCCGTCTGCTTGGTGCGGCGGTGGTGATAGTCGGCGACGTGAATCCGCTGCGTCTGGCGCATGCCAAGGCCCAGGGCTTCGAGATCGCCGACCTGACCAAGGACACTCCGTTGCACGAGCAAATCGCCGACCTGCTCGGTGAGCCGGAAGTCGATTGTGCGGTCGATGCGGTCGGCTTCGAAGCCCGTGGCCACGGCCATGACGGCGCGCAGCACGAGGCCCCGGCCGACGTGCTCAACGCGCTGATGGGCGTGGTGCGGGTCGCCGGCAATATCGGGATCCCGGGTCTGTATGTCACCGAAGACCCGGGCGCAGTCAACAAAGCCGCCAAGCATGGCAGCCTGAACATCCGTTTCGGCCTCGGCTGGGCCAAGTCCCACAGCTTCCACACCGGCCAGACCCCGACGATGAAGTACAACCGTCAGCTGATGCAGGCGATCATGTGGGACCGGATCAACATTGCCGAGGTCGTCGGCGTGCAGGTGATCAGCCTGGACGACGCGCCGCGCGGTTACCACGAGTTCGATGCCGGGGTGCCGAAGAAATTTGTCATGGATCCGCACAAGCTGTTTAGCGCCGCCTAAGGAGTAGGTTGGGAAAAGGGCAGCTTTGAGCGGCCCTTTTTTATGGCCGTGCTCATCCAGGAAACATTGATTACTTCATACACTCAGGTACGTTCACGCCTTTGCCTTAATCGCATACAGCCCCCCAATAATCACCAACGTGGCTCCGACAACCACCCAGGTATCCGGGCGCTCGGCAAAAACGATCACACCAATCAAAGTGGCGAACACCAGAAGCGCATAGTTGAAAGGCTGCAGGGTAGAAGCGGTTGCGTATTTCAGTGCTTGAATGAACAGAATCTGAGCGACTACACCCGTCAATGACAGGATCCCCATCAAGAGGCCCTGGACCGGAGTCGGAGAAACCCATGCGGGTAGCCCCGCAAATGTGACTGTCAGGGCACCCACACTTGCCATAAAGAGCATGTTCGTAGCAAAGGAGTCGTGTTGGCTAATCCGGCGCGTCAATACGTTGAACACCGCGAACGCCAAAGCAGCCAGCAGGGGAATCAGCGCCGCGAGTTCGAAAACGCCCGCGCCTGGTCGAAGGATGATCAGTGTCCCGGTGAACCCTATGGCGGCGGCAATCCAGCGCCGCAGACCTATGAACTCCCCAAGCACGGCCCCCGCCAATGCCAGTGCCATCAGCGGAAATACGGCGTAGAGCGCATGCATTTCGGCCAGGCCCAAATATCGTAGCCCTACTGCAAACAGTATGGTTTCACCCACGGCTAACAGCGCTCGAATGATTTGGAGCCCAGGGTGCTTACTGCGAAATGACTCTTTGCCCCTACCTTGGTAGGCGGCATATCCGAGGGCAAAAACGACAAACACCCAATAGCGCATCATGACCAGTTGGGCAACCGGGAAGTCTTTGACAAGCACCTTGGTTAGTCCGTCCTGGCTCGCAAAGATAAGCATTGAAAGCAGGCATAAGAAGATCCCGAGTTGGGGCCTTGCGACCCCAGGACTAGCAGCAACGGTGGGCGCAGCATTTTCTGTTCGGTCGCACTTCAATCGCAACTCGGTCATGCCCTCCTCCTTAAAATTTTTGCGACAGCCCTTTTTTACTTCACCAGCCGTGTTTCTCTCGAAGGCCGGTAACCAAAATACGAGCTGTAGCATTTGCTGAAATGGCTCGGTGAAACAAAGCCGCATGCGACCAGCACATCAACCTGAGACAGCTCTGTGTGCTGAAGTAATCGCCGCGCTTCGGTAATGCGCAATTCCAGGTAATACCGTTGCGGCGTGGTACCCAGTTGTTCTTTGAACAAGCGCTCTATTTGTCGACGGGAACGTCCGGCATATACCGCCAGTTGGTCCATTTGCAACGGTTCTTCCAGGTTGGCGTCCATCAGTTTGACCACCTCCTTGAGGGGGGCGCTCAACGAGATGTTCTGTGTCGGTTTGATACGCCGATACCGCGACTCTTCGAAAGACAGAATGTCTTCGATGCCCTCGACAAGCGCCTTGCCATGCAGCCCTTTGATCCACTCGAGAGCCATATGAAAAGCACCCGCCGGACTCGAAGCCGTGAGCCGGTCTCGATCCATGACAAATGCTTCACTGGTGACATGCGTGACTTTTGAAATTTCTGCGAGCGCAGGTCGGTGTTCGGGATGAATCGCACAACGATACCCCTCAAGCAAACCTGATACGCCCAAAAACCACGCCCCATTCCACAGCCCTGCCAGGGTGATACCAAGTTCTGATGCCGTTTTAAGGATGCTGATCAGCTCGTGATTGACTTTGAGTTCGGTGCGATAGCCGCCGCATATGACCAGCAAATTAAGGTCTTTGAGTGCTGCCACGTCCAAACGCGCATCCGGTCGAATGACCAGGCCAAGGTCGCTGGTAACCTCTCCGTCCTGCAACCCGAAGGTACGTGAAGAGAACAACGTAGGACGCAAAAGGTTGGCAGTGACAATCGTATCGAGCGCTTGCGTAAATGCAGGCAACGAGAAGTGCTCGAGCAGTAAAAATCCTGCCCGAGCATGAGCCGTCGGCTCACTACGAGTCTCTTCCAGATAGCGCAGGTTTTTACCTTTCATACACCCGCTGAAATCTCGTCGTTCTCTCACTTTACGCCTCGCTTCTTTACACTGACGAATGCAGCCTTTGTGCAAACCACGGTTGAATCTGCACTTGCGAAGAATCAACCGCTGGCGCCGTGACCGTACTGTTTATGCGAGCTGGAACCCGTGGGCAAGAGGGTCTTTGTCATCGACGAAAATAGTGTTGTGACCTATCACCTCAGCCCAGCCGCTGACACTTGGATTCATGCCGTCGAAGGTTCCGACCTTTACCGACGCCTCCACTTTTCCTTCGTAGATTGTACCGATCAGACTTTCGAGTCGATAAACGTCGCCGACGTTCAGCCGACCTTTTCCGAAGAGCTGAGCCATCCGGGCCGAGGTACCGGTACCGCCGGGAGAACGATCAATAGCTTTATCACCGTAGAACACTGCACAGCGGCCATGCACGGTTCTGCTCTGTGGTTTGTCACACCAGATGACGTGATGAACACCACTGATTCTGCTGTTCTCTGGATGCACAGGGTCACAAATGGCCGAGAGCGCTGCGCGCAGCTTCTGGCTCATCCCCACGATGTCAGCCGTCGTCTGCCCTTCGAATCCAGTCCAGCACTCCTGTGGTTCGACCACCGCATAGAAATTCCCGCCGTAGGCGATGTCCACCGTAAACGTACCAATTCCAGGTACTTGCACCACCACATCGGCGCTGTGCAGGTAGCTGGCTACGTTGAACAAGCGAATCGACTCAACAAACTCGCCGCCCATTGTGTATTCGACATTGACCCGTCCCGCCGGTGTTTCAATCGCCAGTTTTCCCGGCTCACGAGGTGTCACCAAGCCCTCTTCAATGACCACGGTCGATAATCCGATGGTGCCCGCTCCACACATCGGCAGGCAGCCACTGACTTCGATAAACAGCGCACCGAAGTCGCAGTCATCACGTACCGATGGATAAACAATGACGCCAGACATGATGTCGTGCCCCCGAGGCTCGAACATCAATGCGGTGCGTACCCAGTCGTGGTCACGCACGAAAATATCGCGACGCTCCGCCATCGATACGGAGGGCATCAGCGGTGCTCCGCCCGCTACAACCCGAACCGGGTTGCCGCACGCGTGCGAATCAATGCAAAAAAAGCTGCGTCTCATACTGATGCCCTTTCAAAGGAGTTTGCTGGGGGAGTGACGCTGTAACGCGCCCCGTGACAGTCGATCCAACAGCAGCGCAATAGCGACAATGGCCAGGCCCGCTCGAAGGCCTAATCCCATCTCCATCCTGGAGAGGCCACGGGTAACTTCAGCCCCCAGAC